>NZ_JBILYB010000057.1:0-37259 GCF_044378005.1 Prosthecobacter sp.
TTTTGTTCCAGCAGTTCCCTGGCTTCCGACAAGGGACGTTCACGCCCGTTCCTCACATCATCCTCCGCCGCCGCGATATCCCGCAGCAGGCGGGCATCATCATGCAACTCGCGCCAAGCCGACGGCTCCTCCGGCAGCTCTGCCAGCCAGGACAAGGTTTGCTGTTTGGTGCTCATGTGGCGAAGGCTATCACTCCGCCATTCCGGGTGCAACCGTGTCTTCATTGGCGATCGAGGAGAATGACGGCAGGCTCCTCCAGCCCAGACTTTATCACCGCAGAGTTTAGAAGACCGCAGAGAAATCCGTTTTGGTATTCTCTGGGGTTTTCTCATCTCTCGCGGTGTGAAATTCCGGGATTGGATTTCAGTGCCCGCCACTTTATCAGCCCGCTCACCAACCAACGCCTCACGCTCATGTCCACGCGTCGCCATTTTCTTCACACTGCCCTGGGGGCTGCCACCCTGCCACATCTCGCGCGGGAAATGACCTCATACAGCGCCTCGCCAGCCCAAGCTTTTTTGCACAGCAAGAGTTAGGAGAGGTGACTCAGATACAGGAAGTGCGCGAAGGTGTCTCGACTCACTTCTCAATGGTCTTCGCAAACTCCGCCGCGACGCGATCTTCATACTTCGCGAGCGCACCGGGCTCCTGATGCTCCGCGAGGAAGCGGAAAATCTGCCGCGTGCGCTCGGCGAAGGGCCGCCATTCTTCCTCGGCGGCACCGTTGGTCTTCAAAAGATAGGTCGCGTAATAGTGTGCCTTGCCGAGCATCTCGCGCACGGCGCGGGTGATCTTCGCATCCTCGCCATGCGTCTGCGCCGCCTCGCGCAGCAGGCTGGTCAGTTCCTCGATGGAGCTCGCGACATCGAGCAGCTCCAACTGCGCCTTCGATTTCGCCAGACGAATCTGATGATGCACGAGCGGCGCTTCGGTCTTCGGCAGCTCAGCGCTGAGTTTGTCATACTCCTCGATGATGGTCGCCCAGTCCGGCTCCTTCATGCGCTCCAGCTCGCGGATTTGCTCGACGTGCTTGCGCGCCTTGATGCGAGCCAGCTCGTTTTGACCTTCATTGAAGTGGTAATACAACGCTGCCACCGGACACAGCAGCCAGAGCAGGGTGAAAAACTTCCTCATCGTGCCAATGCCGCCTCCTTCCTGACACTGCGCACCGTCCAGTCCGAGCCAAAGAACTCAAGCGCGACGGGGATGAACGCATAGATAAACGCGCCGAGCACCATCGCCAGCACCGCCCATTGCGCGAGCGTGAGGCCTTGATGCGGCAAGGCCAGTGGCACGACGAGATCGCCCAGCGCCTCGGTCGCGAGATGCTTGTCATTCACATCATGATAAACGCCGAGCAGAGAGGTCGCGACGCGCTGCAAAGTATCGGCCTCCTGACGCGATTGATGGCCGTCGATGAAGCTACCCTTATGCGGATTGCCGATGCCGAGCACCAGCACTTCGTGCACTGAGGCCGGCCGTGGATTGATCGGCGAGAGCGGAATGGAGTCGCCGTCCGTGAGGATAATCACGCGCGTGCTGCCCTTCGGAAAGTCCGCCACGAGTTCCAGCGAGCGATTCACCGCCGTGCCGAGATCCGTCTGACCAACAGGCATCGCATACGTGAGCGGCAGTCCATCGAACACATTGCGCACGAGTTCAGGATCACGCGCCTCCATCACCACCGGCAGCGAATCGGTATAAAACCCGATCACACCGAAGCGCAGATTCCCGCTCACGCGCTGGAGGATGCCCTCCACCACCTCGCGCATTCGCGCATGACGTGTCAGCGTGCCATCCGGCCCCGAGTCCTGCAAAAACATGCTCGGCGACAAATCCGCGACAAACACCAGCCGCGTCGCCTCCGCATCGTGCCGCTCTTTGGCCGTCGCATCATCCGGCGCTTCGAGCTTGAGCATCAGCAAGGTTGTGACGCCCCAGGCAAACGCCGTCAGACTCGCCACGCGCAGCCACGGCACCGCATGAGTCCAGGTCTTCGCGCCCTCCGTTCCGAACGCCAACCGCGCCGCCACTCGGATGCGCCGCGCATGCAGCCACTCGGCAAGCGAGACAAGCAGCAGGACAGTGGTAGCGACAATCAGGGGGGGCATTCGTGAGCGGGGCGATGCAAACGGCTGTGGCTCAGCCTTTCTAGCCTGGGATGAGCGCGTAGATTCGAGTGTCACTTGGCCTGTTGAAAAGATCAATGGGTGAAAAGCCCCTGACGGTGCAGGGCGTAGGCGAGCACTCGCAGAGCGGTTTGTTGGCGCTGGTAGATTTCGCGACGGGCGCTCAATGCAGCTCCGCACAGTCGCTTCATGCCGCCCACACGATCATCAGCGAGAGCTTCATATACCGGCTCTTCTGCCGCCCAGCTCGGCTGACATAGTGGGCGCTGGCGCTGTGCGGCTCCAATCCTGTGGCGTCCACGGCGAGTTCTGTGGCCTGCTGCACGCCGCCTGCACGTCCTTGCGGGCGCTGAACTTTTGCAACGCCGTGTATTGCGGCAGCTTGTGCTGCAAGCCCAGCACGCGGCGCAGCCCGGAGTGGCCCTCCAGCCAGTCGATGACTCCTCGGTAGGTCGTCTTGAGATAAGTCTTGAGGATTAGGCCGCTCATCAACTGCCGCTGCGTGAAGTCATGGCGGCTTTTGATCGAGCCGTAATCGGCCAGACGCCTGGCTCCGAGCTTCATGGCGAGTTGCGCGACTTGTTCAATCCGTGACTTCATTCCGTTTCTTGATCACTCTTGCCAAAATCAGGAAAATGGTTTCCACAAGGCAAGTGCCACTCGAAGCTACTTATGATGAAGCCGCTCATCCTCCTCTTCACTCTCCTGATCACGGTTGCTCTCGCGCAATCAGCCAAACCAGCGCCCAAGCCGTTCACGCTGCCAGCGGGCATCAAGATGGAGAAGGACATCGCCTACATCGCGGATGGAGATGAAGCGCAGAAGCTTGATCTCTACCTGCCGGAGAAGCCTGCGGACAAACCGCTGCCTCTCATCGTCCACATCCACGGCGGCGGCTGGCGTGCGGGGAACAAATTCCCGTGCCCCGTATCTGCCATGGTGCTCAAAGGCTACGCCGTGGCGAGTGTGGAGTATCGATTCAGTCAGAAGGCCGTCTTCCCTGCGCAGATTCAAGACTGCCAGGCCGCGATCCGCTGGCTGCGGGCGCACAGCAAGGAATACAACTTCGATCCTGAGCGTCTCGGCGCGGTGGGTGGCTCCGCAGGCGGGCACCTCTCCGCGCTCGTCGGCACTGCCGGTGACAAGAAAGCCTTCGCGCCCATCGGTGGTCATGCGGATCAATCCGACCGCGTGCAGGCCGTGTGCGACATCTTCGGCCCCGCCGATTTCACCACCGTCGTGCAGCAGGCTGCCGAGGACAAGAACGTGAAGAACATCTTCACCTTCAACACACCCAGCGATCCCTACTCCGGCCTCATCGGCACGAAGCTCGACGACAAGCCTAAGGCCGCCGCCGTCAGCCCCGTGCATTATGTCAGCGCGGACAATCCGCCCTTTCTCATCCTCCACGGCACGCACGACACCCTCGTGCCCTACGCGCAAAGCGTGCAGCTCGAAGCTGCGTTGAAGGCCAAAGGCGTCGCCGTCTGGCTGCAAACCCTCCCCGGCTCCGGCCACGGCGGTCCTGCCTTCGGCAAACCCGCCGTCATTCAACTCATGCAGAACTTCTTCGACAAGCACCTCAAAGGCGCGGACGTGAAGATCGAACTCGTGCCGGAAGCGGAACTTGCCGTCGAGACGACAAAGCCTTCAGCGAAGTAATTCCCACACACCATGCGCCATCTACTTTTCTACTTCTGCCTCTGCGCCATCGCCCACGCCGCCGAACCCCAAATCATCCTCCTCAAGCTCGACGACGTGATCGCGCGGCGAGTTGGCACGAAGCCGGTGTCGGACCGCTGGCAGAAGGTGCATGACTACCTGGTCGCGCAGGGCATCAAGGGCTCCTTCGGTGTCATCACGGAGTCGCTGGAAAAGGACAACGCGATGTATTTCCGGTGGCTGAAGGATGTGCAGGCGGCGGGACAGATCGAGCTGTGGATGCACGGCTACAAGATGCGCGGCGCGAGCGACACGGGTGAATTTGAAACCGGCACCGCAGCGGAACAGCGGGCGATTTTGGCGAAGGGCGAGAAGCTGGCGAAGGACAAGCTCGGCTTTGACCTCCCCGCCTTCGGTCCGCACTGGAGCGGCACCACGGATGCCACCGATGAGGCGATGGAAGGCGTGTCGGAGATCAAAATCTGGCTCTATGGTCCGGCCAAACCCAAGTTCTTCACGCGACTGAGCATCCCGCGCGTGATGGCGCTGGAGAACCCGACCTTCGTGCCCGATTCGGCCAAGTTCATCGCCTTCTATGAGAAGAGCGCCGCCACCAAAGACGTGCTCGTGCTCCAAGGCCATCCCGAACAGTGGGATGACAAACGCTGGGCGGGCTTCGTCGAGATCATCGCGTTCCTGAAATCCAAGAACGTCGTGTTCATGACGCCGAGCGAGTACATGAAGAAGACGCCGAACAAGTAACCGCCGCTGTTATGAAGGGGCATCTGTTCCTTCTGTTTTCGTGCTTGTCGTTCAGTCGTCATCCTCGCCGATGACCTGGACATGGGGGATGCGGCGGTATCCACCGCGCCCGTTTCATCCGCCCAAGGACCAGCTTCCCCACTTTCATGCCGGAGACGGCGTGAAGCGTCGCTTTGCATCCGTATTTCCGTCGCTGCTTCTCATGAAAAAATCTGCGTTATCTCTCCTCGCCCTCGCGAGCACCTCCTTCGCCGCTGATCCCACGCCTGTCGCGCAGTGGACGTTTGATGGTGACAAGGCTGACCTTGGCAAAGCCGAGGGCGGTGTGGTGTTTCAACAGGACGGGCCTTCGCCGAAGCAGTTCAAGCACATCCAGACCTCGAATAAAGCGGCGAAGTTTGAAGGAGCGAAGGGCAGCTTCATTCGTGTGACTGATCCGGGGGAAAAGAGCTTGTTCGATTTTGACAATGGCGACGCGATCACCATCGAGGCCTGGGTGAATCCGGCTTCGGCACCGAAGGGCGGGAATGTTTATATCCTCGGCAAAGGGCGCACGTCGAATCCGGGGCAGGACGCGAACAACCAAAACTATGGGCTGCGACTTTGGGACGCTGGCGGCTTCCTGCGGCCGAGTTTTCTCTTCCGCAGTCGCAAAGACGGCGATCAAGCAGGCGACTGGCATCGCTGGACGACGACGGGCGGTATCGCGACGAGCAGCGGCTGGCATCATGTGGCGGTGACGTATGAGTTTGGCAAACCGGAGACGATTTGCGGCTACATTGATGGCGAACTCGCGCCGGGCGCTTGGGACATGGGCGGCGCGACGAAACAGGCTCCGGTGGTGGACAATGACGAGGTCTGGCTCGGCACGTCGATGGGCAAAAAGGAGAGCGTGAGCTTCGATGGACTCATGGACGAGGTGCGGCTGTATCGCGGCATCTTGCCGGAGAAAACCATCGCCGCGCGTTATCCGGTGGAGCCTTACACGCCAGTGCTGCCGGAAGGTGGATTGCCGAAGGGCAAGGTGCGTATGGAGATCGTCGAAAACATCGGCAAGGCTGCGAAGTGGCCGCGCCAGTATCCACAGCCCACTGATGTGTATGAGGAGGACGTGTTCGGCTTCTTTCAGATCGCGCAGAAGTACACGGACACCGGCGTGCGTGCCGAGCGGAGCAATCCGTATCTGCTGCGTGCGATGGCGAGCATCGCGCTGCCTGCGGGCAAACAAGAGTTGCTCATGCGCGTGCGTGGACAAGGCCGCTTGTGGCTGGATGGCAAGGTGATCGCCGAGATCCTTTTCGGCCAAACCGGCGGCGGTGCGCACAACGAGGTGGAACATGCAGAAGCGGAGAAAAGCGGGCCTGCGCTGCGTTTGCTCGGCCCCGGTGATCGCGAGACACGCATCAGCATCGAGAGCGATGGCAAGCCGCACGACTACGTCTTCGAAATGATCGCCGGGAACGGTCGCGTGCGCACCACGCTGGGCGAGACGAGCCTCAGCCTGCGTCAAACCGATGGCATGCACACGCTGCTCACGCCTTCGGCGAAAGTCGTGCCGCTCACCGATGAAGGATGGGCCGACTTCCGCAAGGAACGCCTCGCTTTCTACGCCCTGCATGATCAGCAGCAGCGCCACAGCTTGCGGGCGAAACAGGACGCGTACTGGGCGCAGCGTCACGAGCAGGCGCGTGAGGTCATCGCCGCGAAAAAGCCGTTCAAACAGGCTGGCATCGACACGCTCCTCGCCGCGTCATGGGCCAAGGCAAACACAGCCGGTACGCAAGCTGCTGGCGGCATTGATTTCGCTAAGCAGATCAAGCCGATCCTCGCGGAGAACTGCTTCCGTTGTCATGAAGAGAAGGCGAAGGGCGGCCTGCGCCTGAATACGCTCGAAGCCGCGCAGCAAGGCGGCGAATCGGGCAAACCGGCCATCGTTCCCGGCAAACCTGCCGAAAGCCAGCTCATCAGCATGGTTCATCCTGACGCAGGCGATGAGATCATGCCGCCGAAAGGCGATCCGCTCAGTGATGCACAGCGCAAACTGCTCGCCGACTGGATCACGCAGGGCGCGAGTTTTGCCAGCGCCAGCCAGAAGATCGAGCCGACTGCGCTGACTGAAGACCTTGAGTTCTTGCGCCGTGTGACACTCGATACCGTGGGCGTGGTGCCGAGCGCGGAAGAGATCGAGGCCTTCCTCGCCGAGGACTCGCCGCAGCGTCGCGAGCGTGCGGTGGACCGCCTGCTCAAAGACACACGCTGGGCAGATCATTGGACGGCGTATTGGCAGGACGTGCTGGCGGAGAATCCGAACATCCTCAAGCCGAGCCTGAACAACTCCGGCCCCTTCCGCTTCTGGATTCACGAGGCGCTGAGCGACAATCTGCCGATGGACTGCTTCGTCACCGAGCTCGTGCGCATGGAGGGCGGCGTGCTCGCGGGTGGTCCGGCGGGCTTTTCGATGGCGGCGGAAAACGATGTGCCGATGGCCGCGAAGGCGCACATCCTCAGCACCGCTTTCCTCGGTCAGGAGATGACCTGCGCGCGCTGCCACGACTCGCCGTATCATCAGTCGAAGCAGCGCGACCTCTTTGAGATGGCCGCCATGCTGAACCGCAAGGCTATCACGCTGCCCGCGACCTCCTCGGTGCCGATGACGACCTTCGCCGGACGCAAACCGCTCATCCCGATCACGCTGAAGCCCGGCGAGGTCATTGCACCAGCCTGGCCGGCGTTGTTTGAAAAGAAACTGCTGCCCGCAGATCAAATCGCCGCCGCGCCGAAGAAGGATGACAGCCGTGAGCAACTCGCTGCGCTCATCACCTCGCCACAGAACGAGCGCTTCGCGCAGGTCATCGTGAACCGCATCTGGAAGCAACTCATGGGACGCGGCTTTGTGGAGCCAGTGGATGACTGGGAGGCCTCGAAGCCCACGCATCCCGAGCTGCTGGAGTGGCTGGCGCGTGAGTTCGTCGCGCACAACTACGACATGAAGCACCTGCAGCGCCTCATCCTCACTTCCGAGGCCTACCAGCGCGAGACGCGCCCGCTTCTGCCCGGCACCACGCCGGATTTCGCCGCGCCGCTGCCACGCCGCATGACTGCCGAACAAATTGTGGACTCGCTCTTTGCCGCCGTGGGCAAGGATCTCGACTCCGAGGAGCTGACGATGGACAACGACGGCACGCAGTCGCAGAGCGCGATGATCAGCCTCGGCCATCCGCGTCGCGCGTGGGAGTTCACCTCGCTCTCGAATGAGCGCGACCGCCCCAGTCTCGCCATTCCGAAGGCGCAGGCCATCGTCGATGTCCTGGAAAACTTTGGCTGGCGCTCCTCGCGTCAGGACCCGAAGAGCGTGCGTGAAACCGCCGCGAATGTCCGCCAGCCCGCCATCCTCGCCAACGGCATGCTCGGCCGCTGGGTCACCACGCTGAGTGAAAAAGGCAGCCTCACTGCGCTCGCCTTGCAGAAGGACATCACCGCCGATCAACTCATCGAGCAACTCTTCCTCCGCCTGCTCACGCGCCGCCCGACCAGCGAAGAACGCGCCACGTTCGCGAAGATGCTGAGTCCAGGATTCGCCGAACGCATCATCCCTGAGGGCAAACGACCACCGCCCATCGTGCGTCCGCCTTTGAAATATGTCGCGTGGTCGAACCATCTCTCCGCCGGAGCCAACAGCATCAAGATCGAGATGGAAAAACGCGCCCGCGAAGGCGACCCACCCACCACCGCCCTCCGCGCCGACTGGCGCGAGCGGATGGAGGACGTCGTCTGGGCCGTGCTGAACTCACCGGAGTTTGTGCATCTGCCTTGATGCTTTTTCAGCCTGGCCTTTAGAAGACACAGGCTGGAAAGTTCATGCTCCTCCACATTGGGAGTCCGCCTCACTTCACTTTGAAAAGCTCCACGTCGAAGATCAGCGCCTCGTTCGGGCCGATGTCGCGACCAGCACCACGGGTGCCGTAGGCGAGTTTGGAGGGGATGTAGAAGCGGAATTTGCTGCCTTCCTTCATGAGCTGCACGCCCTCGGTCCAACCGGCGATGACGCGGTTCAGGGGAAACTCGATGGTTTCTTTGCGGCGGTAACTGCTGTCAAAGACGGTGCCGTCGATGAGGGTGCCTTCGTAGTGGACTTCGACGGTGTCGGTGGCTTTCGGGCTCTTGCCGGTGCCTTCAGTGATGACCTTGTACTGGAGACCGCTGGCGGTCACGGTGACGCCTTCTTTCTTGGCATTGTCTTCGAGGAATTTTTCTCCTTTGGCGAGTGCGATGTCGGACATGGGATGTGTTGTGTGTGGGGTTGAAGTTTGGGGGGCTGAGGCTAGCAGGGGTGGCCTGCCTGGCAAACGTGAAACCTGAAACTTGGAACTTCCCTGCTCCGACCACGCCGCTAGACTCGACACCATGAACCGCGACGCCTTCCTATCCCACGCCAGTAGTGGTGAGCACTTCGATATCGTCATCATCGGCGGTGGGGCCACGGGGCTGGGGGCGGCGGTGGATGCAGCGGCGCGGGGGCACTCAGTGCTGCTCGTGGAGCAGTCGGATTTTGCCAAAGGCACCTCCAGCCGCAGCACGAAGCTGGTGCATGGCGGCGTGCGTTATCTGAAACAGGGGAATGTCTCGCTGGTGCTGGAGGCACTGCGTGAGCGAGGGTTGCTGGTGCGAAATGCGCCGCATCTGGCGCACAGCATGCCTTTCGTGATCCCGAACTATCATTGGTGGGAGGGACCGTTTTACGGCATCGGCATGAAAGTGTATGACGGGCTCGCGGGGAAGCTGGGGCTGGAGCCCTCGCGCTGGCTGACGCGGGAGGATGTAATCGAGTTGCTGCCGAACATCGAACCCGAGGGTCTGAACGGCGGCATCATTTATCATGACGGACAGTTCGATGACTCGCGCCTGGCCATCAATCTCGCCCAGACTGCGGCAGAAAAAGGCGCGCTGCTCATCAACTACACACGCTGCTGCGGCCTGATCAAAGACGGGCCGCACATCGCTGGCGTGCTGCTTCGCGATGAGGAAGGTGGGCGTGAATTCGAGGTGCGGGCGAAGGTGGTGATCAATGCCACGGGCGTCTTTGCCGACTCGGTGCGTTTGATGGATGACGCCGCCACAAAGCCGATGCTCAGCCCGAGCCAGGGAATCCACTTCGTGCTGCCGCGCGAGTTCCTGCCGGGCGATACGGCCATCATGATCCCGAAGACGGACGACGGGCGCGTGCTCTTCGCCGTGCCGTGGCATGGGCGCGTGGTGGTGGGCACGACGGACACGCCGGTGGAGTCGTCATCGCTGGAACCACGGGCACTGCCGGAGGAGATCGATTTCATCTTCACGCAGATCACCCGCTACCTCACGCGTGATCCAGGGCCTGCGGATGTGCTCAGCGTTTTCGCCGGACTGCGCCCGCTGATCAAAGCGGAGGCGGGAAGCACGGCGGCACTTTCACGAGACCATCACATCGGCATTTCCGACTCCGGCTTGATCACCATCGCGGGTGGCAAGTGGACGACTTACCGCAAAATGGCCGAGGACGTGATCGACCACGCCGAGATGATCGGCGCGCTGGATCAGTGCCTCTGCAACACGCAGACGCTGGCTATCCACGGCTCCGAACCGACGACTGTGGATACCAGCCATCTGCGCAGTTACGGCAGCGATGCCGCCAGCATTCGCGTACTGATCGAAGGCGATGCTACCCTAGGCGAGCGCTTGCACCCAGCGCTGGAGTTTGTGAAAGCCGAAGTTATCTGGCACTGTCGCCACGAAATGGCGCGCACGGTGGAGGATGTGCTCTCCCGCCGAACCCGCGCGCTGCTGCTGGATGCCCGCGTGAGCATCGAGGCTGCGCCCGTCGTTGCCGAACTCATGGCGAATGAACTCGGGAAAGGCGCCGACTGGGCAGCACAGCAGGTGCGGGATTACCGCACGCTTGCGGCAGGTTACCTGCTGCCGGATTGAGCAGTTCAGGCCTGCTGGAGCTTCTTCAGATGGCTGTAGCCGACGAGGCGACGAGACTCCTCGTCCCAAAGGCGCAGGCTGGCGCATTTCAAGCTGCTCCAGAAGGTCAGCGGTTTTACTGACTTGAAGAGCGGATGGGAGTAGTGGCAGCGCTCCAAATAGTAGTTCGGGATCTTCGAGCTGAGGTGATGGACGTGATGGAAGCCGATGTTGCCCGTGAACCACTGGAGGATCTTTGGCAGCTTGTAGAAGGAACTGCCTTCCAGCGCGGCGGTGGTGTAGTTCCAGCCCTCGTGTTTTTCCCAGTAAACATCTTCATACTGGTGCTGCACATAGAACATCCAGATGCCGGCCGCTCCGGCGACTGCTGTCACGGGAAGCTGCATCATGAGGTATTCTTTCCAGCCGAAGAGCCAGCAAAGGCCCGCGACCATGAAGGTGAGCGCCACATTCATCCAGAACACGGAGGCGCGGTCCTTGCCCTTGGCACCCGAGGAGGAGACGCGCTGATAAAGCAGGAAGAGAAAAAGCGGTCCAATAACTAACAAGATGAAAGGATTGCGCGTGACACGGTAAACCATGCGCTTCCCAGGTGAAGCCTCCAGATACTCCTTCACGGTCAGCGTCCAGATGTCGCCCTCGCCACGGCGGTCGAGGTCACCTGAGGTGGCGTGATGCACGGCGTGCTGCCAGCGCCAGTGACCATAGGGGGTGAAGGTGATCATTCCGGCAATGAACCCAACGATGTCATTGGCCAGTTTGGATTTAAAAAAGGAGCCGTGACCGCAGTCGTGGAAGATGATGAAGACCCTCACCACAAGGAGACCCGCGATCACCGAGATGCCCAGCGTGTACCAGTAGGACACCTCCAGGCAGCGCCACATCAGGTACCAGCAAGCCACAAGCGGAACCATCGTGTTCACGATCTGCCAGATCGAGCGTGAAAGGGAGGGAACCTGAAAGGGGGCGACGATTTCCTTCCATTCGGAAATGGTGACCTGGGGGCGCGCGGGAGTGTCTGTCATAGTTGGATGCGAAGGGCTCATTAGCAGATTTCTGGGGAATCGTCTGGTGAATTTTTTGCGACAATCGTGTCTCGGCGTTCGTGGCAAGGGAAGGGGGCCAAGGGAGGCTCAAAGAATCTCAAATGATGTTCTGTGGCGGCTTTTTCAATAATCCAGGAAGGGGCCGCGCGGCTCGGTGGCCTCCATCACTCTGCGCCACGCGGCAAATTTTTCCTCCATCATCTTCGCGATCTCGGGTTTCTCTTTCGAGAGATCATGCTTTTCACCTAGGTCTGCGCTGATGTCGTAGAGCCCTTTACCTTTTGCGGACTCCAGCCACTTCCAGTTTTCAAACCGAGCCGCTTTGTCCGAGCGGCGCTGCCAGAACATCTCCTTCCGTGAGGACTTCGCCTCGCCTTGCAGGACGGGCAGCATGTCGAAGCCGTCCAGCTTCACGCCATCGGGTGCTTTGGCTCCGGTGGCGGCGAGCAGCGTTGGCACGAGTTCGAGGCTGGTCAGGAACTCATCGGTGACTTTGCCAGCAGGCAGCTTGCCAGGCCAGCGCATGATGAAGGGCACGCGCAGGCCGCCCTCCCACATGGTGCTTTTGCTGCCTTTGAGCGGTGCGTTGCCGCCGTTGCCGCTGCCACCGTTGTCAGACATGAAAAGGAAGATCGTGTTGTCCGTCTGCCCCGCCTTTTCCACCGCGTCCATGAGCGCGCCAATGGCCTCGTCCATGCAGGTCACGGCACCGCAATAACGAGCGAGGCGCTCGTCCTCCACCTTGCCACGATACATGGCGACATACTTCTCGGGTGCTTGCACGCCCTCGGTTTTCTTTTTCTCACCCAGCTCGGTGCCATCGCCAAAGGTCGAGGCTCCATGCGGCGCATTGAAGGCGAGATAGAGGAAGAAGGGTTTCTTCCCCAGATGCTGGTTCATGAAAGCCAGCGACTCACGGCGGAAGACATCCGTGACGTAGGCTCCCTTGTCCTCCTCCGTACGGGCATTGCCGCGAAACATCGACGGCACGCCGTAGCGCTCGTGCGTGTAGTAATCGATGCCGTTGTTCCCATGGCCGTAGAAGAAATCGAACCCGCGCTGCAGCGGCAGATAGCGCTTTGCCTGCCCCATGTCCCACTTGCCGACGCAGCCGGTGGCATAGCCCGCCTTCTTGAGCATGTCGCCGATCGTGACCTCGCGAACATCGAGTCCGAGCGTCATCTCGGGTGACACGGCATACTCCTCAGCGGTGAAACGATGCCCGAAGTTCACCATGTCATTGCGCACCATGTCGTAGAGTCCATTCCGCTGCGGGTAGCGACCGGTCAGCACACTGCCGCGCGAGGGCGTGCAAGCCGGCCAGGTGACATAAAAGCTCGTCCCGCGCACGCCCTCCGCCGCGAGCTTGTCGAGATTCGGCGTGATCAGCGGCTTGTTGCCGATGCAGCCGAGGTCCGGGTAGCCCTGGTCATCGCTGATGATGAACACCACATTGGGCGCAGCCGAGGCAAGTCGGACCGTGAGAAGCAGAGCGAGGAGGAGGCGCATGATGCAGACGAACGCAGGCACTGGCGTTTGTCTCACAAAACAAACAACCTGCCCAGTGATGAACCGGGCAGGTCGGAAGGGGCAAAAGTCAGACTTCTCAGCGAATGCGGCGCACAAACATCGGCACGGCATCAGCGACGTAATCTTCGGGCTCACCACCAGGAACAAAAAATGGAATGTCAGTGTTCCTGAAGCTGCCGAGGCGGTTCGCTGAGAAAGCGTCAAAGGGAGCGCTCAGCAGCAGGATCTCACCCACACGACCGGTGCCATTGCGCAGCGCGAACTGCACGCTCTCGGCATTCTCCGGCCAGGAAACCTCTTCGAGAGTGAAGGAGGAGCTGATCGGCTGCTGGCCGACAAACTGTGGCTGCTGCACCAAGGTCACGCGGCCCTCTGGGCTGACCGTCATGCTGCGCTGGAGGCCGCGATGGATGATCTTCCACTCGGAGTTCCCATTCACAGCACCCAGAACTTCAGCGACCGTGAGACGCTCCACAGAAAGAACCACACGAGTCTGAGCTGTTAGAGTCACCCCTGGCTGACGGGGCAGGATCACTTCTTCACGGAGGTTCATCACTGCCTGGCGTCCACCCGACAGGGGAAACCTGATCAGCGAAAGGTCGATCGTGCGGGCACGGGTGTTGCTCAGAGTCATCGTGAAGAAGCGGGCAGAACCTGGCGAAATGCCGACGACATTGGCCGGAAGGAGTTCCGTCGTGCCATCTTTGACACTGCCCATGGTGTATTGAGTGCGGTTGACGACCGTGAAACCACGAGGCCGAAGACCGAAAGCCACGACACGAAACTCGGGCTGCTCATTCCGCCTGCTACCATCCGTCCCGATGAGCACGGGCTTACCAGTGATCGCTCCAGCGGGGACGCGGAAGGACATCAGCTCGGGGGTTTCCTGGGTCAGAGGGGTGGAGATGACACCGCCACCCGCCGTGGGGAATTCGATCGAAACGACCGCCACCGGGTTGCTGTTTCTCGAGGGTAGGATATTCACCAGCACAGTCTCTCCCACGGGGGCGAGTGCAGGGGCGTAGGTCAGAAAGCTGGGCAGCCGTGAATTGCGGTCGCCAGGACCCGTGACATTCATGCTAGAAGCGCTGGCGGAGGACTGGCAGAGAAACCAGATGGCCAGAAGCAGCATGGGGAGGAGGGCGGTGGTATGGACGTTGTTTTGAGTTTCGGAGTTCATGGCAGTGGTGTGTTTGCTGAGATTCGGCGGGCGGACTTGGGCCGCCCTTCACACCGCAGATGCAGGTCGCCGCCGAGACTTGCGCAGATTCCCAAACTTTTTCTCCACCTCCCCTCAAAACCTCACCGTCACCTGTGCAGCCAGCATGTGATCGCCTTCCTGATCCTGCCCCGTCCGCTCGGCGAGGCTGTATTGCAGCTTCGCCTGCATGTTTCGGCTCAAACGATGTCCCAGGGCGAGGTCGAGACGCCAGCCGTCGCGGTCCCATTCACGACTCGTTCCTGGGATGTCTCCGAACCAGCTCTGATTCCAGCGGGCTGCCAGCCAAGTCAAAGCACCAAGTTTGCGCCTAGCCTCGATGAAGCCGCTGAGGACGCGAACTCCGCCCACGTTGGGCACCTCAAAGCGGCTCGTCATCAGCTCCGTCCAGAGCTGCCAGTGCCCGTGCGAGTAGCCCGCATCGATACCGAAGGTCGTCTGATCGTAGTCGCGATAGCTGCGCCCGGCAGGCAGGGTGAGCTGTGATTCTTCGAGCAGGTAAGGCCCGTGGCTGAAGGAGGTGCCGAAGTTCCACTCCGGCGCAGGCCGCCAGCCGAGGCGGCCTGTGTAGGTCGTCGAGTCCCAGCCATTCTCCACCGCATCCCAGGCGTCTGGTCGTGACGAGATGGAGGCGTTTTTCACCTCCAGCGCATAGTCCAGATGCTCCGTGCGGCCAAAGATCGAGACGCCAGAAGCATAAGACGGCCCCCAGAGGATCGGCACCCAGGTCTGGCGATTCTCCGGCATGTTGCGGCGCCCTGCAAAACCTGCCAGCGGAGCCGCCATGCTGTCCGTGATCGGCAGCATGTCACTGTAAGCCGCAGGCGCGGTGACAAAGGGATTATCCCATGACAAGCGGCGCGGCGTCCAGGCGCCGAAGGCGGTGGCAAACTTGCCAGCGCGAATGTTCAGCACATCGCTGTCCAGCGGCCGCCACTCGATGAAATACTCATCCATTCGCGTCTCGCCATCCACGGCAAAGCCTGGATCAAAGCCGCGATCTGTGCGCATCTGCACATGCGCCCGCCAGCGCTGCGTCATCTGGAAATCAAACAGCAGCGTGAGCCTGGGATTGAAAAACACCTCGTCATCTGTCTCCACCAGCCCCAGCGCCTGCTCCTCAGGCATGTAGGCTTCCAAATCGAGCAAGCCGGACACATCCGCACGCCATTCACCATCGGCATTGCTGAGCGTCAAAGCATCGTCGAGCGACTCCAGTACACTCTGAGCTTGCAACGAAGAGATCAGAAGAAAGAAGAGGAGGATGCGTGTCATGGCATGAGAAGGTGAGCGATGATGGGATCACTAAAACCCTTGAGCTTGAGAGGTTCTGTCGGAGTCGATGGAGTGCTTTCAGGCAAAGCGGCACGAGTTTGATCATCAATCACGATCTCGCCCGCCGCCGCCACACTGCACAGGCGGGCCGCCAAATTCACTCGATCTCCCACGGCGGTGTAGTCGGCGCGATTCTCCGCGCCGAGACAACCCGCCACCACCTTGCCCGTGGCGATGCCAAAGCCGATGCCGAGCGGCTCATGTGTCAGCTCATTCAGCCGCTCACGCTCCGCTAGCATCTCTTGCGCACAAAGCACGGCATCAGCGGCGTGGGTCGGGTTGTCCATCGGTGCGCCGAAGAGGATCATGATGGCATCTCCGGCGAACTGATTGATCACGCCGTGATGGCGATACACGACCCGCGTCAGGGCGGACATGTGCTTGTTCAGCAGCTCGATCACCTCGCGCGGATCTCGCCCGGCGCTCAGCGCCGTGTAGCCACGGATGTCGCAGAAGATGATCGTCACATCGCGCAGTTCGCCACCGAGGGGAATCTTCCCCGCCATGAGCTGCTCCGCCACGCGCTGATCCGCCACCATGCTGAGCACGGAGTGGTAGCGATCCTTCAGCGCCAGTCCGGCGGCCATGTCTTGAAACGCATCCGCCAGATGCTGCATCTCCTGCGTGGGGCCGGGAGTGATCGCAGGCTGAAAATTCCCCTGCTGGATGTCATGCGTGGCACTCACAAGACTGCGGATCGGCTGCGTGATCTGCTTCGCAAAGATAAAGCCCACGAACGAAGCAAGCAGGATGGCGACCAAGCCAAGTGCGACGATTTTAAAGATCAACGTCCGCTGCTGGAATTCAAAGCCAGCCAGCGAAACGATGGACACATAATAGGCAGGCGGGAACGGTGAATTTGGATTCAGGCAATGCGCCATGTAGCGGTAGCCAACGCTCCCAATTCTCAGCATTCGTCCCACGTTCAGCGGCCTTTCCGCGCCGATGCTGGCACCCAGCTCACTTTCCATATCCGCCGTGATTTCGGATGGAAAAGTTGAGCCGATGAGCTTCCCGTCGAGCCACATGGCTTGCATCCCACGCTCCAGTTCGAGCTTCGCATCCGCTGCTTTCTCAAAGTCCTGCATTTGCTGCCCGAACACCAAGGCACCGACAGTGGTCTCGAAGTTCCGAATCGGTGCCGAGAGAACGCGGTAGATCCGCGCAGGCTCGGAGTCGTCATGCTGAATCGTGATGTAGCCCGCCGAGGTGCTCTCCTGAGGTTTGGCCGGAGCCAATTGCTGCTTCAGCCTCTCCTGAATGAAAGGCGCAAAGAGCCCCGCATCCGCCCGACTGCCCGCCGGCGGATCGATCAACTCGCCATCCGAACCCAGCAGCCTGAAAAAGTCGAAGTCATCCAGCCGAAGCTCATCCTTCGCGACCTGATACGAGCCCTCGAATCCAGCCTCCAAAGCCGCAAACAAGCGCACGGACTCGGACAACCGGCGCACGTTTTTCTCCGTCAGCTCGATGTCACGCTGCTGATCACGACGAAAGCTGGAAAACTGCTGCTCGAAGAGCTGGGCCAGCATCCCACGATGGGAGGCATCATTCTGACGCTGCGCGATGAACAGGCTGGCACCCGTGGCCGCCGCCACGAGCCCGATGATGGCCTGCTGCAATCGCGTGCGGAAGGTCATGATTTATCGGGAGAGCTGCACCTGCACTGTTTTGCCATCGCTCACCACGACCTTGGATTTCACCTGCTTCTCTGAAGGAAGCAGAGCTTTGATCTCATACTCCCCCGGCGGGATGCCAGTGATCTTGAAGCTGCCCCGCGTGTCTGTCAGCGCGAACCAAGGCGTGTCCAGCACGAGCAGGCGGCAGCGCATGTGCTTGTGGATCTCACAGTAGATTTTGATGAGGCCGGGCTTGTCGAGCACTCGGCTGCCCGGTGTCTCGCCCTGCCGGAAGCGACCGAGATCAAAGGGATGCGGCTTCGAGTAAGAGAAGACATGATGAAACTCATCATCCAAGTTCGGGAAGATTACCGACGTGCCCGTTTGCACCGCCAGCACCGGCGGACGAAATTGATAGCCACGTTGGGAAATCGTGAGCGTTTTGCCCGTGCGTAATTTCGGGTAGGCCATGCCCTTTTGCTCCAGCCAAACGATGGCAGGCGTCGGGTCCTCCGCCTGGATGGGCTTCACCGTGAGCGGGCGATAGCCAGCGGGAACATCCGGCGGGCGTTGGGAATCCAGGACCACAACGCCGGACACGCTTCCGTCAGCCAGCGCCGACTGGCAGAGGGTGAGAAGTAGAAAACTGATCAGGGTGAAGAAGCGCATAGATCTCGAATGAAGCGGGAAAGCCGCTGTTTGCCAAGCTTGGCGTTCAGAAAGGCGCGTGCTAGGAGTGTGCCATGCCCGCTCCGTTTACCTCTTTTGGCGATCCCGAACTCTCTCCGTTGGCCGACCAACTAGCCGCGCGTCGGGAGCAGTTCGCCGCCCATTGCCTGAAGGAAAAAGCCTCCGCTTTGATTGATGGCCTGCCTGCCCGGATCACCGATACTGTTTTAAAAAGCATCGGCGCTGATGAAGGCAGCCTCTGGCTCGCTGTGGATGATGGGCAGGCGCTGCTGCCGATCTGGAACAACGGACCCGATGCCGCACGCTTCGTCGGCAGCTTCAAACTTCCCGTCACGCAGGGCATAAGCGGCTTCGTCTTCACCAGCGGCATCGCAGCCTGTGAGGCGGAAGTCTGCTTCAATCAGCGCCAGCATCGCGAGCTCGATCACCAGCTCGGCGTGCTCACCTGGGCCATGCTCGCCGTGCCACTCGTCTTTGGTGGCGCCGCTCGCGGTGTCATCACAGCGGTTCGGCTCATTCGCTTGAGCGACCTGCCCGATCTCAAACGAGTGCCGGAATCGTGCGATGAATTCCCCGCTGGCTTCACACCGCCTGCCGCTTTTGGTTTGGCCGATCTCAGCGCCATGGAGACCACCGCCGGAGCTGTGGGCCGCTTGATCGAGCATCGTCTCACCGCCTGGGTTCTCGGCATCGAGGAGTAAATCATGACTCGCGCCGACCTCCAACACCTCACCGGCAAAGGCGTCCGCATCGCCGTGCTCGACTCCGGCATCGACACCACGCATCCCGCGCTGGATGGCCTCAAACTCGCGGACGACATCGCCTTCGAGCGCGACGGCCCTTTTCTCAAAGCCGTGGACACAAGCGGCGATGTCATCGGCCACGGCACTGCCATCGCTTGGATCATCCGCAGCATCGCACCCGACGCCGAGATCGGCAGCTTCCGCGTGCTCGATGCCGACTTGCGTGGCCGCACCACCATCATCTGGGAGGCTGCACGTCTCGCCGTGCAGCGTGGTTATCACATCCTGAATTGCAGCTTCGGCAGCCCGGGCGAAGCCCGCTTCGTCATGCCCTACAAAGAGTGGACTGATGAAGCCTACCTCCGCCGCGCCCACATCGTCGCCGCATGCAGCAATGAAGATGCGAATCAGCGCGAATGGCCCGGCTGGTTCCCCACCGTCCTCACCGTGAACCTCGCCGAAATGCCGCCCGAAGTCTGGAGCCACCGCCCCGGAAGCATGGTCGAGTTCCTCGCCCACGGCCTGAACGTCAAAGTCCCCTGGCAAGGCGGCTGGAAAGTCGTCACCGGCAGCAGCTTCGCTGCGCCGAGAGTCACGGCGTGGCTCGCACGATTGCTTTCGATCAGGCCCGACCTCAGCGTGGAGAGTGCGAAAGAGATGATGCGTGAGCTGGCTCAAGCATGATCACACCGCCCGTCCTCGGATCGCTCTCCCGAGATACCCAATGTATTCGGGGTGCTCTTTGAGAAGCTGGGAGAGGGAGGCGCGCTCTTTGGCGTCGGCTTTGCCAGCGGCAAAGGTGTCGAGACGGGTGCGGATGGCATCGGGGGGATCTCCGATGTCGTGGCCCTCCACGTCGGGCATCATGCGGCGGAGGAAGCTGGTGAGGATGTTGAAATCGGGGTCGGTGCTCATGTTAGTCGTGGGGTTTACAGACGGCAGATGCTCGGAGCGGTGGGAACTTGCGCAGAAAGGTGAAACTTTTTTCAAATGGAGGGGCCGAGGATGGCATCGGCACCTTCGCCGCAGGCTTCCATGAGATCCTGCCAGGAGATTTGCAGGGTGGGCTCGCGCTCTTGGAGATAGGCCAGGGTCTCATCGCGGATCTGCTCCAGAGCTTCGGCTTTTTTGCGCGAGATCGTGCCCTCGTGGCAGCCGCCCCAGAGGAGGCAGAGATCGCGCTGCTTCACGTCTTGAAGCAAGGACAGGCGCATGACGAGCAGAGCCTCGGCATCGACCTGGGTGAGCGAGTAGATGAGCGCATCCCGCAGCAACTGCGCGAGCGGTGTCTCCTGCGGGGCCTCGGCTTCATCGCGGGCAAGACGATCCATCGGGTCATCGTCGCCTTCGTCGTCGGCGAGGTTCGTGGCAGGAACCATGCGGCGATGTTTGCGCAGGTATTCGAGCCAGGCATTCGCCGCCATCGTGCGCACGAAACCACTCAGCGGCCCGGCACCGGTGTAAGCAGCGAGTTTTTTGTGCGCCCAGAGCTTCTCCATGACGATGCCGAGCACTTCATCCGCATCTGCATCCGTGGCACCGAGCCCGGAGAGTTTGCGCGCGATGGCGGGTTTCAGCTCGGACTCGAAGCGCTGCCACGCGACCTTGTCACCATCCAGGAGATCCTGGGCGAATTCGAAATCTGCGGCGTGAAAGGCGGGCGTGTCGGCGGAATCGGACATGAGCCGATGCTGGCGAGTCTGGGGAGGAGGTCAATCACCTGCCGCCGCGAGAAAAGCGGGGTACATCGAATCAGAAGAGGCCAACACTACAGGATTAACAAGATTGGCAGGATTAACAGGTCTGAAAAAATCCTGTTCATCCTGTGAATCATGTAAATCCTGTCGTTCAGGCTGTGACATACCATCAGGTGCCGATTTGATGCGTAAGCCCTGCGAGAAAAGCTTCGCTGAAGCTTTGGGCTGATGAACTCGTAATCTCACTAGCTCATGATTCGCGCCATCCTTTTCCTCCTCTGTGCCACAGCCCTCCCCGCCGCCGACTGGCCGATGTGGCGTCATGATGCTGGCCGCACAGCCTCAACCACGCAGGCCATGCCGGAGAAACTCGATCTCCTCTGGTCGCGCGAGCTGCCGCCACTGCGTCCAGCCTTCAAAGAGACACGTCTTCAGTTTGATCGCAGCTACGAGCCTGTCGTCGCCGGGAAAAAGCTCATCGTCGGCAGTTCGCGGGAAGATTGCCTCATCGCCTTCGACACCGACACAGGCGCGGAAGTCTGGCGAGCACTGGCAACCGGCCCCGTTCGCTTTGCGCCGGTCATTTTCGGCGATCTCGTCCTCTTCGGTTCCGACGATGGTGTGATGCGCAGTGTGAAGCTCGCCGATGGCTCGGAGGTTTGGTCAAAGCGCGCCGTTCCATCCAATCGCATGCTGCTCGGCAATCAGCGTCTCATCTCCGTGTGGCCTGTGCGTGGCGGCCCAGTCGCCAAAGACGGCCGCGTCTATTTCGCCGCCGGTGTCTGGCCGCTGGAGGGCACATTCGTGTTCTGCTGGGACGCTGCGACGGGCGAGCAGATCTGGTGCAATGACCGCTGCTCCTACCTCTACGGCATCCATCCGCATCAAACCGAGGCCATGGGCGGACTTGCACCGCAGGGCTATCTGCTCATCGACGGCGATGACCTCGTGGTGCCGTGTAGCAATGCCTATCCCGCCCGACTCGATCTCAAAACCGGTGCGCTCAAAGAGTTCGAGCTTCCCTCCGCAGGCAGACTCACCGGCGGTTGGTTCGCCTCCACACCCGATGAAAAACAAGCCGCCAAACTCAAACGTCGCGGCCTGCTTTTCGATGAAGCTGTCAACGTGAAGCGCCACGAAGACAAACCCCGCGCCGAGGGCTCCACCGGCATTCAGCGCTCGCTCCTCGCCGCTGACAAAGCAGTGTCTTTCGACACCTTCCCCAACGCTCACAGCGTCGTCGCAGCTGATGACAAAGTCTTCGTCGTCACGGTCGATGGCATCCTTAAAGCCCACGGCTCCGCCAAAGGCGAAGCCAAGCACTGGAAGCGCGAGATCGTCATTGAGAAGGCTGATGAAGAACTCGCCAAGACCATCATCCAAGCTGCCGGAACTGATCGCGGCTATGCTCTGCTTACCGACGCAGGTAAACCTGGCTTCATCGAGTCGTTGCTCACCCTGAGCCAGTTTCATCTCATCGTGCTGAGCGACGATGCCGCGCTGAAATCGCGTCTCTCAAAAACAGCCTTGTATGGCGAACGCGTGGCCGTTTTGCCGACGAAGTCAGAACTGCCGCACTACTTCGCGAATCGCGTGATCGGCCCTGAGCCACTTGGCGATACTCTGCGACCTCTCGGCGGCAAGTTGGTCAGTCTGGATGGCAAACTGCTGCAAACGCGCGGCGCTCTGACTGGCAGCACGAACTACCTCGCCGACTGGAAAACCAGTGAAGACCCGCTCGTGCAGGCACCACTGGGCGTGTTGTGGTTTGATGATGCGCTGAGCAACTTCAAGCGCGCGCCGCAGCCGAAGGTCGTCGATGGCGTCATGATCACCGCCGACAAGGACTGGCTCGATGCCACGAACCGCAAAGGCAAGGTCGATTACAAGCTGCTCGCCCCCGTGTTCAGCGACATCTACACCGGTCGCGTGCTCGATGAATATGAAGCGCCTGAGCTTCGCGCCAAGTTTGGCACTGTGGACATGCAGAGCATCCAGCCCGCGCAGTATCGCCCGCCGACGCAAAAGAATGACTGGTCGCCGGATCAGCCCAAATCAGGCCTGCGCACCAATCCGCTCACCGGCGAGCAGGAGCCACGCGTCTTCCCGAAGAGCTATGGCTGCGACGGCGGCTTCGATTACGGCAACATCTTCACTTTTCGCAGCGGCACCGCCGCGTTTTACGACAAGCAGGTCGAAAGCGGCACCGTCCACATCAGCGGTCCACGCAGCGGCTGCACGAACAGCATCGTGCCCGCCGGCGGCATCCTGAACGTCCCCTATTTCTACGAAGGCTGCACCTGCAGCTACCCACTGCCCATGGCGCTCGCGCTTTACTCCATGCCGGAGACCTTCGAGCAATGGGCCACCTGGGGCGCGGTGCCTGCCGCCTCACTGAACGGCAAGATCGAGCGCCTCGGCATCAACTTCGGTGCTCCCGGAGACCGCAAGACGCGCGATGGCACCCTGTGGCTCGATTACCCGAGCGTCGGCGGTCCCGCGCCTGAAATCCAGGTGCGCACTGAGCCTGAGAAGCCCGAGTTCTACTACCATCACTCCATCTGGATGAACGGCGGCCAAGGCTGGCCCTGGGTCGCCGCCAGCGGCGTCAAAGCCCTGCGTTCCACGACGATCTCCGGCCTCAAATCCGGCACCTACACCGTGCGCCTCACCTTCGCCTCACCCGACGATGCCAAGCACGTCTTCGACATTGCCATTCAAGACAAACCCGCGCTCACCAAGTTCGCTCTGCCCGCCAAACTGATCGCCACGACGGAAACAATTCCCAACGTTCAAGTCACCGACGGCACCCTCACCGTGAAGCTCACCGCCCTCGAAGGCGAAACAATCCTCAGTGGCATCGAGATCATTCGTGAGGGTTTGAAGATTGGGGATGTGCCGGAACAGGAGCGAAAGTAATCTCTCAAGTCCAAATCCCTGACTTACTAAAATGAACGCATTATCTTTAATCGAGCAGCTCTCGACGGCCAAGAATGTGATCGAATACTTGCTGATACAGCAAAAATGCCTTGCGACTGCCAATGTCGAAGAAGTACTTCAAATCGCCATGTCAGAGAATTCCGGGAGTATGATTCGCGGTGACTGCTTCCAACTTCTGTACTGGTTAACCAGTCCATCGGAGCGCGTGCCATTTTTCCGGTCATTGCTCGAAGATACAACAGGAGATTCGCGAGAGGCTGTTAAAGCTCTGCTCTTTCGTGCTATTACAGATGAATCAGTGGCATCTCAAAACCCCGAGTTTTTGGAAAACTATCGGGCCAATGTGAAGGAGGAGTATGCCAAATTCTTGTTCCCAAACTGAGTTGAAATTTAAGCAACACGGTCACTCCCCCTGAAGCGCAAACCAGGCGCGCATCTGGTAGCTGCAATGGCATTTCGCGGAGCCGTCAGGCACGAGGACGAGGCCGGAGGCGGGGATGGCGTTGATCCAGCAACTGGGGCGGATGCCGCCGTAGTTTTCGGTGCCGGCGCTGCGGGTGAGATCGACGTAGCCGAGCGTGGCGCTGCGGAAGAGCATGAGGTTCTTGCTGGCGGCGATCTGGCCGCAACCATAGGAGCGCTTTAGCTCGAACTCGACGGGCGAGCCGGTTTTGAGATCCCACGCGCCGCCTTGAGAATAGATGGTGGCGTCGTTGATGAGCGGGCGGGTTTGATACTTGCCGTCCTGATCCCACAAACGCTTCCCGGTGGCGATGTCGAAGCCCGCGAGGCGTCCGCCGACCTCGGAGGGCAGTTCGAAGAAGTTATGCCGCACCGCTTTGTAGTTCATGAGCAGCACGCCGTGCTTCGCACTGACGGCGACCTGCGTGCCCCAAATGTCGTCTTGGTTTTCCCACAGGACTTTGCCGGTGGCGGAGTCGAGCGCGAGCAGCGTGCCTGCGGGCACCTGGCTGTGAGTGAGTTTAGGCGCGGATTTGCCATCGCGGCGTGGGTTCGTGACGCGGTCCGCTTCGACGATGGGGCGGTCGATCAAATAGACGCGCTCTCCGGCGATGGCGACGCTGTTGTGGCGGATGGAGCCCTTGGGTTCGTGTTTCCATTTCATCACGCCAGTGGCGGGGTCCATGGCGAAGAGCAGCACGGACTCGGTGCGCAGGTTCGTGAGCTGGTAGCGCGGGCTGACGTTGTGCGCGGCGTTTTCGACGGAGCCAAAGAGCATGCCGTTTTCAAAGGCGAGGTAGCCCCAGTTGCGATTCGCGGCATCGGCAGCGACGGGCGTGGCGAATTCGCGCACGAGCTTGCCAGTGGCGAGATCGATGCGCAGGCAGCGCGGACCGCTTTTGATATAGACGGAGTCGCCGCCGATGCAGAACGGCCCGCCGGTGTCGCCGATGCCGACATCGTGATGGATGCCGTCGAAGTCGATGAGCAGGTTCTTCACGTCGAACTCCCACAGCTTGCGCCCGTTGTAGGCATCGAGGCAGCAGAGACCATGCACGCCGCTGGTGACCATGTAACCCTGCGAAATGAGTGGCGCGGGGCCTTGCCCGTGGCGGTTGGCGACCTCGAACTCGACATCGCGGAACCAAAACATGGAGAGCTTGCCCTTCACGAGTTCGTCATCGGAGCAGAGCGTGTTCGCAGCGCTGCCGTTCTGATGTGTCCAGCTTCCGGCACCCGCTGGGGCGCTGGCGCGTTCGAGCTTCAAACTGTCGCGATGGCAAATGAGGCCGCTGTAGGGCCGGCGCAGACGCTCCATCTCCTTTTGAATCGCAGGCGTGACCTCTTTCGGAGCTATGACGAGGTTGGCGAACTGCTTCGGGTAGTTCGTGGCATCCAACGAGCCCACATGTATGGACACTCGCGTGCCATAGAGACCTGCGTTGGCGATTCGTAGTCTCGCGGCTTGCGCAATGGCTTCATCACTCTCGATGGCAACGATTTGAAGATCCGACTGACGCGCCAAAGCGAGTGCGAAGTCGGCATGACCAGCTCCGAACACTGCTGCGTAACCTTCGGTGATCTTCGCGGCATCAAGGATGGCTTTCGCCTCGGCCATCACGGCGGCATCGAGCGGCTTTACTTCGGCAATCGGCGCTGAAACAGGCAACGGTGCGGGATCGCCATCGAAGAGATAGACGATGCCTTTGTCCGTGGTGGCGACGACTCGGCCATTACCCGCTGCTAGGCCGAGCACGCGGCCTTCGACCTTTTGCTTCCACCATTCCGTGCGCTGGCCGTTGTAGTCGATGGCGCTGATTTGTCCGTCGAAGCCGATCACGGCCTCGGGACCGGTGACGATAAATTCGAGCACTTCTTTTTCGAGTGGCGTGAGCTTGTCCTGCACCAGTGAGCGCACCATCGAAGCCGTGCCTTTGCGGTCGATCTTTTCCACATCCTTCCAACGATACGTCGCCAGCGAGCGACCCTCCGCACGTACCACGCCGCCCGGAATCGCCACCGCCGAGCCCATGCCGAGCTGCGAGGTCATGTCGCCCGTCTTCACATCGAAAAGGCAGCCCGCATTGAGAAAGCTCGACTCCGTGAGTACGGCTCGTGTGCCGCCGCGCTGCTGGTTCTTTTGCAGATGGTAGTAGCGCAGTTTGCCGTCGCCACGCTCGAACACCGCTGGCACCGCGCGGCCTGTGGGCACGATCAAAGCCGTGTCGGTGGCCAGCAGATAACCCTGCGGTGCCACGCCGCTCACCGCTTCCGCTCCGCCGTGGGGCTGAGCCATGAAAAGACCGCCTGATTCGCTGTTTTGCCAAACCGGAGCACCCGTCGCCGCATCCAGCGCATGGAGAAACACGCCATCGCTCGGCCAGATGCCTGCGGAGTAATACACCTTGTCCTCCGACACCACCGGACCGCCTCGCGCGGGCCAGTGTGAGATCATCCGCTCATTGCCGAGCACCTGCTGCGCTCCCGGCCCGCCGCGATGTTTCCAAAGCATCTTCCCATCGTTCAACGCGAGCGCATAGAGATGCCCATCATCGCTCGCCACAAACACGCGATCCTTCCAGGCCGTCGGCGCAAAACGCACCGGCCCACCTGTGAAGAAGCGCCAGCGCACGGAGCCCGTTTTTGCATCCAGCGCATACACCTGATCATCCGCCGAGCTGCCAAAGAGCACGAGATCACCGACGATGATCGGCTGAAACGCCAGATCATACTCCATGCGCTCCGAAGTCGGCCACGCTGGCCTCGGAGCCGCAGGCAGCCGAAACTCCCAGCGCTGCCGAAGCTGATTCGGAATCGTCTCCGCCGAGTAACCGCTGCGCGCAGCATCGCCACGATAGGTGGGCCAGTCGGCGGCGGATAAAGACGAAGCGAGAAGGCAGAAAAGAAGCGGGCGCATGATGATGAATCATCAACGGCCTTGCGGGGCAGGTTCTTCGACTGGCGGCCCTGTTAATACTGCCCCGTGCGCAGCAGGACGAGCGTGCATGCTTCCTCTACCATGACTCCTGAAGCTTCAAGTTTGGCGGCCAGTTCGGGATTCTCAGCGCCCGGATTGAAGATCACGCGTCGTGGTTTCAGAGCGATGAGTTTGTCAGCAAGGCCGCTGGAGATGGCTGCGCCGACATACATGGTCACTGTGTCCACCGGGCCGGAGATCTGAGAAAGATCTGCCACGACGGGAACACCCGCGATGCTGGGCAGCTTCGGATGAACAGGCACGACTTCATGGCCGTGCTCGCGCAGGAGAAGCTGCGCCATGTGGGAGTAGCGGTCTGGTTTGTCACTGGCACCGACGATGACGGTGCGTTTGGGATGGGAAGAGTTCATGATGAAGTAAAATCGACGCTTCTAACCGCTACGCGCGCTCGCCTTGGGCCTTCAGCCAAGCCAGTGCTTCCTCGCGTGTTGTGATCACACCTTCGAGCTGGGCGTCCTGCACTTTTGTGAGGATCTGGCCGAGTATGGGGCCGGGCTGCCAGCCGAGGGAAATGAGGTCACGCCCGTTGAGCAGTGGCTTCGGAATGAGTGGCTCAGTGGAGAACTCGGCTGCCTTGGCCTGCATGAACTCATAGTTGTCCAGCAGGCCGTTTGAGCCGAGGCAATCGACCCGATGCAGCGCCAGCTCGTCTGCCCAGGTGGGGCGGGACATCATGCGCTTCAGGGTGCTCTTTTTCATCTTCTTCACGTCCTTGAAGACCATGTGATGCTCCACCGCCACCTGCGCGGGCTCGATGACATCGTTCGGAAACTTCAGGCGGCGGAGAATGTCACCTGTCATCTCGGCACCGAGTTTGTCGTGACCATTGAAGCGGATGCGGCCCGTTTCATCCACGGTGAAGGTGGCGGGCTTGGCGATGTCATGCAGCAGGACGCTGAGCACGAGCGGCAGAGACACATGCTCGGGCAGCAGGCTGAGCATGAGCCGTGTATGGATGAAGACATCTCCCTCAGGATGCCACTGCGGGGGCTGCTCCACGCCTTTCAGCACGAGGATCTCCGGCAGCACCTGCGCCATGAGACCGCTGTCAATCAGCAGGTCAAAGCCGCGCACGCGATTGGGGTGCAGGAAGATCTTGATGAGTTCATCGCGGATGCGTTCGGCGCTCACGCTCTGGATTTGCGGGGCGAAGTCGATGACGGCGTGCCAGGTTTCCGGCTCGATCTCAAAGCCGAGCACGGTGGCGAAGCGCACGGCACGCAGCAGGCGCAGCTTGTCCTCCGCGAAGCGTTGTGCGGGATCACCGATGGCGCGGAGCACGCGCTTCTCCAGATCGGACTGCCCGCCGACATGGTCGATGATGCGATCCTCGATTGGATCGCGAAAGAGGCCATTGACGGTGAAGTCGCGGCGCCTCGCATCCTCCTCGGCGGTGGAAAAAGTGACGCTTTCGGGGTGGCGTCCATCGTTGTAGCTGCCGTCCGTGCGGAACGTGGCCACCTCGATCTGCTCTCCGCCCTGCCGCACGATCACGACGCCGAAATGCGCTCCGACGGTGAGCGCTCCTGGGAACAGGGCGATGACCTGATCCGGCGTGGCGCTGGTGGCGATATCGAAATCCTTTGGCTCGCGCCCGAGCAGATGATCCCGCACGCATCCACCCGCGAGCAGAGCCTGATGACCTGAATGACGGAGCTTCTGAATGACTTGGATGGCGGCGGTGAGCATGAGAAGAATGACAAGATACTTCCGAGTCCGTTTTCCGAAAGACTGCAACTGAGAAACAAAAAGAGGTTGAGTCAGAAGGCTGCGCGCAGATTCGGACAACTGGCCGCTTCTGTTTTGATGCGTCAGCCCTGTCGGAAAACCTACTTTCTCACATTTTGTAGAAGATAGCGCGCATCTTGTCGTTTGAGGGGCGGTTAGACCTGTCTCCCCCCCTGCGCCATGAAAACGATTGCCTTTCTCCTTCTCACGGCTTGTGCCGCCCACGCTGCCGCTTTGCCGGAAGCTGCCAAAATCGACCAACTGCTGGCTGCCGACTGGCAGAAGAATGGTCTTCAGGCGAATCCGCCAGCCACGGACGATGTGCTGGTGCGCCGCCTGTATCTGGACATCGCGGGGCGCATCCCGACGGTGGCGGAGCGGGAGGAGTTTATCGGCTCGAATGACCCGCAGAAGCGCGCGAAGCTGATCGACAAGCTCCTGGCCAGCGATGGCTACACGAGCCACATGTTTAACTTTTGGGCTGATTTGCTCCGCCTGACGGACAACACGAAGGGCCGCATCACTGCCGAGGCCTACGAGGAATGGATGAAGAAGGAGCTGAAGGCGAATACGCCCTACGATCAGATGGTGAAGAAGCTGCTCACGACCGATGGCGGTGCCTGGGACAGCGGCAGCATCGGCTTTTACCAGCGGGACGAGAACAAGCTCGATCACCTCGCCTACACGGTGCAGGTCTTTCTGGGCACGAGCATCGTCTGCGCGCAATGCCACAATCACCCCTTCGATAAGTGGACGCAGATGGATTATTACAGCATGGCCGCCTTTACCTATGGCATGGACACGAAGGGCAATGGCGTGACTGACATCAAGCTTCCAAAGCGCCCGCAGGCACCTGGCAAGATGGTGCCTGCTTCTCTGGCCAACCTGTCACCCAAAGAGCGCCGCGAGTACATGAAGAAGCACCCGGAAGAGATCGCCAAGCTGCGCGAAGAGGCGAAGAAGACCGCGTCCGTCAGCAACGAAGACATGCGGGAGGTCAAGCAAGCTCTCGGTGATGTGATGAAGCCGCTGCGCTACACCGCCATCACGAACAACGATGGCAAGCTGCCGAAGCTGCCTGACGACTACAAGTACACGGACGGCAAGCCCGGCCAGACTATCGAGGCGCGTGCCATGTTTGGTCACGACGCGAAGCCGAAGGAAGGCCAGACCCGCGTGCATGCCTTCGCCGACTGGATGACCAGCCCAGAGAATCCCCGCTTCACCACGGTGATCGCGAACCGCATGTGGAAGAAGGTTTTCGGCTTGGGCCTGATCGAGCCTGTGGATGAGATGACGGACTCCACGGTGGCCTCCAATCCTGCCCTGATGGATTACCTCACGCAGCTCATGATCGAGAAGAAGTACTCGCTCAAATCCTTCATGCGCGTGCTTTATAACACCGACACCTACCAGCGCGCGGCGGGCACCCAGGAGATCGCCCTGGGCGAGACCTCCCACTTCACCGGCCCGATGCTCCGCCGCATGAGCGCCGAGCAGGTCTGGGACAGCGTGATCACTCTGACGAAGGGGAATCTGGATGGCATGGTCGATGATGAAAACCAACGCCTGCACCAGTATCTCGACGATCTGGCGATGTTCCTCGGCACCATGAAGGAGAAGGGCCCCGAGGGCATCCTCGCCGCTGCCAAAGTGGGCATGGAGCAGCGCAAGGCAGCCGATCAAAAGCTCGACGAACTCCGCGCCAAAATGGCGGAGGAAAAGGAAAAAGGGACCGCCTCCAAAGCCGATGCCAAAGCGCTCGCCAATGCCGCGAACAAACTGCGCCGTGAGGCCACGGATGACCTGCTCACTAACCTGATGGGTGACGAGCGCGCGAATGCCCTGCTCAGAGGTTACAAGCCCGAGAAGCCGGAGGTGAAACGTCCCGCCATCGATAAAGCCGCACTCGCCAACCTGACGAAGGAGCAGCGGAAAGACCTCGTCAAAAATGCTGCCAGCAACAACATGGTCGCCGCCCGCGCCTCCGAGCTGCCCAGCCCCGCGCGCCCCGGCCACTTCCTCCGCACCTTCGGCCAGAGCGACCGCGAGGTGATCGACAATTCCAGCGACGACGCCTCCGTGCCACAGGCACTGACTTTGCTCAATGGACCTCTCGTCGAGACCATCACCAGCCCGCTTTCCCTCCTGAACCAGCAGCTCGCCAAAGCCGGAGCTCCTGAACAAAAGGTGACGCTTCTCTACGAAGCTCTGCTGAGCCGCCGCCCTACAAACAACGAGCGCGCCGTGCTCGACAGCGTCGTCCGTGAGCGTGGCGACAAAGCCCTCGCTGACATCACCCACGCGCTGCTCACCGGCAGCCAGTTCCTTTTCATTCAGTAAAGCCCCGTCGAACCCTGTAAAGAAAGCCTACTTGTCATGAATACCTTCATCAAAGCCGACGAACCTTCCCGCCGTGAATTCGTCCTCGGCATCGCCAAGACCTGCCTCGGCGTCTCCGTGCTGCCCATGATGGGTGGCAAAGCTGGTGCTGTTCCCTTTGAAGGCAGCTCGAAGGCCAAGCAGGTGCCGACGGCGCGCAACGTCATCTATTTGTACATGTCTGGCGGCATGACGCACCTCGATACCTTCGGCGTTGTGCCTGGGGCCGATACCATGGGCGATACGAAGTGCATCCCGACCAGCGCCGATGGAGTTCAGCTCGGCGATGGCCTGCCCACCGTGGCAAAGCACATGCATCACGGAGTGATCATCAACAGCCTCAGCAGCACCCAGGGCGCGCATGAGCAGGGAAACTACTTCCAGCACACCGGCTACACCATGCGCGGTGCCACAAGGCATCCCACGATGGGCGCGTGGCTCCAGAAATTCCAGGGTAAGGGCCACCCAGATCTGCCCGGCACCGTCGTCATCTCCGGCGACAGCAAGCACCCTGGAGGTGGCTTCTTCGAAGCTCCCTTCCAGCCCCTCGTGCTAAACAATCCCAGCACCGGGCTTCAGCACAGCAAGCGTCTCGCCAACCTCGGAGAGAGTGATTTTGACTACCGCCTGAACCTATCCGCGAAGTTGAATGCAGGCTTTGAAGAAACCTACAAGCACAGCGCCGTGCGTGCTTACTCGGATGTCTATAAAGACGCCGTCAAAGTCATGAAGAGCGCCGATCTCGCCGCCTTTGACCTCAGCCAGGAATCCTCTGAGTCTCAGGCCGAATACGGCACCAGCAACTTCGGCCAGGGCTGCCTGCTTGCCCGCCGACTCGTCGAGCACGGCGTCCGCTTTGTGGAAGTCAGTCTCGGTGGCTGGGACATGCATCAGGACATCTACGCCCGCCTCCCCGAGAAGATCGGTGAACTCGACCAAGCCCTCGGTGCGTTGCTCGGTGATCTCGACCGTCGCGGCCTGCTGAATGATACTCTCGTCGTCCTCACCTCCGAGTTTGGCCGCACGCCAAAGATCAACCAAAACTCTGGCCGCGACCATTACCCGAAAGCCTTCAGTTCCGTGCTCTGGGGCGGCGGCATCAAAGGCGGCCAGATCTACGGCAAGACGGACAAAGGCATCGAAGTCACCGAGAACAAAGTCAACGTCCCCGACCTCAACGCCACCATCGGCTACGCCCTCGGTCTGCCGCTGGATCAGGTCATCTTCAGCCCCACGAAGCGTCCCTTCACCATCGCTGACAAGGGGCAGCCGCTGACGAGTTTGTTTGGCTGAAGCTGGCTTCGGGCGTGACATCTCTATGCCGAAGTGGGTATCTTCATGCTTGTCATGAAACTTCGCTTAATTCTGCCCTTTGCCTTCGCCATGCTTACCATGCCCGCCTGTGCCGAGGATGAAGCCACAAAGGCGCTCAAGGAGGCCCAGGCCTTTGCCCGGGCAGGCGAATTCGAGAAAGCTCTGGAACGGCATGAGTGGTATCATGCGAATGCCTTGAGTGTCGAGTCGGCCCAGTATGGCGTTCGGCTCTCCTTTGCCCTCAGCTACTGGAAGCAACTCGGCGACAAATACCCTCCTGCCCTGGCATCTCTCACCAACTTGCGGGATCAGGGCACTCAGGCAGCGCTGGATGGTAAAGCGGCACCGGAGTTGTTTCACGACGTGGTTTCGATCAATCGGACGCTAAAGGAGGAAGCCAAGTCAGTGACCCTTTTCAAGGCCCTGGCCGAGAAGCAGCCCGACTTCGCCAAAAAATGCTTTCGCTACATGGATGACACGCTCGTGGATGCCGGTGAGCTGGAGCTTTTCGAGAAATATAGCGGGGACTTGGCGGGCTACCTGAAGCGCAAAATCGACGGTCACGTCAGGATGATCGGCATGATCCGTGCCCGCCCAGGTTCGGAGCAAAGCATCAAAAGCTTCGAGGAGAAGCTGGTCACCCTGACGATGACACTCTCAGATTATGCGGTGAAGAAAGGAAATACAGATCTGGCCGCCAGACTCAAGCAGATGACCGCAGAGGTGATTTCTGATCCAAGGCTGGCGAAGTAAGCGCGGCTGTTACTGCTCTTCCATCAACTTCACCGCCAGCCGACGCATGGTCTGCCGAAGGGGGAGGTTGTCCGTGCGCTCGCAGGCTTCGTCGAGGTTTCGCAGGATGCGCAGGAGGGTTTGATCCACGGTCGCTGGCTGACGGATGACCTCCTCGATGGCTGGGTTCGCCGCAGGATGGTGCTTGGCCACATCGCCAGCCAGCATGAAGCGGCCACGATTGAAGCAGTCCACCAGCCAACTGCGACCCAGCATCTCCACACGGGCGAGGAAGTGTCCGGGAAAGTTACAGCCCTGGATGTCCAGCCCGAAGCGCTGGCCGAGCAAGCGGTAGAGGCAGCAGAGGCTGATGGGATTACCCAGGCCGGTTTCCAGCACCCAGAAGAGGTTGCTGTTGCGGGCAGAGTAGTAGTCTTTGCTGTTGCCACGGAAGCGCACGATTCCGTCCTTCATGGCGAAGAGCCACTCGCTCAGCTCACGAGCATCCATGCGGCCACCATCACGGAAAGCCTCCTCGGCGAGGGCATCGAGGCGCTGGGCAAGATCACCCGGCTGCGTGCGCCAGCCATTCAAATAGGAGGAGATCTGGGCCAGGCCTTCTTCGAGTTGCGCATGGGAGGTGTCCAGCCAGCGCCAGCGCATCCAGGTCTCTTCGAGCTCGGCCTTGCGCGCAGGCTCCAGCAGACGACCGACGTGGCGCTCCTCATCGAGAGTCAGCTGGCGGTCCAGATGCTTCAGGCGCTCGGGCAGATCGCGCCTCATGTTGGTGAACTCGCGCTGCAGCGCCTCCTGTACCACAGGGGATTCATCGTCCAGGAGGGTGATCAAATGGTCGAGCTGGGCGAGTGCGGGCATATAAGCTGAATAGCAGAAAGCGGTCCGGCTTTCCAAGTGCAAACTCATCTCTCTGCGACATCGTCCGGTCATGCGCCTCGCAATTCTGCACTACACCCTCCCGCCCACCATCGGCGGCGTGGAGCGCGTGATTCGAGATCAAGCGGCGGCAATGACGGCGCTAGGGCATGAGGTGGAACTGATGACGAGGACGAGTGGGCTTCGTTTCGCGAGCTACGACGCCGTGCTCATCCACAATGTGATGACGATGCCCTTCGATCTCGAATGGACTCGGGAACTGCAAGCACTCGCTGCCGAACATCCCGAGATCCGCTGGATCAACTGGGTCCACGATGTCGCTGCCGTGAATCCAGCCTACGCGCACCTCAACTGGCAAGAGCCCGTGCCGCCGATGCTACATGTCGCTGTCTCGGAAGTGCGGCGGGCGGATTACGCCAGAGCCAGCGGGTTGCCGCTGGAAAGCATTCACGTTATCCCAAACGGCATCGATCTGGCCTCCGTGCTCGGTTTGACGCAGCGAATCGCAGCACTGCCGCTGGGGGAGCGTGATCTCGTGCTCGTGCATCCCACGCGGCTCGTTCGGCGAAAGAATATCGAGCTAGGGCTGCGTGTGCTGGCTTCCCTACGTTCAGATGGCTGCGATGCCACCTACATCATCACGGGTGCGCCCGATCCTCATCAAGCTGATGGCCTGGCTTACCATCGTGAACTGAAGAACCTCGTGAATGAACTCGATCTCGCTGAGCATGTCCTTTTCCTCGGTGAAACAGGTCCGCTGGGGGATGCCGATGTCCGCAGCCTCTACTCCATAGCCGACGCGCTTTTCTTTCCCAGCACGGGCGAAGGCTTCGGCCTGCCGCTGCTGGAAGCACTGGCGCATCGACTACCCATTTTTTGCTCAAATCTGCCCGTGCATGGCGAGGTGCTCGGGGAGTCGGGGCATTATTTCCAAATCGATGCGGAGTCCAAAGAAATCTCGGCACAGATCATGCGATGGCTTAATAATAACCAACCCACGCGCCATCGGAGGCTCCTCCGGCAGAAGTTTGACATGCTCAAAATCTGCCAGGAACGCCTTGAGCCTCTGCTACTTACCGCTAACGAATGACCAGCCACATGACCGACCTCACCCTACCGAACGCCGAGATCCAAGCCATCCTCGAAGCGCGCCACGGCGACCCTTTCGGATTTCTTGGGCGGCACCGGCTGGCGGATGGCAGCACCGTCGTCCGCAGCTTCCAGCCAAATGCCCATTCGGTGAAGGTCATCTCCCGCGATGGCAGTGCCGAGTGGCCGTTGGAGCGGGTGAATGATCAGGGTTTCTTCGTCGGCGCGGTCGGTGCCCTGGATCAGGCTTACGACATCGAGATCCAGACCCATGGTGGTCGCAGCATCCGGCAGGCTGACCCGTATTCGTTCGGCACCTTCCTCGGTGATCAGGACATGTACTTCTTCCGCGAAGGCACGCACCGGAAGCTCTGGGACTGCTTCGGTGCTCACTTGAAGACCATCGGCGGCGTCAGTGGCGTGCAGTTCGCCGTCTGGGCTCCGAATGCCCGACGTGTGTCCGTGGTGGGTGATTTCAATCAATGGGATGGCCGCGTGAACCCCATGCGCAACCGCATCGAAGCTGGTGTCTGGGAGCTTTTCATCCCTGGCATCACGGAGCTGACGCATTACAAATTCGAGCTGCTCGGCGCGGACGGCGGGCTGCACATCAAGAGCGATCCCTTCGCCTTCTTCGGCCAGCACGGCACGCAGACGGCCAGCCTTGTCTTCAATCTCGACCGCTATGCCTGGGGCGACAATGAGTGGATGCAAAAGCGCGCCATCAACGATCTCTACCACACACCGATGAGCATCTACGAGGTCCACCTCGGCTCATGGAAGCGCATCCCCGAGCAAAAGAACCGCTCCAAATCCTACCGCGAGCTCGCCGATGATCTCATCCCGTATGTGAAGAGCATGAACTTCACGCACATCGAGCTCATGCCGGTGTCGGAGTTCCCCTTCGATGGCTCCTGGGGCTATCAGGTCACCGGTTACTTCGCCGCCACCAGCCGCTTTGGGAATCCCGATGAGTTCCGCGAGTTCGTAGACCGCTGCCATCAGGCAGGCATCGGTGTCCTGCTGGACTGGGTGCCCGGCCACTTCCCGAAAGATGCCTTTGGTTTGGCCAAATTCGACGGCAGCGCTCTCTACGAACACGCCGACCCACGCCAGGGCGAGCATCAGGACTGGGGCACGCTCATCTTCAATTATGGCCGCCCCGAAGTGAAGAACTTCCTCGTCGCCAATGCCCTCTACTGGCTCGATGAATTCCACATCGACGGCCTCCGCGTGGATGCCGTGGCCTCCATGCTCTACCTCGACTACTCGCGCAAACCCTGGGCCTGGGTGCCGAACAAATACGGTGGCCGCGAGAACCTCGAAGCCATCGACTTCATGCGCGATCTGAACCGCGTCTGTTACGAACTCCATCCCGGCACCACCATCATCGCCGAGGAAAGCACCGCCTGGCCCGGAGTCTCGAAGCCCACCGACACCGGCGGTCTCGGCTTCGGCTTCAAATGGAACATGGGCTGGATGAATGACACCCTCCGCTACATGCAGGAGGACCCTGTCCACCGGAAGTATCATCATGGCGATGCCACCTTCTCCATGCTCTACGCCTACGATGAAAACTTCGTCCTCGTGCTCAGTCACGACGAAGTCGTCCACGGCAAAGGTAGCATGATCAACAAGATGCCCGGCGACCGCTGGCAGAAGTTCGCCAATCTCCGCATGCTCTATGCGTGGATGTGGGCGCACCCCGGCAAGAAGCTTCTCTTCATGGGCTGCGAGTTTGGCCAGTGGCAGGAGTGGAACCACGAGCGCAGCCTCGACTGGCATCTCTTCATGGGTGAGGAGCACGCCTCACTCCAGAAGCTCATCCGTGACCTGAACTGGCTCTACACCACACGCCCCGCGCTCCACGCGCTCGACCATGAAGGCGGCGGCTTCGAATGGCTGGATGCCAGCAACGCCGACCACAGCATTTTTGCCTTCATCCGCAAAGCTCCCGATGGAGACAAAGTCTATTGCGTCATCAACGCCACGCCCGTGCCGCGCAAAGGCTACCGTGTCGGCGTCTCCGAACCCGGCAGCTACCGCGAACTCATCAACACCGACTCCCCCGGCTACGCCGGCAGCGGCATGGTGAACCCACTCCCGATGCCCGCCGGACCGACCGAATGGCAAGGCCAGCCCTGGAGCATCATCATCGATCTCCCGCCGCTCGGCGTCGTGTGGCTCGGCCGATAAATCTCCTAGGCGGTGTTTGAAAACCCTCAACAACCGTATCTGAGCCAGTCGATGATGGAGGCGAATTGAATGAGGGAGAGGAAGTGAAGGGCAAGCTTGTCGCGCCTTGTGCTTGAGCAGGCCCAACGTTT
>NZ_JBILYB010000058.1:0-37170 GCF_044378005.1 Prosthecobacter sp.
CGCCAGTCAGCGCTCCCGCGAGCAGGCCAGCGATGACCTCGCGCTCGCCCACAGCGGTCAAAACGCGGGCGACTTTGCCGAAGAACTGCTCGCCGCCGTCGCTTCGCTCGGAGCACAATTCAGCCGCTGTTGGTTGCCGCTCGCCCTTGCGATGTCCGTTTCCGCCGGAGCCAAAGCCATGCGCCAGCGGCTGGGCAACCTCGTCGATTCAGGCCGGGATCGCCTGGGATACTCAGGGCTGCAAAAGCTGGCGCTGCTGCTGCCGATGCTGGCCGTCGCTTTCGGTTTGGCCGGACTTACCGCCTGTCGAAAAGCCGAGCTGCCCAGAGACGCGATGATCCTGGTCAGGAGTCGCTTTATCAGTATCCCCGTGGGCTCGCCCGTGCTGGCGGAAGCCGGGCTTGTGGTTGATGATAACGCAGGCTTGCAGAACCTCGGCATCCTCAGCGCCGATCAGGCCAGTGCTTTGCTGAAAAAGCTCAGCCAGCAAAAAAGCATCGACCTCATGAGCGCCCCATCCGTGACGACGAAAAGCGGCCAACAAGCCACCGTCGAAGTCGTTCGCGAGTTCATCTACCCCACCGAATACGAGCCCGCCAAACAGCTCGGGAAAGACCAGCCCGTCATTCCCACCACACCGACCGCCTTTGAAATGCGCCCCGTCGGGGTGCGCATGGAGCTGAACCCGACCCTGCTGGAGGATGGCAGCATCGACCTCACCCTGACGCCGGAAGTGACCAGCTTTGAGGGCTTCATGGACTACGGGAAGTCCATCGAAAAACCGGGGGATGTCTCAGGCGCGGTGCTCACGGAGAACAAAATCCAGCAGCCTATCTTCCACAGCCTGAAGACCACCACCACCGTCACCATGCAGCCCGGCCAAAGCATCGTCTTCGGTGGTCTCGGCAGCCCGGAAAGCGCCCCGCTCACCGACCGACTGCCGAAAACCAAAGACCTCATCTTTTTCATCATCAAGGCGGAGATCGCCGATGCCGCCAAGTCCACTCCGCCGAAGGAAACCGCCGAGCCTGCCGTGACGATCTTAGGTCAAGTGAAGCGCCAGGGCAAATACACCCTCAAGCCCGGCATGACCGTGAAAGACCTCCTCGACCAAGCTCAAGGCCTCAGTGACCGAGCCGATGGCTCCAAAGCTGAACTCAAACGTGGCGACAAGCTTTTCATCATCCCTCTACCCGAAAGCGCCAAGGCCCTCGAAGCCGACGACGTGCTGACGGTGCCGGCGAAGTAAGATTCGCAAAGTCACCGGAGACATCTCTGCGCAAGAAAGTCATCGTTCATGGATTAAACTTCACCCATGCTCACCGACTCCACCCGCCTCCGCGATTTTCCTTCTCTTTCTGGCATCACCTACCTGAACACGGCGGCGGAGAGCATCCCGCCGCTGTCGGTGAAGGAGGCGCTGGAGAGTTATTGGGCAGACAAGTCGCGGGGGATGCGGGGACGTGAGGGGCACTTCGCAGCGGTGGAAACTTGCCGGGAGATCAGCGCAAAGATGCTCGGACTCACGACGGAGGAGGTGTCGTTCTGCTCGTGCAGTTCCGAGGCTTACAACCTGCTAGCTTCGGCGCTGAATCTCGGTGCTGACGATGAGGTGGTGGTCACCGATCTCGACTTCCCCGCTGGTGCCACGCCTTGGCTGCGCGCGATCACGCCGCCGACATCAAGACTTTGGAAAGCTGCGGGCGGTGAGCTGAATGTGGCGGATCTCATTCCACTGCTGAATGAGAAGACGAAGCTCGTGCAGGTATCGCTCGTGAGCTTTTACAACGGGCACCGCATCGACTGGCAGCCGCTGCATGACGCGGTGCGGAAGCACGCGCCGAACGCCCTGATCTCCGTGGACATCACGCAGGCTTTCGGGCGTGTGGTTTTGAACTGCGATGGCGCAGACATCCTGATCAGCAGCACCCACAAGTGGACGCTCGGCGTGCATGGCGGCTGCGTGATCGGTATCCCGAAGCGGAATGCAGATCGTCTGACGACTCACGCCGGCGGCTGGTATCATCTCAGCAATGCTTTCGATGCAGATCGCTTCGAGCGTGCGGTGACAAAAACGGGCGCACTGAGCTTCTCCGTCGGGATGCCCAGCTTCGCGGCGCTTTACGCGCTGAATGCGGCGCTTCGTTATGTCGATGGCGTCGGCGTGGCAGCGATCTCGGCTCATGCGGACCCTTTGGTCAAAGAAGCGCACGATGGGCTCGTGGCGCTCGGCTACAAACCCATGGCTCCGCTGCGTGCAGATCGTCCGACGGGGATCGTCGCCTTCATGCACGAGCGCAGCACGGAGATCCATGCGGTACTGGAGAAGGCGGAAGTCCACGTCATGCACAACGCAGGCCGCATTCGTCTAGCCATGCACGGCTACAACACGAGCGACGATGTGAAGCGTGCGCTTGCTGCCCTGAAGGTGTAGTCTCGCGCCATGAGCGCTCATCTCACTCTCATCGCCGCCGTCTCGGCGGACGGTTTCATCTCGCGTGGGAAGGGCGTGCCGTGGGATCTGCCCATCGACAAGGCGCATTTCCGCGCTGCCACGCGTGACAAGTGGCTCCTTCTCGGGCGACTCACCTTTGAGGAGATGCTCGGGTGGTTTCAGCTGGGGCATCATCCGCTTGTGCTGACGCGCGACGACTCGCTGATCGTGCCCGGCGGAGAAAGGGTGAGCTCGGTGGCTGAGGCAGTGCGACTCGCCAGTGCGGCGGGCGAGTCCGAACTCGTCTGCTGCGGTGGCGCAGAGGTGTTTGCGGCGGCGATGCCTCACGCGCAGAGGCTCGTCATCACGCATGTGCTGGAGATTCTCGGCGGCGGCCTGCCTTTTCCCATCATCTCACCGCGCGATTGGGAGCCGGTGATACGGCATACCCACGTCATGGATGAGCCGCACGCATTCGATTTCGAGATCGTGACCTATCAGCGCGTGATGCGCCGGGAGTATGACCTCGCGGCTTAGCGCTGATTCGTCATCGAGCCGCGCAGGGCGGTGCGGTAGTTCACCACGGCATCGGCGATCGCGCTGGCGACCGAGGTGCGATAGGTGTCGGAGGCGATGAGGCGGCATTCGTTGCCGTTCGTTACGAAACCACCTTCAAAGAGAATGCCGGGGCGTTTGCAGCCGGTGAGCACACTCCACTGGGCGCGTTTAATGCCGCGATCCACGAATTTGAAGCGGCTGATGACCATGGCGTGCACGGCGGTGGCGAGGGCGATGTTCGCGGAGTCGTGGGAGTTGCCCGTGAGGCCGTTGTAATTGAAACCACCACCGCGCTCCAGGCTGGCGGCACTTCCCTGCGGAGTCAGAGCAAAGGTCTCGATGCCTGAGGCGGCGCTGCCACCGGAGTTGAAGTGCAGGCTGATGAAAATGCTGCGTGGTGTGGCATTGGCGATGGCCACACGCCCGCCGAGGGAGATGAAAGTGTCGTTCGGGCGCGAGAGGATGACTTTGAAGCCTTTCTTCTGGAGTGAGTCCTTCAGGATGTAGGACATCTTGAGCGCAAAGTCCTTCTCATAGCCATACACGCCACGCGCGCCGGCATCATGACCGCCGTGACCGGCATCGACGATCACCGTGTCAAAAGGTTCGCCGTCCGTGATGTAGGTGGGGCGCAGGACGGGATCGATCAGCTTGCAGAGGTCGAGCCGGGAGAAGAGAGCACGGCCGCCGGACTCCAGCACGGGGAAGCTGAGGATGAATTTGATGTTGTTGATCAGCATATCCTGACTGCCGACGCTGGCCTTCAGAATGAGGTTGTTGGAGCGGAGCCAGACATGCTGCCCTTCAAGCTTATAGGAGCTGAACCGGTAAAAGCTGTGGATGCTCTCGGCGGTCACGTAGTCGCGTCCATTCACCTTCACGACCTGCCAGCCCGAGCCTTTGCTGCTGGTTGGCAGAGTCTCGCTCGGGGCGGAGGAGACGGGGGCCGGCGCTGGTGTCTTGGCGGCGGCGGTCTGCTTGTCGTCGTCATCCGTGCCGAATTCACCATCGCCCGACTTGGTCATGGCTTTGGCGGGTTCTTTTTCCAGTTCCGAGGGCTTCACGGGCTCGGTCTTTTTCACCACAGTGGGGGCTGACTTCGTGGGCGTGGACTTCTTCGCCGTCGATGAGCTGGATTTGCTGCCGCCGCTGGTGGACTTCGTCACCGTGCCGGTCTTCGGCTTGATCGTGATCTTCTCCCTTTTGGCCGAAGATTCCGCAGGCTTGGCCTTGGGGGCTTCCTTCACTTCGGCAGGCGCAGGTGGGGTTTCCTTCGTGCCGCCGCCAAACATCCGTTTCAGGAAGCCGGGCTTGCCTTCGTCGGCAGCGGTCACATCCGCCTGGGCGGTGGAGAGGGAAACGACCGTCAGGGCCAACAAGAAGCGGCAGGCGGCGCGGGAGGTCATGGGCATTCTTCTCATCTCGGGGGCAAAATGATCTGTCGCGGTCTAGCCGCCAGGGCCACGAGAGTAGTACACTCCGCCCATTTGGCAAATCGGGAGATTGGGGCGGCTGACGCATGAAGCGGGCCGATGAATCTGGTTACCTGCTTTAGTTACAGGATTTACAAGATTGGCAGTATGGGCAGGCCTGTCCTTTGCGTGATCAGGTCCGGGCAGGCATCGGAATACAGGCCACGGTGATTGACAGAGTGGCCTGCCCTCGGGTGTTTCAGCCTCATGCGTTTCGCTCCGACCGTCTTTTTTGCCCTTCTCGTCCTTTCTGTCCTTCCGGGGGTGGCCCAGACTCCATCGAAGAAGGAAAAAGCCAAAACGCCCCCAGCCACGCCCGCCAAAGGCGACTGGGCAGACTGGGTGGAGCCGGATTTCCCCTTTTTCAGCAGCGTGCTGGACTGCCGAGATGTCGGCGAAGGCTTCCCGAAGGACAATCTGACCCCGCGCGGCCTCATCCTGAACCTCGGCCACAACCTCTGGGCCTGCTTCGACACCGACCTCCTCCGCATCGCCTGCATCTGGGAAAGCGAGCCCGGCAAACCGCCCGTCTCCGCTCTGGCCCTAGCGCCGGGGTCATATCACATCGCCGGGCAGAAGACCAAAGACGGCCAGGAAGACCTGCCGAAGCCGCTGGGGAAGGTCTGGCTGGCGAATGGGATCTACCCCGGCTGGCAGGTGGGGGACAAACCGAGCTTTACCGACCCGCGTGAGCCTGCGCCGAGCAAGGAGGAGGTGGGACGGGGGCCACTGCCTTCGGAACAAGCTCGCTTTGTCAGCGTGCAGCCAACCAAGCTGGGAGCGCTGCTCAGGTATGAGCTCGGTGGTACCTGGGTCGAAGAACTCCTCGCAGCCAGCCGCGTAAACGACTTGAAGGTGATTCATCAAAGCCTGCGGTTTGGAACCCCCTCACCGAAACGGACACGCTTGATTGGCTTCCCTTCCTCGGATCTCTTCGCGGAAAGTGATCTGGAGAAGATGGACGGCTGCCTTGCCTTGAAACTCGACACCGAGTCGGGATCAGGCTGGAAGACTTGGCATCTTACCCTCGTGGGCAAATCCGCAGTCAAGGTTGCTGCGAAGGAGGGTGAACATCATGCCTTTCTGAAGAAGCTGGAAAACTTCAACCCAGCAGAGCCCTGGCCCGGCCTCTGGAGGGATAAAGTTGTGGCCAAGGCGTCACTCTCCACCTCCCCGGAAGCCTACGTCCTCGACTCCATTCCGTTGCCGGTGCCGAATCCTTGGAAGCGGAATGTGCGGCTGGCGGACATCGCTTTTCTCAATGATCAGGGTGATGCGGCGGGTGTGACCTTTGATGGCGATGTCTGGCTCATTTCGGGTCTGAAGGGCGATCTGGAAAACGTGACCTGGAAGCGTTTTGCCTCCGGGCTGCATGAGCCGATGAGCATTGTCGCGCGTCAGCGCGAACATCCAACATCGAACGTTGAACATCGAACTTCCAAGGATCAGAGTTCAACGTTGAACGTTGACCTCTTCGTCTTCGACCGCAGTGGCATCTGGAAGCTCATCGACTCGAACAACGACCGCGAGTGCGATCGGTATGAGATGTTCTGCAATCTCCCGGCTCAGACGGCGGAGACGCGGGAGTTTCCGAACTCGATGAAGCTGGGGTCGGATGGGTCGCTCTACATTTCCAAAGGCGGGCAGGAAGGCACCACGCGTGGCAAGCACAACGGCACGGTCATCAAGGTCGCGCCGGATGGGAAATCCTTCGAGGTCATCGGCTACGGGCTGCGGCAGCCGTTCATCGGCGTGCATCCAGAGACGGGACTCGTCACGGCGAGCGATCAGCAGGGGCATTACGTGCCGTCCACGCCGTTGCACATCATCGGCGGACATCGCTTCTACGGGCACCTCCCCACCATCGCCGAGAAGGAAAAGTATCCCGAGGCCATTGCCGATCCGCTGACCTGGCTGCCGCATCCGGTGAACCCCAGCGGCGTCACGCAGACCTGGCTCGTCGGGGCGAAGATGGGGCCGATCAATGACGAGCTGATCCACATCGGCTACAATCGGCCGGAGCTGTTCCGCGTGCTCATGAACTCGCGATTTAAGAAGCCTCAAGCCGCCGTGATGAGCTTCTGGCGTGATTTGGATTTCCCCACGCTCAATGCCCATGTGAACCCGGCCGATGGCCAGCTCTACGTCGTCGGTTTCCAGGTCTGGGGCACCATCGCGCCGAAGCTCAGCGGCCTCGCCCGCCTGCGCTACACGGACAAACCCCGCGTGCTGCTGAAGGAACTGACCCCCACGGACAAAGGCGTGCTTTTGCGCTTCAATGCCAAGCTAGATGCCAAGCTCGCCACCGATCCCGCCAGCTACAGCGCCGAGCGTTGGAACTACAAACGCACGCCGGAGTATGGCAGCCCGCATCTGAAGCTGGATGGCAGCGCCGGGCAGGAATTCATGACCGCCAGCAGCGCTTACCTGAGTGAGGACGGCCAAAGCGTGCTCGTCGGCTTCCCCGACATGAAAGGCGGCGTCAGCCAGATGCGCCTCGGCTGGGGCCTGAAGAGTGCCGACGGCCTGAAAGCGGAGAACACCGCCTATTTCACCCCCTGGGAACTCGCCAGCTTCGACTCGGTGAAGGAAGGCTTTGGCAAAATCAGCGTCGATCTCACCCCACGTGCTGCCGTGGCCGTCGCCACCATGAAACCGACCGCCGAGGAAGGCGCGCGGCTTTACCAGATGTTCGGCTGCATGGCCTGCCACAGCACGGACGGGAGCACCGTCGGCAAAGTCGGCCCAAGCTGGAGCGGCCTCTTCGGCAGCGAGCGAGAGATCGCCAAGGGCATGAAGGGCAAGATCAAAGCCGACGCCGCCTACCTGCGCGAGTCCATCCTGGCTCCGAGCGCCAAGGTGGTGAAGGGCTTCGAGAAATTCGACACCGGCATGCCCATCTACGCGGGCATCCTGAACGACGCGCAGATCGACAGCCTGATCCTTTACATTCAGACACTGAAGTAGGAGCGCAGAAGGGAAAACGCCTTCTTTTGCACTCTCTGGCCCGCTGCCTGCTGCGTGAGGGGATTGTACCTTGAGAATCCGGGCATCCGGGGCCAAGCGTCACGACCCCAACCCCATGCGCAAAACCAAGATTCTCTGCACCCTCGGCCCCGCGACGGAAAGCGCCGAAGTCATCGCCACCTTGATCGCCAAAGGCGCGGACATCATCCGCCTGAACATGAGCCACGCCTCCCACGACTGGGTGCGTCAGGTCTATGCCCGCGTCCGCGAGGCAGCCGACCAGACCGGGCGGGAGATCGCCGTGCTCATGGACCTCACCGGCCCCAGCATCCGCACGGGCGATGTTGATCAGGCCTGGCAGCTCAAAGTCGGCGATGAGGTGGAGTTCCGTTGCACACCGGACTTCCAGCCCACCATCGGCTACTCCTGCACGGTCAATTACCCCGATCTCGGCAAGGATCTGAAGCCCGGCGATGTCATCTTCATCGACGGCGGCATGATCCAGGTCAAAGCCCACACCGTGACCCCGAAGCATGTCATCAGCACCGTGCTCACGCAGGGAGAGATGAAAAGCCGCCGCCATATCAACCTGCCCGGCGTGGATGTCCGCCTGCCTCCTTTGACCAAAAAAGACTACGCCGACCTCGACCTCGGCGTGGAACTGGGCGTCGATTACTTCGCGCTCAGCTTTGCTCGTGAGCCCGCCCACATCCAGCATCTGAACCTCCTTCTGGAGCAGAAAGGCAGCAAAGCCCGCGTCATCGCCAAGATCGAAAACCAGCAGGCGCTCAAGAACATCGACACCCTCGTCGAAGCCAGCGGCGGCATCATGATCGCCCGTGGCGACCTCGGCAGCGAGTGCCCCATCGAGGACCTGCCGCTCATCCAGCGTCACATCGTTGAGCGCTGCTCTTTCCATGGCCGAAAGGTCATCGTGGCCACGCAGATGCTCGAAAGCATGATCGAAAATCCGGTGCCGACCCGCGCGGAGGTCACCGACATCTTCAACGCCGTGATCGAGCAGGTCGATTGTGTCATGCTCTCCGGTGAGACCAGCGTGGGCCGCTACCCGGACAAGTGCGTCGAGGTGCTCGACAACGTCATCCGCCGCATCGAGCAGAAGTATCCCTCCGGACGCTTCGCCAGTGACGCCCCGCTCAAGACGAACAAGCACAAGACCGTCAAAGCCGCCATCCTGCTGGCGAACAGCATCCCTGGCTCGAAGCTCCTCGTCTTCACCCTGCGCGGTGTCATGGCGCACCTGCTTGCGCATCAGCGCCCCGAGTTCGCGCCCATCTTCGCCTTCACGCCGAAGCTCTACGTCAGCCGCGCCTTAGTCAGCGCCCGTGGCGTGCAGCCCTACGTCATGGAGTTCACCGAAGGTCAGCCCGATAAGTCCATCCGCGATGCCATCGCCCTGCTGCACAAACACGGCCTCGTGAAGACCGGCGACCCTCTCGTGATCCTCAGCGATGCTTTGTACGATGGGAACAACGTGGACGCCATCCTGCTTCAGGACGCGTGATGGGCGACAGGGGCTCGGTTTGAGAGCCCACTTCACACGGCGAGTTATTTGATTGTTACCGGGAGGGATGTGCGGCGTTTAGCCTGCGTCATCCTTCACCATGCTCTTCTCTACCGTTCTCATTTGGCTGCTCGTGGCAGTCGCCTTTGTCTTGGCGCTTCCGGCGCTTTGGTTGCTCGCTCGTGGTCTCTGGCCTGAGAAGGTGGAAAAGCAGCGCCTGGTGGCCGGGCGTGGGCTGTTGACAAGCTTCCTCATCGGGCTCGGGCCGCTCATCGCCGGGGTGATTCTCATCGCCGTGCTTTCGAAGCTGCCAAAGATGGGAGCTCTGGCGGTGCTCGTCGGCGGAGCGATGATCGCGTGGGGGTTCATCGGGGCGGGAGGCATCGCGGCACTCATCGGCGAACGTCTTTGGCCGCAGATCGAGCCGTGGCGGCAGACGAAACATGGCGGACTGACGATCATGTGCTGCGCATTGCTGCCAATCGTGGGTTGGGCTGTGCTGCTGCCGCTGATCGCCATCATTGGCTGGGGCATCAATGTGCGGGTTTGGTTTGTGAAGCCGGAGATCACGCCACCTGAGCTTCCTGCCGCCTGAGGTCATGAAACTCTCCCGCCGCCACCTCCTCACCACGACGGCCCTCGGGCTCGTCTCGTGTGATCGTGTGGTGACGCAGATCAACCGTGAATTCCTGGGCGAAGGGTTGCCGGGCAAACTGCCGCCGCCACCATCCGGGGAGGAGATTGATCCCGACTTTCATCTGCTCTCGCGTGCTGCCTTTGGCCCGTGGCCGGGAGATGTCTGGCGGGTGAAGAAGATGGGGCGTGAGGCCTGGCTGGATGAGCAGCTCCATCCTGACCGCATGGATGATACGGCCTGCGATCTGCGGGCGGAGCGGTTTGAGTCGATCTATTTCAGCGCGGGGGATGCGTATGAGTTTCGCAAGCCGGTGCTGCGGGATGAAATCACCCGTCACACACTGCTGCGGGCCATTTACAGCAAGCGCCAGCTCTTCGAGGTGATGGTGGAGTTTTGGACGGACCACCTGAACATCGACCTCGAAAAGGGCGACTGCATCTACCTGAAGCCGAGCGACGACCGTGATGTGATCCGCAAGCACGCGCTGGGGAATTTTTACGATCTGATCCGCGCCTCCGCCACTTCGCCAGCGATGCTGGTGTATTTGGATGGGAAGTCGAACAAGGTGCGGCGGAAGGCAGATGACAAGCCGAACGAAAACTACGCCCGCGAGCTGATGGAGCTGCACACGATGGGCGTGCATGGCGGCTACACGCAGCAGGATGTTTATGAAGCGGCGCGTTGCCTGAGCGGCTGGACCTTTGATCGAAATCGCTTCTTCGCGCTGAATGCCGGGGAGTCCTTTTTCAAACCCGACTGGCATGACGATGCTGAGAAGCAGGTGCTAGGGCAGGGGATCCCGGCTGGCGGAGGCGAGAAGGATCTCGACCGGCTCGTGAAGATCGTGTGCAGTCATCCGAGCACGGCGAAGTTTCTGGCCACGAAGCTGTGCAAGCGCTTCGTCAGCATGGAGCCGCCCGCGAGCGTGGTGGAGAAGGTGTCGGCGGAGTTCACGAGGACGCGCGGAGACATCAAGTGCGTCCTGCGTGTGCTCTTCGGCTCCACCGAGTTTGTGGAGAGTCGAGGGCAGCTCTTGAAGCGGCCTCTGAAATTCATGGTCTCCGCTCTGCGGGCTCTGATGGCTGACACCCAGGCGGACAATTCCGTGCTGGAACCGCTTCAGCGCATGGGCCACGGCCTTTTCCAATACCCGACACCCGACGGCTATCCTGATGAGGAACTGCCCTGGATGGGCACGCTGATGTGGCGATGGAACTTTGGCATGGCGCTGGCCGCAGGGAAACAAAACGGCGTGCGCGTGAACCTGTATGATCTACGCCGCCAGATGAAATTTGTGCAGGAGGCGTGGTTCGCCCACCTCATCGGTCGTGCGCCGAAGCCTGAGGAGCTGGCGGTGGTGAAGACAGACGACGAAACGCAACTCGTCGGACTCATCCTCGCGAGTCCGGCTTTTCAGAGGTGTTGACCTGGCCGCGCCATCCTTCGTATCATCCCACCTGCCATGATTCCCTTCGATTTCAAATACCAGAACGGCTCGTCGCTGTTTGCATTAGCCATCTTTGTCATTTGGCTTGTTTACATCTGCATCTACTGGCGGTCGATGGTGCAGATTCTTGGAGCGTCGAAGTTCGACAGCTCGGACAAGATTCTCTGGTTCCTGGTCATCACTCTGGCTCCGGTGATTGGTATCATCACGTTTCATGCGATGTGTCCGCCACCTTTGCGTAATCCTCCACCCCAGTTATGACTCGACGTTCTCTGATCTCGAAGCTCGCTCTGGCAGCCGCGCCTTCCTTTGCGGCGGTGCCGCGTGAGGAGTCGCACACGCTGATCCATGTCTTCCTGCGTGGTGGGGCGGACACGCTGAATCTCTTCGTGCCGATTGCGGATGATCGTTACTACCGGCTTCGTCCAGGGCTGGCGATCCCGGCGAAGGAGGCCATCAAAATTTCGGAGCACTACGCGCTGCATCCGGCGATGAAGCCGCTGGAAGCTCTCTACAAAGACGGACGCTTTGGCGCGGTGCAGTCGGTGGGCGTGGATAACACCAGCGGCTCGCATTTCGACTGCCAGGATCAGATGGAGCATGGCGACTCCATGCACGGTACGCCTGCGGGCGGCGGCTGGCTGGGTCGCTTCCTGCGCTTGAACGCCACCGACGCTACTTCGGCGCTGTCCGCCGTGGCGATTGGGACGGTTTTGCCGGAATCCCTGCGCGGTGCCCCGGCGGTGAGCGTGCTGGAGCGGATCGAGGACATCGCCATCAAGAGCAGTGGAGATTCGGCAAAGGCCGTGCAGGCGCTGAAGGCGATGTATGGAGCCGATGTGACACTGCTCGGGCAGCGCGGGGTGGAGACGCTGGATCTCTTCCAGCGTGTCTCCGCTCTGCAAGGGAAGGGCGGTGCGCCTGAGCATGGCGCGGCCTATCCAAAGGATGGTTTCGGCGCTGGCCTGCGGGAGATCGCGCGGCTGATCAAGGCGGGGCTCGGTTTGCAGGTGGCCTGCATCGACCTGGGTGGATGGGACACCCATTTTTTCCAGGGGAATGCCAGCGGCACGCAGGCGGAGAAGATCAAGACGCTGGCGGAAGGCCTGGCAGCGCTGGACCTGGATCTGAAATCGCATCGCACTCGCTACACGGTGATGGTCACTACGGAGTTTGGCCGACGTGTGTATGAGAATGCCTCGCTGGGCACGGATCACGGGCGTGGTTTTGCCCTCATGGCGCTGGGTGATCGAGTGAAAGGCGGGCGCGTGCTTGGCTCGTGGCCGATCCAGGCGGAGGAAGACATCAATGTGAACACACCCGGCCCAGGTGGGCTGCATGCCGAGACGGATTACCGGGCGGCTTTCGCCGAAGTTTTGCGCGGCTGTTTCCGCTTGGCTGAAGTGGAGCTCGTTTTTCCTGGAGCGGAACTGAAAGCGGTGGGCTTGATGTGATCACCGGCCTCCTGCTCGTTGGCCAGATTCTGACTGACGACTTGCTCGGCATCATAGACGCGGCCAGAGGTCCCATTATCATAATCACCTGTCATTGGGAGAAGAGCCGTCAGGGCTTGGGAGAGGACCTCTGGCGAGATGATAGGTGCAGTGTGAGAGAGGATGTGGCGCCCCAGCTTATTGGAGAGGACGCATGGAGGAGAATCAGCAAAGCTCACCTCCGACTGAAAAAAAATGATGGAGACGAAAAGTGCTTCAGGCAGGCCGAGGAACTTTGCCAATGCCTTCACATGATAGTGGTTTCGTATCACGGGATTGATGAAGGTCTTCCTCCCCTTCTGCCCGTCAACGGTCCAGTTTGACTCCCCGACCCCACCAGTGATGTAGCCGCACTGCTCCTGGGGTTGGATGACAAAGATGCCAAAGTTTGACAACACCACATGGTGTATGCGGGTGATGCCTTTCCCGTCCAGACGCGGGACGTGAATCAAACTTAGAATCTGATACTTGTCTTTGGGCAGACGATGAAGGGAATCCATCAAACCGCCTTTGTTTTCCGACTTCTGCCCGGGTCGGGGAGGGGGTGGCTGGGAGATCTGCTTCATCTTCCTTTTGAGAAAGATGCCCAGTGCCAGGAGGCCAATCATGGGGGCAAGGATGAAGACCGCAAGAATCAGCGGCCAGAACCGGCCGAGGAGCTGAAGGCACAATTCTATAAGGTGATGAAGCATGACCGTAATTTATGACAAGGATACGGCCATTTAGGGGGCGCTTTTCAGAGCTTCACTCAATGGTACGACGGAACCTGCAGGCGGCTCGGGATCAAAGCCACCGCGTCGGCCGGGCTTGGCGGCCTCGGTTTCTGCCTTGGCTTTGTCGATCACACCTTTTTCGGCGCGCTTGCGGGCTTCTTTTTTCTCTGTCGGGGTACTCGGCAGCATCTCCAGCATGTCGGAGGAGGATTCGCCGGAGGCTTTCAGCTCGCTGATCCTTGGATATTCCTCATCCATGGCGGCGATGAGCTCGTCTGGAAGTCCGCGCCAGATGGTGAAGATGCCGTCGGAGATGACGTTGTCGATGGTGACGTAATCCACCACGGCCGCGTTCACCATGCTCACGAGCATTTCCCCCTGTCTCATGCGGGAGACGATCTCCAGGGCGTTGGTGCCTTTGAAATCCAGCTTCAGGGCCACACCGTTGGTGCCATCCGGCGCGGGAAAGGGGTGGAATGCCACGATGCTCTTGTGGGTGAACTCGGGGATGACCCTCAGCACGACCGTGCGGCCTTCGATATTCCGGCGGAAGATGGTCTTGGGGGAGTCCATGTCACTGCCCTGGGAAAAAACGGTGACGAGGACCTTGGGGTCTTTACTGAAAGTGGAGCAAGACGAGAGTAAGCCAGCCAAAGCAGCGAGTAAGAGAAGGGGGGATCTCATGATTTCAGAAGAGAAAACCAGAGTTGTGACGAAAATGCAAGGTGGCAAAGTCCGCCAACTGAGTTCTCATCTCCAGAATTGCGGTCTGGCACCCGGTGTGCTTCAACCTCAAAGAAACCTCTTTTTCCAGTGTCCGAATCCTTTCCAGACGACTCCACGTCTCCCAGCATCGAAGATGACGTGACAATCGAGGTGGAGGGAATGCGCTCCGCCGCCACTGCGGCAAGAGAGCGGCGCTCAGGGCCGGTGGTGCCCTCCGCCAAAGCATCGCCGAAACCCAGGGGCTCAAATTTGCTGGAGGACAATGATGGCTGGATCGACGGGAAATTCCGCCTGTTGGAAAAGCTGGGGGAGGGCGGCTTCGGCCTCGTCTATAAAGCAGAGCAGGTGCAGCCCATCCACCGGCTGGTAGCCGTGAAGGTGCTGAAGGCGGGCATGGACACGCAGCAGGTGATCGCCCGCTTCGACACGGAGCGTCAGTCGCTCGCCCTGATGGAGCACCCGAACATCGCGCGTGTGCTGGATGCGGGCGAGACGGAGCGTGGGCAGCCCTACTTCGTGATGGAGTTGGTGCGTGGGCGCTCGATCACCAGCTACGCGAAGAAAAAAGAACTCTCCATCCAGCAGCGGATCGAGCTTTTCATTTCGGTCTGCCATGCGGTGAATCACGCGCATCAGAAAGGCATCATCCACCGTGACCTGAAGCCCTCGAACGTCATGGTCATGGAGGAAGACGGAGTTCCAGTGCCCAAGGTCATCGACTTCGGCATCGCCAAAGTCCTGGAGCAGAAAAACATCCGTCAGACTCTGGCCACCGGTATGGACCAGCTCGTCGGCACGCCGGGTTACATCAGCCCGGAGCAGATCGAGCACGGCAGCTCGCATGTGGACACTCGCTCGGATGTGTATGCGCTGGGCTCCATCCTGCTGGAGTTGCTCAGCGGGAAGCCGCTCATCACGCCTGCTGATCTGGCGAACCGCCCGATGCATCAGATCCTGCGGGATCAGGTGGAGATCGACCCTCCGAAGCCTTCCTCACGCGAGCCTGCGCTGAAAGGCGATCTCGACTGGATCATTCTCAAGGCGCTGGAGCGTGATCCATCACGCCGATACGGCAATGCCGATGACCTGGCGGATGACCTGCGGCGCTTCCTGAACTTCCAGCCCGTCCACGCCTGCCCACCGAGCAAGGGCTATCTGCTGAAGAAGTTCGTCAGGCGACATCGTGTGGGGGTGGCGGCATCATCTGCCGTGGCGCTGGCTGTTCTGGCGGGCGGCATCATCAGCACGGCGCTCTACTTGGAGTCTGAAAAGAATCGCACCGCCGCGCGCAAGGCCTCCTCCATCTCCGATGGCCAGATGGCCGGGCAACTGCAGCTCACCGAGCGCACGGATTATCACAGCTCGGTGGCTCTGCTGAGCCGTGCGCTGCGCACCGACCCCGACAATGCCGAGGCGGCGACGAACCTGCTTTCTCTCCTGGAGCACGCGCACCTCATCCAGCCGGCCACTCCAGAGTTGGAGCTTCCCAGCGGCGTGGTCGAGGCGCGGCTCGTGGGGGTCAGCAGACAGGCGGGGCGTGTGCTGGCTGTCTCCAGCCCGAATCAGGGCGGGGTCACGACCGGCAGTGACGTGCTGAGCCTTTGGGACATGGGCACTCTGCGCCGCACGGATCACGCATTGCCGCGCGGAGTCGTGGTCACAGCGATTCAGATTTCCAAAGATGGACTCCAGGCCTACCTCGCCCGTGATGATGGCCGGATCATGCGCTGGAATTTGAAGGATGACGTGAGCACACTACTCGCGCCCGCGCTGCCTGCCGGGGCCGATGGCAGTCAGCAGTCCGTCCTTTCCATGATCCTCTCGGGAGATGGCGAAACACTCGCCGCCGGTGGAGATCAGGGGGCGATCTGCGTCTGGAATCTGCGACAGCCAGAGCCGACTGCGCTGATGATGCAGCATCCCGCGCCAGCAGGGGTGAAAACTCCCATCATCCACCTAGCGATGGATTATCTCGGGGCAGTGATCGCGAGCGCGAGCAACACGGGGGGCGAATCTTCGGGTTCGGCGAAGGGTATCGTCGCGGTCTGGGACAGGGAGTCAGGGAAGATCATCGGCGACCTCGTGCAGGTGGATGAAGGCGTCAGCGCGGTGGCCGTGCATCAGGAAAAAGAGATGCTCGCCATCGGCCTGTACAGCGGCGTGGTGCATGTGTTGAACTTCCGTGCTTTGCAGGAGGTGATGCCGGAGATCTCGCATCCGTCTGCCGTCACCAGCCTCGCCCTGAACTCGGACGCCACCACGCTCGTCGTCGGTGATGGCAGTGGAAATCTTCATGCCTGGAACACCGCCAAAGGCCGCCCACGCGCACCCGCGCAAGCGCACGATGGAGAGATCATGGCGATGTATCAGGCGCTGGAGCAGGGTGTGCTCGTCAGCATTTCACGTCATGGCGAGGTCCAGGTCTGGAATACCCAGACAGGCGCGCGCAACAACCAGCGGCTCAGGCACAGTCTGGCGGATGCCGCCGTCACGCCGAATGCCGCCCTGCTCGTCATGGCACCCCGTTATGACTCGCATGTCCAGGTCTGGAGCATCCACCGCCGGATGGCCACGCGGCGCTTCATGGCGGACCCGGCGGAGACATTCCGCCAGACTCCTGCCGTGACAAAAAGCTCCCCGCAGGCACTGCGTGAAGCCCTCACCCTGGGATGGAACTCCAAACGCACCCTCGTCGCCGCCGCCAGTGCGGACGGGCACGTGCGTGTGCTTGATCCCAGCAGCGGCCGCGCGCTCGGCCCGGCCATCCAGCATCCGCCCGCCGTCGGCGCAGTGGCTTTGTCTGACGATGGCAGCCTGCTCGTGACCTCGGGACGAGATCAGGAGATCCGCTTCTGGCAGGTTGCCACGGGCAAGAGCACAGGCATCGTCATTCGTCCCGAGAACTTCGTCAGCAATCTCTCCCTCACCAGCGATGGCTCACAACTCGTCACCATCACCGATGCCGGTGAGATCCGCGTCTGGGAGACGGGCCGGGGAAACAGCCTCACCCCGCCCATTCGCGCCGGAGCAGGCATCGATGCCGTCCACATTTCGGAGGATGCCACGCAGTTCATCTATCACCTGCCGGAGAGCGGGTGGTTTTCCCTGCCCATGCCACCGAAAGGCATCCGCCTCCCCAGTTGGTTCCTCGACCTCTCCGAAGCCATCGCCCGACGCCGGCTCACCTCTGAGGCGCAGGCCGAGACCCTCACGCTCGACGACCTGAAAAAAGCCATCGCCGCCGTTCCTGAGCATCCCAGCCCCGAAGATGCCCTCGCCCACCGCTGGGCTCAATGGCTGCTCACCGAGCCGGGCAGGCGCGCCCTCTCACCGCAGGATGATCAGTCCTTGGAGGCCTACCTCGACTCGCTGAAGAAAAACCCCTCCCCAGCCGCTGCTGCTGAGTTGCAAAATCTTCATATTGAAGCCTCTGTGGGCCAAAAATGACGTGGCTCGCTGGCCTTTTCAGCCCACGCTCACCGTCGTCACGATCACATGCTGCCCGCCGGGGGAAATGCGCACCGCCGCCTCGCCCGCATTCGCCGCCTCCACGCAGAGGAAGCCGTGATAGGCCTCGTCTGGCAGATCGGCGAGTCGTTTGGATTTCTCGATCCAGGGATTCCACACCACCGTCGTGCCGCTGCCGAGCTTGTTGATCGTCAGCTTTCGGCCCCAGGCCGGGTCATCCACCACCACGCCGCTCGGGCTCACGTATTGGCGGTCCACCTCACGATCAAACGTGATGTCCGCCTCCTCGCCCTCCCGCATCGTCGGCGTGCCCACCGTGTCGAGATAACGCGCTTCCGTGAGGCCGCTCACCGTCACCTTCGAAATGTCACCCACGCTGAGATAAGTGTGCAAAGCCTCCGTGATCACCATCGCCGCGTCACTGGTGTTATGCGTCATCAGCGACACCTCCAGCTTCGCGCCAAAGCTGATGCCCAGATGGCAGACAAACTCATGCGGCCACAGCGCACGAGTCTCGTCATTGCTTTGCAGGCGGAAAAGCATTGTGACCTGCGACCCCTGCTCATCCGCACGCACCAGTTCCCAGGGCAAAATGCGGGCGATGCCGTGCATTGGCTTCGTCGGGTCGGACACATGCCCGCCGAACCACGGCCAGCAGACGGGGATGCCGCCGCGGATCGCCTTCCCGTTCTGGAGCACGGCGTCCGGGCTTATGTAAAGCACCGGCTGCGTCTGCCCGGCCGGAGTCCACTCCATCACATGCGCGCCATTCACCGCCACGCGTGCCGATGCCGCAGCATGACGGATGACATAGACAGGATAACCGGGAGTCGGTTCTTCGAGAGTGATGCAATCGGGGAGTTTCATGGCGTCCGAGTAAAGCCGCGCGGACTCCAGCGCAAGCAAAGGCGCGCGGTCCCATGACTTCCTCTGGCCTGCCGAGGGAACCAGCGATTCCATTCTTGTCAGCGCGGCGACCTTTCCGCAGACTCGCAGTCATGTCTGATTCGTCCCCGCTGCCCTACACCGACACAAAGCCCGTCGGTGCGGCGGACTTTTATGCCGCAGTGAATGCCACGTTTCGGTTTATCGAGCGGAAGTTCGGCATCGACGGACTCCGGCGCTACTGGTCCGAGATGGGCAGCAGTTATTACGCGCCCGTGACAGAGCGCTGGCGTGCTGGCGGCCTCCCTGCCGTCGCCGAACATTGGCGCGCCTTCTTTGCGGCGGAGCCGGGCGCGGAGGTCGAGATCACCCAGGGTGAAAACGAAGTCGTCGTCGAAGTCCGCACCTGTCCCGCCATCGGTTACCTGCGTGAGCATGGGCGCGAGATCGTGCCGCACTTCTGCCAGCACTGTCATTTCGTCAGCACCGCCATGGGTGCCGGAGCTGGCATCGAAATCCGCCTCTGCGGCGGCAATGGCACCTGCACGCAGCGCTTCGCCAAAGCGGGCTTCTTTTCCGAACCACAACGCCTGGAGGACATCGCCACCGCATCATGATCGGCATCTACGACTTCTGTGGACACTACGAGTGGACCTTCCAATGGCTGCATGGCCAGGGCGGCCACGACCTCGTCCGCCGCTACTGGGACGAGGCCATCCATCAGGACTCCCAGATCCACGCCGACGCGCTCATCACGAGCAAAGGCTTCGCTGGCATGGATGAATACTGGGGCCACACCTTGGCCGAAGAAGGCGCCGAATGGGAGGTCACCCGCCGCGACGATGTCTTCCGCATCGACATGCATCATTGCCCTTCCAAGGGCTTCCTCATCCAGAACGGCCTCAAGCAATACCCCGACTACTGCGACCACTGCCTCGGCTGGATCGGCCCGCTCATGAAGAAGGCCGGCTTCGTCATCGACCATGAGCACAACCACTGCGGCCAGTGCTGGTGGGAGATCCGCCGCGCCGGTGACACCTCGGCTCCGCTCCCGCCCGGCGCGCTTTGTGGCGAGGCCGATGTGCGGCTCCATGCCGATTGGAAGACTTCAGACACCCACCTCGACACTTATGAACGCGCCACCGATCCTGACGACAAGCTGCCTGCTGCTCCTGCTGACCTTTAGCCACGCTGCCGAATGGGAAAAGCTCCCGCCGCTGCCCGCGACGAACGGTGGATTTGTGGTGGGCACGGATCAGGGAAAGCTCGTGATCGCTGGCGGCACGAACTGGGAAGGCGGGAAAAAGAACTGGCTGACCAAAGTCTGGGCTTTTGATCCGCAGACGCTGAAATGGGAAGCTCGCGCCGAGTTAAAAAGCCCCGTTGCCTATGCCGTCGCCGGAACCCGCGATGATGGGATGGGCAAGTCGGCCATGGTTTTCGGCGGCGGCTCCGATGATCGGGGTGTCCTGCGCTCCGTGCAGCATCTTGGCAAAGGTGGCTTCGAATCCCGCGAGGCGGATCTCCCGCCCAATGCCGTCCTTGCCGCAGGTGGCGTGCATGGGAAGTCTTTGGTCTTTGCAGGCGGCACTCCAGACTCCGCCCAGATCGCGAAAGCCTCGAATGCCACGTGGTCCATCGATCTCGAAACGCTCCAGGTCACGAACCTCGCGCCTTTCCCCGGCCCGCCCTTCCTCACCGCGGCCTCCGCGATGGATTTGTTCGGCAGATTGTTCGTCTTTGGCGGCGGCACATGGGATGAGAAGACTCAGGCTGTGCTGAATCTGGATGCGGCCCATGTCTTCGATCTGAAGAAGAACTCGTGGCAAAAACGGCGCTCCCTGCCTTACGCCGCGCGCGGCATGAGTGCGGCCATGCTTTACCAGGACAAGCCGAAGGGCGGCTCCATCGTGAAGTCCTTCGTTTACCTCGCCGGCGGTTATAAAAACGACACCGAAGGCTTCACCAACGAAGCCTTCATCTACGACTTCGATAAAGACGAATACCGCCCGACCACGCCGCTGCCCTACAAAGCCATGGTCGCTCTCGTCGTTCTCGATGGCTACCTCTACTGCCTCGGCGGCGAAGACAAAAAGCAGTCCCGCACCGACGCCTGCTACCGCATCAGAGTGGAGGAACTGCTCAAATAACTCGTGCCAGCTCTTCGGGCCATAAACCATCGCCGCCACCTATGGCCCTCCTTTTCACTCTGAATTTCCGAAAGTTTGGGTCCGAGAGCGGTGGTCACCAAGCACTCCGCCAGAAGCATGGTGGGCGGAGGTTTGGTCGCGGAGTTCCCGTCACCAACAAACTCCTTGCGCTTCCGGGGGGCGCGCCTATTCTCCGCGCCCTTTTTCCAAACCTCTTTTCAACACAGATTATGTCGCAACATCGCAGCCTTAAAACATCCGGTGGTTCCGTGGGCACCAAACGCAGCGTCCTCAAACGCGGCGAACGCATCAAGCTCATGAAGGCCCGTGGTCAGTGGAAAGAAGGCCGTCTTCCGACCAGCCTTCCGAAGACCAAGTCCGAGTAGTAAACCCCCTTTGCGCCCGGTGGGACGTTCCGCCGGGCATTTATTTTGCGTCTTAATCGCTTCCTCAGCCAGTGCGGCCTGGGTTCACGCCGTGGCTGTGAGCAGATCATTTTAGAAGGTCGCGTCACGATCAACGGCAAGACTGTGTCCGAACTAGGCACCGTCGTGGCTCCCACAGACTCGATCAGTGTCGATGGCAAGCCCACCCGCACCGAGACACCCATCGTCATCGCCCTGAACAAGCCGAGGGGCTACATCTGCAGCCGTGCCGACGAGCGGGATCGCATGACGATCTACGCCCTGCTGCCAAAGCAGCTCCAAACTCTGCACCATGTCGGGCGTTTGGACAAAGAGAGCGAGGGCCTGCTGCTGATGACCAATCGTGGCGACCTTTCCCATCATCTCATCCATCCGAGCAAAGGTGCGGAGAAGGAATACGAGGTCATCGTCGATAAGCCGCTGGATCAGGCCACCATGGGCAAGCTGGTCCACGGGATGCTCACGGAAGAAGGTCACGCCAAGGCCGAGCGCGCCTGGATGATCACCGACTATCGCTGCCATGTGGTGCTCAAGCAGGGTCTCAAGCGCCAGATCCGCCTCATGTTTTACCAGCTCGGCTTCGAGGTCGAGCGACTCGTGCGCACGCGCATCGGCTGGCTGGAGGTGAAAGGTCTCCCCAAAGGTGCCTGGAAGCAGCTCACCGAGGCCGAAGTGCAGCGCTTCTTCACCGAAGCTGGCACCACGGGCAAACCCGTGGGCGACGACAAGCCGCGCAAAAAGCCTGCCGCCAAGAAAGAGGGCTCGGATGATGAAGACGAGGCCCCGCGCCGTCGTCCGCCCGTCCGCCGCCCTTCGAAAGGCACCGGCACCAAGCCCACGGGCCGCGCCCGCTACGCCCTTCCACGTCCCGAGCCCACTGAAGCTCCCGAACCTCGTCCACGTTCAGGTCCTCCACGTCGTGGATCGTTTGGTGGCCGCGACGAATCTTCCGAGCGTTCCGGTCCGCCGCGCCGCTCAGGTCCGCCGGACAGGTCTGCACCGCCTCGCCGTGGCTACGGTGGAGATCGGGACGAAGCCCCCGAACGTTCGGGGCCACCTCCACGCCGCTCGGGTCCACCGGATCGTTCCGGCCCCAAACGCCGTGGCTATGGTGGTGACCGTGAGGAATCCCCTCAACGCTCCGGCCCTCCGCGCCGCCCGAGATCGGATGACCGGTCTGATTTCTCCGAGCGCTCTGGCCCGCCCCGCCGTTCTGGCTTTGGCGACCGCTCATCGGGTCCATCAGATCGCTCAGGTCCCCCGCGCCGGTCCGGTCCTCCCGGACGTTCCGGCCCGCCAAGCCGTGGCGGCCCGAGAAAGCCCGGTGGCGCAGGCCCGCGCAAGCGCCCTTGAGGAACTGAGCTTGCCATTCAGGAGCGGAGTCCTCAGACTTCGCCCCTCATGACACTGCGCATTGTTTTTTCCTCCCTGCTCCTGAGTTTCACCGCGCTCCAGGCGGCCCCTTTGCCCGATCTCCGCGTCGCGGCAGACAAGCGCCACCTCGAAACCACGGAAGGAAAGCCCTTCTTCCTGCTCGGCGACACGGCTTGGGAGCTCTTCCACCGCCTGACGCGCGAGGAAACGCAGCTCTACCTGCAGAACCGCGCCGACAAAGGCTTCAACACCATCCTCGCCGTCGCGCTGGCCGAGTTTGAGTTTGATCAACCGAACGCCGCCGGTGAGCTGCCGCTGGAAAACAATGACCCGACGAAGCCTCACGAAGCCTACTTTGCCCATGTCGATTGGGTGATCGATCAAGCCGCCCAGCGCGGGCTCTACACCGGCCTGCTGCCGACCTGGGGTGACAAATGGAACAAGAAGTGGGGCAGGGGACCCGAGATTTTCACGCCTGAAAATGCCTCCATCTACGGCGAGTGGCTGGGCAGGCGCTATGCGGACAAACCCGTCATCTGGGTGCTCGGCGGAGATCGCCCCATCGAGACCGATCAGCACCGCGCCATCATCCGCGCCATGGCCGCTGGTTTGAAAAAAGGCGACGGTGGACGGCACCTCATCACCTACCATCCGAAGGGCGGAGCGAACTCCTCCGACTACTGGCCCGACGAGCCCTGGCTCGACTTCCACATGTTTCAGAGCGGCCACAGCCATCGCGCCAAGCCGAACTACGACATGAACGCGAAGAACCTGGCCCTGCCCGCACTCAAGCCCACCCTCGATGGCGAGCCCTGCTACGAAGACCATCCCGTGCGCAGCCTCATGAAGGACAAAAAGCCCACCGAGTGGTTCGACGACTACGATGTCCGCCGCGCTGCCTGGTGGAGCGTGCTCAGCGGTGCCTGCGGCCACGTCTATGGCACGCACAGCATCTGGCAGTTCCACGATCTCACGAAGCGCAGGCAGCAGACCGATGCCCGCACGCCCTGGCAGCAGGCCTTGGATCTGCCCGGCGCCGTGCAGATGGGCGTGATGCGGAAATTCATCGAGGGGCTCGACTGGACGAAGCTGCGTCGGGACGACGCCTTCATCATCAGCAAGCCAGTCCAGCCACTCACCGCAGGGCAGCAGCCCATGGCGGCAGTGGCTGAGGATGGCAGCTTTGCCCTGGTTTACGTGCCGGACGCCAAGGCATTCGGCATCGCTCCAGATATGGCCAAGCTACGCTTCAAAGTGGACGAACTGGACGCGTCCGGAATTGATGCTGCCACAGGAAAACCTGTAGCCGTCCTTGCGGCCTTTGGCGGTGTCCTGATGTTCTCCGCTTCCCTTGAATCGCGAGATGCCAAAGGCGTGCTCATCACGAGTCAAAAAGACTGGGTTCTCGTCCTCCGCCGCAAACAACCCTGATCCCAGCGATTCCAAACAACATTCCCCACGCACTTCGCGTTCCTTTGCACCCATCCCCAACCATGAAACACCTCGCCCTCGTCTCTCTCCTTCTGACAGCCACCCTCCACGCCGACGACTGGCAACCGGAGGCAGGTTATAAGAGTCTCTTCAATGGCAAAGACCTCACGGGCTGGTGCTTCCGCGAAAAGACGAAGAAGGACAATCCAAATCCCGGTGCCATCCTGGACAAGCACGATGGCAAAACCGAGGCCGCTGATGCCGGACGCTACATCGTGAAAGACGGCGTCATTGCCGTGACCTTCCCCACGGAAATGGACAAGCTCACGGGCCAGCTTTACACGGTGGAGGAGTTCCCCAAAAACTTCGTCCTCAAGCTCGAATTCCGCGCCGCCGTGAATGCCGACAGCGGCGTCTTTGTCCGCAAACCGCAGCTCCAGTGCCGTGACTACCTCGTGGCCGGTCCGTATAAAGAACTGAAGCAATACAAAGCCCAGGAGTGGAACCAGATCGAAGTCACCGTGAAGGACGGCGTGGCCCACTGCACCTGCAATGGTGAAGTCCTCGAAGCCGCGCTCCCCATGCCAGCCACCGGTCCCATCGGCCTCGAAGGTGACCGTGGCGTGATGGAGTATCGCCACATCCAGCTCAAGGTGCTGGAGTAAATGCCCGTCTGGAGAATTTCTGCCTAGTATCGGGAGGGGGAGATGTGGTGGAATGATGAAATCCATCGTTCACTCCGTTTTCTCCCGCCATGAATACCCAACCTGCCCCTCTCTCTCGTCGTCGTTTTGTTGGTGCTGCCGGTCTTGTCGCCGGGAGCATGATCACTCGACCTCTCTTTGGTCAAAACGCCGCCAGCAACAAGCTCAACGTCCTGCTGATCGGCGTGTGGGGCCGAGGGCTGGCGCACTATGACTCCATCGCGGAGGAAAATGTGGTGGCGCTCTGCGATGTGAATGAAGACCGCTTCCCGGACGCGCTGAAGCGCTTCCCGACGGCGAAGACCTACGTCGATTGGCGCAAGGCGCTGGATCATCCGGGCTTGGATGCCGTGGTGATCTGCACGACGGACCACACTCATGCCTTCATCGCCAATTGGGCGCTGAAACGCGACCTGCATGTCTATTGCGAGAAGCCTCTGGCCATCACGGTCAACGAAGCACGCACGGTGCGCGCGACCTGGGAGACCAAGAAGGGCAAGCTGGCAACTCAGGTCGGGATGCAGCGGCACGCCCAGCCGAATTTCAACCGCGTGAAGGAACTCATCCGCGATGGAGCCATCGGCGAGCTGAAGGCCGCCTATGCCTGGGGCAACCGCCAGATCGCAAAGCCCGGCTACTTCCCCGAGGCAGGTGCTCCGCCGAAAGGCTTCCACTACGATCTGTGGCTCGGGCCTGCGCCTTTCCACCCCTACAATCCGGCCTACTTCTCCGGAGGAGCCGGGGCAAACTGCCTGTCCTGGAATATGTTCTGGGACTTCGGCGCGGGTCAGATCGGCGACATGGGCAGCCACACGATGGATCTGCTCTGGAATGCCGTGGACGCCAAGCTGCCGACCTCCGCTGATGCGAAAGGTGAGGCCTTGAACTCCGACGTGACGCCCGTGAACTGCGAGTCCCACTTTGAGCATCCGGCCAATGACTGGCGCGGGCCGATCAGCGTGAGCTGGTATCAGGGCGGAGCAATGCCGCGCTCGCCGAAGAAGTCGATCGACCTCACTCAGATCGGCCACGGCGCGATGTTCAAGGGCACGAAGGGCTTCATCATCTCCGACTTCGACTCCCGCATCATTCTGCCCTTCGGCGATGACGCGGACATGAGCTATTACAAGCCACGCAAGAAGGAGGAGATGCTTCCCGAAATCGGCCACTTCCAGAAACAGTGGTTCGATGCCTGCCGCGATCCCGCGAAGCCGACTGCCTGCGACTTCGGCTACAGCGCCAACATGATCGAGATGATGCTCCTCGGGCTGGTGGCCTATCGCGTCGGCAAAAAGATCCAATACGATGGCACGACGGGCAAGAGCCCTGACACGCCGGAAGCAGATGCCTTCATGACGAAGGCATACCGCGAAGGCTGGAACATGGACGGCTGATGATCGATCACGAGGCGAGCCGCGAAAGCGGCCGCCTCAGACGATTTGCGGCTTGATCACCGTCACGCTGAGCGGCTCCATCGCAGCCTGTAGCTTCTCAAACATGGCCTCATCCTCGTAGGTGCCGACGATGGCACCGCCGCTGCCTGTGAACTTGGCGCTTGCACCACAGTCGCGCGCGGTTTCGACCATGTCGATGTTTCCCTGGCTGAGTTTGTAAAGCCGACGGCGGAGATCGAAGTTCTCATTCAGCAGCGGGCCGATCTCGCTGCCTCGGCCTTCAACCAGCATGTCGCGCACGCGTTGGGCAAGGTTTGCCCACTGATACATGGCGCTGACGATGTCGCGCTCACCGCGGTTCCAGCGGCCCCGGATGTCGTTGTGAAAGACCTCCGTGCCTTCGCTGAGCTTGTTCGTGAAGGCCACATAGACATTTGGCAGCAAGGCGGGGTCCAGCTCTTCATAGATGCCGTAGCCGAGCTTCTCCACATGGGCGCGATTGAAGTCCATGAAGACCACGCCCTCGTAGCCCTGGATCACGCGGTCCTGCAGTCCGGCGGGGATGCCGAGTTCGTCATTCTCCACGCTGAGGACCAGGCTTGGCAGCAGATGCTTCGGCACATCGACACCGTAAAATTCGATCAAGGCACGCCAGCAGGCCGTGATGATGGCGCTGCTCCCGGCCATGCCGACCTGCGGCGGGATGTCACTGGAGTAGCGGAGGGTGAAGTTCCGCCCGTGGAGCGGGAGATGGTGCTTCGTGCAGTATTCGAAGAAGCGCTTCACGCTGGCCTTCAGCAGGCGAATGCCGCCGTAGTAGCCGTGCTGGCGAACATCGCGGGCCAGGGCGTCGATGCTGCCGAAGACGGAATGATCCCGCTCATTCGGCTCGATGGTCAGCTCGGGCGACTCGAAGAGCGTGACCTCGGCGCCGTAGTTCCTGATAATGAAAGAGATCGTCTTGCCGAAGTAACCGTCGGAGGGATTGCCGACCAGACCGGCGCGGGCATGAGCTTTCTTGCGGATGAGCATGTGGGAGGCTGAAAAAGGACGCGGGGAATGAGCGGGGCTGGCGTAGGGCGCAGAAGCTACGGGCGGGGGAAAATGCGCGCAAGAAGATTGGCGGTCACATTCCTGTGGAAAGCGGGATGCGGCAGCAGCGTTCCCTGCGGCACCATGCGCCCTTTTTTCCCACGATCCATGATCCTGCTACTGGGGGCGCTTTCCCTCGCCTCGTTGCCGGCAGCGACTCCTGAACGCAAGATGCGTGCAGACATCGCCGCCGCCCCTCTGCGTGCGGGCACGGTGCTGCTGGAGGAGCGCGTTTTGCAGATGAACGAAGGCGAATACAAAGTGGAGTCGGCGAAGGGAGTCCAGTCGCTGGCGGCTCGTTACCATCAGCGCGTGAATCTCCGCCGCCGGGTGCAGGGCGCTGAAAACGAAGACGTGATGGTGGAGGATCACGCCGAGGATCTGGCGGTGTACTTCGCCAATCCACCCGCCATCTCCGAGAAGCCCGGCATCCTGGTCCGGCAGCACCTTCACGCACGGAAGCGCCTGGGCGTGTGGATGTATGAACCGCAGGATCGAAAGCCTGAAAACACGCTGAACTCCGCCCTCATCAAACTCAGTTGGCTGACCACGCTGATGGACCTCCTGCCCGCAGGCATCGGCAGCCAGCAACGCAACATCGGAGAGACCTGGAAGACCGAATTTCCAGCCCCACGCGGCAAAGTGAAGAGTGTACCCGTGCTGACAGATTACGAATGCACGCTGGAGGCTGTGGAGGATGTCCGGGGCGAGTCCCATGCCCGCATCTCCGTGCGCGGAACGCTGAAAGTCGAGCAGCCCACCTTTGCCGGAAGCAGCAGCGCGACCTTCACCGCGACGATTCTGCGTCGGCTGAAGGACAAGCTGGATGTCGAGACCACGGTGAACGGCAGCTTTGGCTTCACCGGCCCCGTGACTGCGGAAGAGAACACCCCCGCGACGCTGAAACTGACGCTGCCATACACCATTCGCCGCACGCTGCGCATCGAGCCACGCTGAGGCTTGCCTCGGCATCCGAACGCGCCACCATGCGCGCTCCTCATGCTCGACTTTGCCAGCATCCTCACCGTGGTCCTGCCCGTGTATCTCACGATGGCGACAGGGTTCACCGTGCGGAGAACGGGCCTGCTTCCCGCCGCCGTGGATGCCGGAGTGATGCGGCTCTGCGTGGCGCTGCTGACGCCCTGCCTCATTCTGGAGCGCGTGGTCGGCAATGAATCGGTAATGAAGCCGCTGCCCGTGCTCATTGCTGCCGGACTTGGCTTCGGGCTCGTAGCGCTGGGCATCGCGATCTCCTACTTCGCCGCTCCCCTGATCGGACTGCAAAAGCACGAAGGCCGCCGCACCTTCGCCGTAGCGTCCGGCCTGCAAAACTACGGCTTCGTGGCCATTCCCATCGTCACCGCTTTGTTTCCTGACAAAGGCACACTCGGAGTGCTCTTCACCTTCACCCTCGGTGTGGAGCTGGCCTGCTGGACAGCGGGTGTCGGCCTGCTCACCGGACTCGGCAATGCGCCCTGGAAGTTGGCGCTGAATCCGCCGGTGCTGACGATCCTCTTTTCCCTCCTGCTGAACTTCACCGGGCTGTATGTCCATGTGCCGGATGTCGCGCACCGCACCTTCAGCATGATGGGTGCCTGCGCCGTGCCGCTGGCGGTGCTCATCATCGGTGCCTCCATCGCCGATATCTGGGGCCAGGAGCGCGTGCGCTGGTCCGTGGCGGTGCTCGCACCGCTGTTGCGTCTGGGCGTGATCCCCCTGGCCTTCCTCGCCTGCGCGTGGTGGCTGCCGCTGAGCCTGGAGCTGAAGCGCATCCTCATCGTCCAGGCCGCCATGCCCAGCGCCGTGTTTAATATCATGATCGCACGCCACTACGGCGGCCACGCCCCCACCGCCGTGCAGTGCGTCATCTCCACCACCGTCGTCAGCATCGTCACAACACCGCTCGTCATCGCCTGGGCGGTGAAGGCGATCGGCGTCTGACTTTCACCACCTCCACCCATGTTCCAAGAAGACGAAGAAGACCTCCCCCTCGACGAGCTCTCCCCCCTCATGCAGGCCATCGTGCCGAAGCTCGCCGCCTGCCGCATTCGCGAATATCAGCCTGAAGACTTGGAGGCTTGCCTGGAGGTCTATCGCTCCAACGAACCCGACTTTCTCTCGCCCGAAGGTCTGCAAAACTTCACCGAGTTCCTCCAGACCGGCACCTCCTATTACCTCGTCATCGAGCACGCGGGCGATGTCATCGGCTGCGGCGGGCTGGAGCTTGTCGGGGACTCGGACAACGCCTGGCTCATGCATGGCATGGTGCATCGCGAGTATCATCGTCGCGGCTACGGCACCACGCTTCTGGCCGCACGCATCGCCCTGCTGGAGACGGATGAGCGCCCCATCGAGCTTTGGACCCGCGCCAGCACGCCGGTCATCCCCTTTTACGGACGCTTCGGCTTCCAGTTGGAGCGACTCCAAGTCGAGCGCCTCAACACCCGCCGTGCCCCTCCCGGCCTTTGCCTCCAGGTCGAACCGCAGGACATCCTCGATGTCCGCGACGCCCTCGAAGAACGTTCCATCCGCATCCAACTGGACGATGCGGAGGAAGAGGAAGAAGAGGCCTGGGAAGAGGAAGTCTGAGCCGCTGAAGAGATTCGTGATGGCTCACGGAGCTGCCCGGCGTTCTCATCGGCTCATGAAACGCCTCCTTCTCTCCCTGCTCGTCATCGCCTCCGCAGCTCTGGCAGCTGATCCCAAGCCTGCGGCCAAACCCGCCAGCACCGGTCCGAAGTGGAAAAAGCTCCTGCCGAAGACGCCGGATGGCTTCACTTTCAAGACCATCGAGGTCGCCAAGTATCCCGAGCACACCGTGGAGTTGTTTGTTTATGTGCCTGAAGGCGAAGGCACCTGGCCCTGCATCCTCGACATCCATGGCGGCGGCTGGAAAGCGCGGCAGGTCGAGGCGGACAAACCCATGATGGAAAGGCTGGCCGCGCGCGGCTTCGTCACCGCGATGGTGAGCTATCGCCTCTCCACCGAAGCGAAGTATCCCGCCGCCATCCACGACTGCAAAGCCGCGCTGCGTTGCCTGCGCGCCCACGCGAAGGAACTCAAGATCGACCCCGAGCGCATCGGCTGCATGGGCGGCTCCGCAGGCGGGCATTTGTCCGGATTCACCGCCATGACCACCGGCCTGCCCGAGTTCGAGGGCGAGGGGCCTTTTAAAGACCAGTCCAGCGCCGTGAAAGCCGCCATCGTCATGGCCGCCACGCAGGACATGCTGGCGGCGAATGCCGAGAAGACCAACGAAGGTGCCGTGCTTTTCTTCGGCAGCACCGCGCAGGAGAAGTCGGAGCTGTTCAAAACCGTCTCGCCCATCACTCACGTCCGCGTCGGCGTGCCGCCCACCATCTTCATCGAGGGTGAAAGAGACTCCCTCAAAATCGGCCGAGCCGAGATGATGGAGAAACTGAAAGCACTCGGCATCGAGACCTCTGTCCACACACTCAAGGACGCTCCTCATCCCTTCTGGATGAGCGACCCGTGGTGCGCCGAGACCGTGGACATCGCCGCCGCCTTCTTCAAGAAGCACCTCGGCGATCCGGTGAAGTAACGGCCAACAACCCCCTTGACCAAGCGACCTCATGCGCCGAGTTAAACACCTGTTTATAAACGCATGTCTAAAAACTCTGCTCCACGCGAACGCGACCCCGAGGCACGGCGGGAGCGTCTCCTGCTGGCGGCGATGCAGATCTTCGCTCGTGATGGCTTCGATAAAGGCAGCCTGCGGCAGATCTGCCTGAAGGCGCGGGCGAACCTGGCCTCGGTGAAGTATTACTTCGGCGACAAGCAGGAGCTCTACCGCGAGGTGCTGGTGGAGAGCCACCGCCGTGCGCTGGAGCATGAGCCGCAGGTGACGCTTAGCAGCGACACGAAGCCCGAGGAGACGCTTCGTTTATGGATTCGTTTCTGTCTGCGCTTCATCTTGCTGAAGCGCGCCTCAAACCCTGTGCTCGGCCAGCTCGTCGCTCATGAGATGCGGCAGCCGACGGCGTGCCTGGGTGAGTTTTTAAAACTCGTGGTGCGGCCATTCCATGAAGAGCTGCATCGCATCATCGCCGCCGTTTTGCGCAAGCCGGAGCCCGACTTACAATGCGAGATGCTCGCGCATCACATCGTCGGGCTTTGCGTCCACTTCGATCACGGACGCGTCTTCATCGACCGCCTCGGCCCGCCTGTGCCGAAGACTGAACCTGACATCGAGCGACTCGCCTCTGGCATCGCAGACTTCGCGCTTCATGCGCTCGCCGGCCTTCGTGCCGATGCCAAAAAATGACTCCTTTGCCTATGAGACCTTCTGTTATCCAAGCTGCCATCGTCGCGATGCTCAGCATCACCGCCTGCCACAAGCCACCACCTGCGGCGGAAAGCGCACCCTCATTGCCACCCGCGAAGCCCATCGAAGTGAAAGCCGCGAAAGCGGAGCTGCGCCTGATGCCGCGCTTCCTGCGCGTGACGGGGCAGCTCCAGGCCGAGTGGGATGCCATGGTCGCCTCCGATGCGGCGGGCAAAGTCGAGTCCACGCCTGTCGAACGCGGAGCCGTGGTGAAGGCGGGCGATGTGCTCGTGAAGCTCGACGAACGTGTCGCGCAAATGACGCTGCGTGAAGCCGAAGCCTCCGTGGTGCTGGCGAAAGCGCAGTCCGAGCTTTCCGGTAGCGAACTCCAGCGCAACCAACCTCTCGCCGAATCCAAGGCCATCGCCCAGGCGGACTTCAATCGTCTGCGCACCGACACCGCCGCCAAAGAAGCCCAGCTCGCCGCCGCAGAAGCGCGCCGCGACATGGCGGAGAAGTCACTCAAAGACGCCGTCATTCCCGCGCCCTTCGCAGGCACCGTGGCGGAGCGTCTCGTTTCACCGGGCGAGTATGTGCGGCCTGGTCAGGCCGTGGCGCGCGTGGTCGATACCGCCACGCTGCGCCTCGTTGTGAACGTTCCCGAAGCGGCTGTTGGCAAAGTGAAGCCGGGGCAGCTTGTCGAGTTCAGCGTCTCGGCCTATCCAAAGGTGAGCTTCCAGGGTAAGATCAACTTCATCGGCGCTGCGGTGCGTGAGGCATCACGCGATCTGCTTGTCGAAGCTGCCGTGGACAACCAGGACGGGCGCTTGAAGCCAGGCTTGTTTGCCGAAGCGCGGCTCATTACCGGCGATGAAAAAGCCGTCGCCGTGCCCGCTGCCGCGCTACGCATCGAGGGCACGCGGCGGAAGCTTTTCATCATTCGCAAAGACCAGCTCGAAGAACGCCTCGTCGAGATAGGCGAGACTCGGGAGGACTGGATCGAGATCCGCCAGGGTCTTGTTGATGGTGAGTCAGTGGTGCTCAACCCCAACGAGAGTGCCGCCGATGGCGCACCTGTCGTTCTCAAACCCTAACTCACGAAGCACATGCAGTGGCTCGCCGCCGTCTCCGTTAAACGCCCCGTCTTCGCCAGCGTCATCGTGCTGGTGTTCGTCGTCGTGGGTGTGCTGGGTTACACCCGCCTTCCCGTGGACCGCTTTCCGAAAGTGGACTTCCCCACGGTGTCCATCACCACGCGGCTCGTCGGCGCCACACCGCAGGAGATCGAAACGCAGATCACCGACCGCATCGAAGAGGCGGTGAACACCGTGAGCGGCATCGACCAGCTCCGCTCGGTCTCCAGCGACAGCATCTCGCAGGTCTTCGTGGTCTTCCTTTTGGAAAAGAACGTCGATGTCGCCGCGCAGGAAGTGCGCGACCGCGTGAACCGCATCATCGCCACGCTGCCGGATGATGTGGACACGCCCATCGTCGAGAAACTCGACCCCGATGCCACGCCCATCCTCAGCATCGCGCTCGTCGCGGACAAGCCAACGCGCGACATCACCGAGTATGCTGACAAGGTCCTGCGACGTCGTTTGGAAAGCGTGCCCGGTGTAGGTCAGGTGACCCTGCTCGGCGGGCAGAAGCGGCAGATCAATATCTGGCTCGATCCCATCCGCCTCCAGTCCTTCAATCTCACCGCGCTCGATGTGCAGCGCGCGCTGATGATGCAGAACGTGCAGATCCCCTCCGGCATGGTGAAGAATGCCGCGCACGAGGCAGGACTTCGCATCGTTGGCAAGGCCGAGAACCTTCAGGACATTCAGCGCCTCGTCATTCGCGAGGCTGGCGGAAGCCTCGTGAGATTGAGCGATGTCGCCCGCGTCGAGGACAGCGCCGAGGAGCTGCAAAGCGTGGCCCGGCTCAATGGTGTGCCGACAGTTACGCTCTCGCTGCGGAAGCAGTCGGGCGAGAACACCATCGCTGTCGTCGATGCCGTCACGGAGCGCATTGATGAACTCCGGCCCTTCCTGCCCAAAGGCTACGAGGTGAAGATCGTGCGCGACAACTCCCTCGTCATCCGCACCAGCACGGATGCGGTGAAGGAGCATCTCGTCCTCGGCTCGCTCTTCGCGGCCATCGTCGTGCTTTTCTTCCTGGGCAATGTGCGCGCCACCTTCATCTCCGCGCTCGCCATCCCCACGTCCATCATCGCCAGCTTCGGCATCATGTGGGCGGCGGGCATCACGCTGAATTCCATCAGCCTCATCGCGCTCGCACTCGCGGTCGGCATCGTGATTGATGACGCCATCATTGTCGTGGAGAACATTTTCAGGCACATCGACGAAAAGAAAACGTCGCCCTTCCAGGCCGCCATCGACGGCACCAAAGAGATCGGCATGGCGGTCATGGCGACGACGCTTTCACTGCTGGCCGTGTTCGTGCCCGTGGCCTTCCTCAGCGGCATCGTTGGCAAGTTCCTGAGTAGCTTCGGCTACACCATGGCCTTCGCCATTGTCGTGTCCCTCATCGTCAGCTTCACCCTCACGCCCAGCCTTTCCGCACGAATGCTCAGCATCATGCGCCCGAACTGGCTGGAGCGTTCCATGGCCAAGCTGGTGAATGTTTTCTATCATCCGCTGGAGGCGCTCTACATGATCGTGCTGCGCTTCTCAATGAGGCATCGCTGGCTCGTCGTGCTGCTTTGCCTCGGCTCGCTGTATGCCATCGGACCGCTGATGAAGAAGGTGCAAAAAGCACTGCTGCCGCCGAATGAAGAAGCGCAGTTTCAAGTCACGCTGCGCACCGCTGAAGGCACCAGCCTCGCAGCCACAGACATCACCGCCGAGCGTGTCGCACGCGACATCCGCAGCCTGCCCGGCGTGGCCTACACGCTCATGAGCATCGGCGACAACGACCAACGCACGCCGAACCAAGCGAGCATCTACGTCAGCCTCATCGACCCAGCTTTGCGGCAGGAAACCCAGCAAACGATGATGGACCGCGTGCGCACAGAGATCATCCCAAAGTATCCCACTGAGCTGCGACTGAACGTGCTCGAAGTGCCCGCCTTCAACACCGGCCAGTCCAGCGCGAACATCCAATATCTCGTCGGTGGTCCTGACCTCGACCGCATCAGTCAGGCGGTGGGCGCGGCGATGCCGGACATTCTTAAAATCCCCGGCATCCGCGATGTCGATACCACGCTGGTCAGCGGCAAGCCCGAGATCCGCGCGGTGGTGGATCGCAGCAAGGCCGGGCAGCTCGGTGTGAACATCGCCGATCTCTCCGCCACGCTGCGTTTGCTCGTCGGTGGTGCGGATGTCTCGACCTACGATGAAGGCGGTGAGCAGTATGACATCCACCTGCGCTCCGAGGAACCCTACCGCAACAGTTCCGAAGCCCTGCAACTGCTCTCCGTGCCTTCGCTCAAAGGCCCGCCTGTGCCGCTCTCGAATCTCGTTTCACTCACGCCACGCGAAGGTCCCGCGCAGATCGACCGCGCCAATCGTCGCCGCCAGGTCACCATCACCGCGAACCCCGCGCCCGGCTTCGGTGAATCTGAGATCATGAGCGAGATCGAAGCCATCCTGAAACGGCAGAACCTGCCGCCCGAATACGCGATGGGTCCCGAAGGCAGATCGAAGGAACTCAAGCGCGCTGGCATCGCCTTCGTCACCGCATTCTCGATGGCCTTCATCTTCATGTATCTCATTCTCGCCGCGCAGTTCGAGTCGTGGATTCATCCCTTCACCATCCTCATCGCACTGCCGCTCACGCTGCCCTTCGCCATCTTCTCACTCATCGTTTTCGGGCAATCGCTGAACATCTTTTCCACGCTCGGCATCCTCGTGCTTTTCGGTGTGGTGAAGAAGAACGGCATCCTTCAGATCGACCACACACTCCAGCTCCGCGCGCATGGCATGAACCGGCTCGATGCCATCCTTCAGGCGAACAAAGACCGTCTCCGCCCCATCCTCATGACCACCGCCGCCTTCGTGGCCGGCATGATTCCGCTCATGCTTTCCAAAGGCATCGGCGCCGCTTTCAACACCGCCACCTCCGGCGTCATCATCGGTGGTCAGACGCTTTCGCTTTTGCTGACACTGCTCGCCACACCGGTCTTCTATTCGCTGCTCGATGACGTCGTCGAATGGCGTCGCCGCCGTGCTGAGAAGCGCGCTGCTCGTCGCTCGGCTCGTGAAGATGCTCTTCCCATTCCTGCCTGATTTTTCTCATGTCACGTCTTCTGCTCATCCCCCTCGCTTTCACGCTGAGCGCCTGCCTTTCCGGCCCGAACTACGAGAAGCCCGACCTCACGCCCGTGATGCCCGCCCAGTGGCGCTGGCAGCCTGCTGTGCCGAAGGATGATCTGCCGAGAGGCGACTGGTGGAAGGCCTTCCACGATGCCGAACTCAACCGGCTCGAAGAGCGCGCTTTGGCGAACAATCAAAGCCTAAAGGCCGCCGTCTCGCGTGTCGATCAAGCCCGCGCCGCGTCGCGCGGCACTGCCGCCGAGTTCTTCCCCGACATCCGCATCAAGTCGAACAGCAAGCGCGAGCGCACCTCCGGCAATCTGCCCACGCCCGTGCCCGTGAGCATCCCCTCTTCACACATCAATACCTTCCGCGACGTGCTCGACCTCAGCTACGAGATCGACTTCTGGGGCAAAGTCCGCCGCACTTATGAATCCGCCCGCGCTCAGTCGCAGGCCAGCATCGCTGACTACCACGGCGTCATGCTCACGCTCACCAGCGATGTCGCCTCCAGCTATTTCCTGTTACGCGCCTACGATGCCGAAGTCACCGCGCTGCGCCAGACGAACGAACTCCGCACCCGCTCGCTCGGGCTCATCGAGCAGCGTTTCAAAGCAGGCACCATCCCCGAGGTCGATCTCGCCCGCGCCCGCACCGAGCTGGCCACGGGCAAAGCCGAACTCGCCGATGTGAAACGCCTGCGTCAGGAGACCGCGGACATCCTCGCCATCCTTTGCGGCGAACCCGCGAGCACCTTCACCATCGCCGAGCGCCCCATCTCCGGCTCACCTCCCGCCGTGCCAGCTGGGATTCCCGCCGAGGTGCTGGAACGCCGCCCCGATGTCGCCGCTGCCGAGCGACTCGTCGTCGCGCGCAATGCCGAGGTCGGCGTGGCCACCTCGTATTACTTCCCCTCCATCAAGCTCACGGGCGAAGCAGGTTTCCTCAGCCTGAAATCCAGCTCCCTCTTCAGCGCTGACAGCAAAGTCTGGTCCATTGGCCCCGAGATCAGCCTGCCGCTTACGGGCTACGTCCTCATCGGTTCCCGAGTTCGTCAGGCCAAAGCCGCACGTGAAGAAGCTATCGCAAACTATCGCCAGGCCGTGCTCGGCGCGGTGAAGGACGTGGAAACCAGCCTCACGCAGATCCGCAGCCGCCGCGAGCAGGCTACAGCGCAGAGTGAAGCCCTCGCCGCCGCCACCCAGTCCACCGCGTTGATCCGCTCCCTCTACGAAAGCGGCAGCCTCAGCTACCTGGAGCTGCTCGATGCCGAGCGCACACTTCTCCTGCTCCAGCGCCAGAGCGCCCAGATCACCGCCCAGCGCTTCGCCGCCACCGTCCGCCTCATCAAAGCCATGGGCGGCGGCTGGTGAAATCAGACTTCGCGGTGAGCGAGCTTGCACCGATGTAAGCGCCTGTCACACTCGCGCTCCATTTATGTCCACCATCGTTGTTGCCCAGAAAAACGGCGTCGCCTGCATCGGCGCTGATACCATGAGTTCGCTCGGCTCGCTCCGCCAAAAGGCCAATCACGTCGTCAACAAGACGAAGATCACCAAGGTCGGCGACACCTTCATCGGCCTCACCGGCACTTCGACGAGCCTGGTGGTGATGAACAGCTACTTCGCCAACCCCGAGCGCCCGCGCGACTTCTCCAGCACTGCCGCCATCTTCGAGACCTTCCGCCACGCCCACCACTGGATGAAGGCCGAGTACTTCATGTCCACCATG
>NZ_JBILYB010000059.1:0-37082 GCF_044378005.1 Prosthecobacter sp.
GCAGTAGCATTGGCCCCGAGAAGATACTTGCTGTTGCTGTTGGCGGTCACAGCGCCGGCACCGTTGATCGTGGCGTTCTGAGCTGCTCCGAGCCAGACTCCGCTGCCCCCGTTGATCTGGGTGAGATTAATCGTGCTCGTATAAGTGCCGACATCAATGAGAACGGCGCTGTTGTAAAATCCGCCGGGAAGTGTCAGCGGTGCCGTAATGCCTGTGGCAGCGTTATTGATCGCGATAGCAGCCAGACCCGTCTGTTGATTGACCAGTTTGACGTTGCTCGTGATCTGAGAGAGGCTGTTGACCGAGAGTCGTCCGCCGGGATTGACCAAAACATTCCCCGTCGTGGAAAGTGCCGCTGTCGAGAGTGCCAACTCCAGCTCAGTACCATTGAAGATATTGGTGCCGCCTGAATAGGTGTTGGTGGCATCACCCAGACGGACAGTGCCGCCAGTCACGTTCATTGCGCCCGAGCCACCGACGGAACCGGTCAAAATCTTCTCCCCAGAGCCTGCCAACTGACCATAGAGTCCATTGAGCGTCGTGGCACCCGTGATTTCTAAGCGGTAGTTGTTAGCACCATTCACCGTCAAAACGCTGTTCCCGTTCGAGAATGTATTGAAGCGGTAATTGTTGCCAGCAGCGCTGCCTGTGTTGCGATTCAAATCAATCGTGGACAAGCCACCGATGACCAGATTGTTAGCAAAAGTGATCGTGCTATTGCTAGTGGCACCACCGTAACGGAGATTCAATTGGCCACCATTGAGGGTGACGTCACCCGTGCCAAAGATGGTGGAGGCGCCGGGAAGGGTGATCGCGCCAGTCTGAGCCTCAAGCGCACCGGAATTCAATACCGTGCCGCCCGTGTAGGTATTGGCATTGCTTTGGAGGAACAGCGTGCCGCCACTGTTGACCGTAAGCGGGCCCGTGCCGCTGATGGCTGCACTCAGCACCAAGGAGGACGCATCCACACGCGCATCCAGCCCTGCCGTCACCGCAATCGGAGCGCTGATGATGTGCTGGCCACCACCCAGCACGCGAAGCACGGCTGCTGAACCTGAATTATCAAGTATGAGGTTGTTCGCCACGGAGCCAGCGATGGTGTAGGCCGAGTTCGCGACCGTAGGAACGAAAGGAAAGGAATGGTTATTGTCGTTGAAGATCAACTGCCCAAGGGTGGTCGGCGCGGTCAAGGTGATCGTTCGAGCTGCCGTGAGGTTCACTCGACTCAAGTCAGCGATATCGCCTGCGGCATTGGGGACAACGCCCCCCACCCAGCTTCCTGCTGTGCTCCAGTTACTGGCAGTATCCACATTCCAAGTTCCAGTCACAGCCTGTAGTGACTGACCGGGCAGCCAGACAGCCATCAAGCATGTCATGAACCAGCCGAGCTGTTGGCGATATTGGCGTAGTGTCTTCATAAAAAATAAGGGGCTAAAAAAAATCTGCGGGGACGAAAATGGCGGAATGGGAGCTAGAGGCGGGCAATAACTGATTTATCGAAAAATCCAAATAACAGAGATTCGATGCCTAGAGATGGCATCGGAACTGCTTGATTGGGTGTGGAGTAAAAACAGTTATTCAAATCCATAAGTATCTAATTGCGAACGGATAACGAACTGCGCATGACGTGTAATCGCATGTCTTCGGAGATCCATCCGATGGACATTTTTTTGTGTAACTAGAAGTCGGCGCTTGGCTCATTGATTTGGTGGAGCGTCATGTAATCACATGGGAATGACATTTGCCAAGAAAAAAAGACTCCTCAATGCAACAGTTCGTCAGGACTGTGAGGGGCCGTGCGTCATTGATCTTCAATGGCTTAGCAAGGTCGATAATACTTAGGCAACCTTGATCATAAGCCCATTTAAAGCCACCTTGGCTCACGAAGCACTTTGAGACATTGAACGATGAGAGGCTGCTCTAAAGAACACCTTTTCCTATTATCACTTCCCCTCATTCCAACGCTCGACTCCGATGTTCACTTGGACGCCATCCAATCCACTTTTTGAAGGTATTGCTAAAGACGAAGGGGTTTTGGTAACCCACGGCGTTGGAGACGGTCTCAATTTTGAGATTGGTCGTCGAGAGCAATTCACAGGCTTTTCTCATTCGGAGCCAAGTCACATGATGCATGGGGGTGCGCCCGAGGGCTCGACGGCAAAGGCGACGCAGGTGCTCAGCACTGACGTGTGCCTGATGGGCTAGCTCATCCAGCGTCCAATCCCGCCCGACATCTGCCGCGACCATTTCCCATAGCCGCCATAAGCGATCATCCTGCTGCCAGGGCTGGGCAAAGCGCTCGACGTAATTTTGCACGAGTTCGACCCAGTGGAACATGACGGCGGGTTTGGCCACGCGGGAGGACTCTTCGATCAGCCCTTCGATGGCATTCCAGAGGGGCTGGCTGTGAAAGGCGGCCATGAGGGGTGAACTGCTGCTAAGGATGGGACGCTGGCCAGGCTCCTGTTCATAGCGCACCCAGCAGCAGCGCCAGGGCTTGCCCTTCACGGCCTCAAAGGCGTTCACCATGAAAGGGGGGAGCGCCACGGCCATTCCGGCAGCGCATTTTTGCCAGCGGCCATCTACGAGGACGCGCCCCTCGCCACTGAGGCAGGCGAGGAAATACAGCCCGCCCTGGTGCATTCGCACAATGCGGTAGGGAGCGTGGGCAGTCATGACGCCAGCATGGGAGATGCGGTGGGTCTTCAGAGTGCCGCAGACAGGTGCACCGCGAATCCAGGGCCGGTTGTCCGCCGCCGTGGCTCTGACAACGCGGTACTCCGTATCCACACCGAGGGTGTGGGTTTCGGATAGTTCATGGATGGCAGCGGAAGGATGCACGGGAGGCAGTTTACGGTTGTTTACGGTGGTTGACGGCGGTTTTCCAAACCACTGTAAACGATCGTCAGCCATCATAAACAACCGTCAACCTCTCACCACCATGCCAAATCCCTGGACCGGAATCGGAAATCCCTACACGAAGCAGGAAGTCATCGACCGCCTCAACGCCACCCTGGCCAAAGGTGAACCCATCATTGCCGCAGGAGCGGGCACGGGCATCAGCGCGAAATTCATCGAGAAGGGCGGCGCGGACCTCATCATCATTTATAATAGCGGCCGTTTCCGCATGATGGGCCACGGCAGCACGTGCGGACTCATGGCCTATGGAGATGCCAATGCCATTGCCATGGAGATCGGCGAATACGAAGTCCTGCCCGTGGTGAAAGAGATCCCCGTCGTCTGTGGCGTGCATGCCACAGATCCGCGCCGCCGCATGTGGCACTGGCTGGGCCGGGTGAAGGAGATGGGCTTCTCGGGAGTGAACAACTTCCCCACCCACACCATCGTGGACGGTCACTTCCGCGGTGTACTGGAGGAGACGGGCATGAGCGTGCAGAAGGAATTTGAAATGGTCGGCCTCGCCTCCCGCATGGACCTTTTCAGCATCGTCTATGTGGCGACACCGGAGGAAGCCATCCAGATGGCCAAGAACGGCGCGGATGCCGTGATCGCCCACGTCGGTACCACCGTTGGCGGCAGCATCGGCGTGGTGAATGCCGTGGTGGACTGGGATCACACCGTCAAAGTCTCGCAAGACATCATCGACGCGGCCAGGAGCGTGAACCCTAAGATCTTTACCCTCACTCATGGAGGTCCGATCAACACGCCCAAAGATGTCGAATACATCCTCAGCAAGACCACGGCGGATGGTTTCGTCGGCGCCAGCAGCCTGGAGCGGATGGGCGTCGAAGATTCCCTCACGACCCTGACTCGCGAGTTCAAGCGCGTGCCGAAGCCAAACTAAACCGCAGACCGCTCACATCGAACGTCTTCATCGGACGTTCGGTGTGGCAGTTATTGCTTGGCCGCTGAATTCCGGTTCTGGATGTAAGTGCTGCGAATAGCGGTGTAGGGATCGATGGCGTTGGCCTTCGAGTCGTCGTATTTTTCGAGTTGTATGGGAAGCTGACGGAGATTGTTCACGGCAGGTGGAATCCAAGCCCAGTCATCAGCATCACCTTTCAGGGCAAAGCCCCAATTGATCGGATTCAAAGCATAGTCTCCGGCAAGTCCCACGACTTCACGGGCAGTGCTGGGTCCGAGAATCGGCAACACAATGTAGGGACCGTGTCCCACACCCCAAGTGGCCAAGGTTTGCCCACTGTCCTCCTCGGGCACGCTGGCCAGAGAGGGGATTCTGTCGGACTGTTTAATCAAGCCACCGAAGCCCGCGAAGGTATTGACGCCAAACTTCTGAACTTCCTGCCCTGCACGCTTGAACTTGCCCTGAAGCCCGCTATTCACGAAGCGGACTGGAAACTTCACGTTGTCATACACATTGTCGATCCCCTGGCGCACGGGACTCGGAAGTACGGTGGTGTAGCCCTTGCTGATGGGGCGTAAAACGAAATTGTAGAGACCGTCGTTGAGCTTGAAAGTCGCCCGGTTGAGCGGCTCCAAGGGATCAGACACTTCCGTGGCCGTGTCATAGTCATCGAGGGTATCCGTGCCGGTGCTGACTTTCTGTTTTGTCGCACAGGCAGCGAGCAGGAGCATCAAAGCTGACAACAGGAGACGCGAGGTGGGTTTCATGAGGGACGGGAGACGGATTGTTCGAGCGAGCGGATGACAGCCTCAACACCACCTTGTTTGAAGGTGGCATCAAGCTGCGAGCGGTAATTGGCGATGAGGCTGACTCCCTCGATCACGACATCGGCGATGCGCCAGCCGCCGATCTGTTCCATGCGGTAGGTCACAGCGTAGCGACCACCTTTGTAAACCAAGGTCGTCGGCACATCCACTCGTCCGGCGGCAGGAGCCGTGGCGGCCTTGTAATCAATGACGGGATGCTCGCCAGGCGTAAACTTGCCAATGTATGTGCGGATGACGAGCGTGGTGAAGAGATCCGTGGCCTTCTTTTGCTGCGCTCCATTGAACTGCCTCCAGCCCACTCCGACAGCACGCTTGGTCATCGTTTCGAAACTGACATGGCGCTGAAGCGTGGGACGGACGCTGGAAACCAGCGCTGTTCGGCTGGCGGCGCGGTCCGCCATGCCGAGCACTTCATTCACGGCCTGACGAAGCTTAGCCTCCGCCTCCGATGTGCCAGCGGCAGATGCATCACGCGGCAGCAGCGGCGTGGCGAGGAGCAGGGCGATGAACAGTCGGCGATTCATGGGGGAGAGGTTTTTCCAGACTCAGCATTATCCGAATCCTTACTTACGCTACCGAACGCCATCTTGCCAATCAAAGATTCAATATCGACTGAAGATTCTGTCATTGTGATCTGATCCCCTGCCCCCAGATAAGTCTCATCCGCCCCCGGTGCGAGGGCGACGAATTTGTCCCCGATCAGGCCGGTTGTCTTGATCGAGGCCATCGTATCGGTCGGCAATTTCAGCCCGTCCATCACCCGCATCGTCACGATGGCGCTGTAGTCCGTCGGCTCCATGCGGATGGACTCCACCCGACCGACCGTGACTCCAGCCACGACGACACTGCTGCCCACATTCAAACCTCCCGCATTCGAGAAACGCCCTTCAATAACATAGGTCGGGCCACCAAGAAGCGACCCAGCTCCCACTTTGACCGTGAGCCAGGCCACAGCGGTGAGACCGAGGAGCACGAAGAGACCGACGAGGAATTCCAGCTTGTTTGCTTTCATGAGTGGGAGGGGGATAACGCGCTGCTCTGGCGCAGGTTGGAGATCGATAGGTTGAGCGCCGCAGCGCTGTCACGAAAATCACACACCATCGGGTCCGTCGATGCCGCAAAGGACTCCGGCGTGCCAGCGAAACGCATCACCCCGCCGTCCAGCAGCGCCACGACATCACTGATCACCAGCACCTCCGCCACGTCGTGCGTCACGATCACGGCGGTGAATCCGAACTGGCGCTGATATTTCACGATCATCTCGAAGACCGCATTCCGCCGCAGCGGATCGAGCCCCGCCGTCGGCTCGTCAAAGAGCACTAGCTCAGGCCGCGTTACGATCGCCCGCGCCAGCGCCAGACGCTTCTGCATCCCGCCAGAAAGCTGGCTCGGATAGCGCTCGGCATGGCCGTCGAGTTCGAGCTGCTTCAGCGCTTCCATGCTGCGCTCACGCACATCGGCGGCACTCAGATCTGTCGTCTGCTCCAGTGGCAACGACACATTTTCCAGAGCCGTCAGAGAGTCGAAGAGCGCGTTGCTTTGAAACAGGAAACTGCAGCGACGACGGAACTCCGCACGCGCCTTCGGGTCATCGGCATCGAGCTGGCGGCCATCGAAACAAATCATGCCTTCATCCGGCCGTACGATCCCGGCCAGGCACTTCAGAAAGACTGACTTCCCCGTGCCGCTGCGGCCTAGAACCGTGATCACCTTCCCTCTTGGAACCTCCAGGTTCGCGCCAGAGAGCACCACATTGTCTCCGAAGCGTTTGGTTACGCCACGGACATCGAGAAAGAGAGCGGGTGCAGCGTCAGACATCACATGAGGAAGGAGGTGATCGCGTAGTCCGCCGCCAGCACGACCACGCAGGAAAGCACCACCGCGCGCGTCGTCGAGGCACTTACCGCACGGGCTCCGGTGGCCGACTTGCAGCGGTGTGCATTGAAGCCGTAGTAGCAGCACAGCGCCACCGTCAGAAGGCCAAAGACCGCCGCCTTGATGAAGCACTCCATCACATCATCCGGCTCCACCGCACGCTCCACGGAGGACCAGTAAACGCCCGGCTCCAGCCCTAGCAGCATCGAGCCCGAGAGCCAGCCGCCAAAGAGGCCGATGCTCACAAACAGCGCCGTCTGCATCGGATACACGATCAGCGCCGCCAGCAGGCGCGGCGTCACCAGATAACCGTGGCTGCTCACGCCCATCGTCTCCAGCGCCGCGATCTGCTCCGAGTTCCGCTGGATGCCCAGTTCCGCCGCCAGCGCCGAGCCCGCCTGCCCCACCAGCATCAGCGCCGCAAGCACCGGCCCGAGCTCACGCACCAGACTCAGCGACACCAGCGCCCCGAGCAGACTCTCCGAGCCAAAACGATTCAGCACATGGTAGCCCTGCAAGCCGAGCACCAGGCCCGTGAAGATACCCACGATTAAAATCACCGGCAGGCAGCGCACCCCTTGCTCAAAGGCCGCACGCATCACGCGGTGCAGCAGCTTCCGCGACCCGATCACACTGCGAAATGACTCCGCCGTGAACAGAGCGAAGTCGCCCAGCCCGCGAACAAGAGACAGCGTGTAAAAGCCAACCGTGCGCACCATGATGCGCCGATACTGGCGCGACAGCCCCATGATGCAAGACCGCTCGTGTAAGATGTCTTGTAGATCAGGAATAAACATCCGCGCAGTCATTGCCCACTTGCCATCTCACAGCGCTTCCGCTGGAATCACCGACAACCATGAAAATCACCTTCTGCGGCGCAGCCGGCACCACCACAGGTTCGAAGCATCTCATCGAGGTCAACAACACCCGCATCCTGCTCGATTGCGGCCTCTACCAGGGCCGCCGCGCCGAGGCCATGGAGCGAAACAGCAAGTTCCCCTTTGATCCTGAAAAGATCGACTGCGTCGTCCTCTCCCACGCCCACATTGATCACAGCGGCAATCTCCCGCACCTCACGAAGCTCGGCTTCACCGGCAACATCTACGCCACCCCCGCCACGCGTGACCTGTGTAGCATCATGCTCCCCGATGCCGCCCACATTCACGAAAGCGACATCGCCTGGCTGAACCGCCACCGGAAGCGCGATGACCTCCCGCTCCTCACCGCGAACTACACCATGATCGACGCCGAGCATTGCCTCCGGCAGTTCGTCACCCTCAGCTACGAGCGCACCATGCTCATCGCCGATGGCGTGAAGCTCACCTTCATCGACGCCGGCCACGTCCTCGGCTCCGCCCAGGTCATCCTCGACATCCTCGACCACGCCGACAACAAACAGAAGCGTCTCCTCTTCAGTGGCGACATCGGCCGCCCCGGCAACGACCTCCTCAACGACCCCGCGCCCAGCGACAAAGTCGATTTCATCATCATGGAGAGCACCTACGGCGGCCGCACCCACGAGCTCGCCACCGACTCCTCCGAGCACCTCTGCAAAATCATCCGCGAGATCCAGCAGCGCCGCTCCCACCTCATCATCCCCGCCTTCGCCGTGGAGCGCACCCAGCAGCTCCTCTACACCTTTGATAAACTCCGCCACGAGAAGTGCTTCGCCCCCATCCCCACCTTTGTGGACAGCCCCCTCGCCGTCAAAGCCACCGAGATCTTCCGCCTCCACGTCGATGAATTGAAGCCCGAGGCCGGCAAAGCTCTCTTCATGCGCGACGACCCCTTCGGCTTCGAAGGTCTCCGCCTCATCCGCAGCGTCGATGAATCCAAAGGGCTCAACAAAATCAAAGGCCCAGCCATCATCATCTCCGCCTCCGGCATGGCCGAAAGCGGACGCATCCTCCATCACCTGCGCAACAACATCACCAACCCCGACAACATCCTCCTCTTCGTCGGCTACTGCGCGGAAAACACCCTCGGCTGGAAGCTCCGTAGCGGTCACAAACACGTCAACATCCTCGGCGATGCATTCCCCGTCCGCTGCGACATCGAGACCCTCGACTCCTTCTCCGGCCACGCCGATCACAATGAACTCCTCGGCTGGTTCGACCAGGTCGGCGGCGAAAAAAAGCGCGTCTTCCTCGTCCACGGCGAGCCCGACCGTTCCGACAAACTCTGCGCCGCCCTCAGCGAAAAACACCGCTCCGGCCAAATCGAAGTCGCCAAGCCCTTGCAGAGCGTCGAGCTATGAGGTGATTAGACATCTTGTGCCCCGTGGAAGACATCTTCATCCATTTTGAGATCGATCCTGATGTTCCGATGAATTTCGTCCGATGTGGAGCCATCGCTGACGGAGCTAGAAACCCTGTAAAGAAGAAGATCTTCACGGCCAATGTAGAGTCGATAGGGTCTCTGCCGTGAATCTGCCGCAATCACACATCTGCATGGAATGTCATCGGTCTCCCCATCGGTGATAGCCTGAACGGTCAAGCAGTCCGACGCAAACGCCGCACCAGCACCGACGAGCATCCTCGGAATCGTATAACTCGAATTTTGTGAAACACCCTTCGCTGCCGACATGGCCAGCTCGATGTCCGATAGACACTCCGAATCAGGTTCAGAATAGCGTCGCAAGAAAGCGCCCTCATCGTTCTGCCAAATACGATGATGGCTCTTGAGGTGCTTCAGTGGCGGATAAGGATGGTGAGATGTCCAATCGAAGCGAAATCGCGAAGGCCGTGTGAAGTAGGTGGCAAACCATGTCTCATTGATGAAATCGCTGCTGGGATACTGGCTTAAAACGACCCCGTCATCCTGGTAGGATGACATAGCGGCATATCGTTCCCGCAACTCGCTGAGGACTGTGTCTGGTCTCATGGCCAATGGTGGAGAAGGTTGATGCATGAAGAATCTCGGGGCCTTGAATCTTCATGCCGACGAATCCAGCAAAAACAGCGCTGAGGGTCAAGCCTGCGTCCATCCTGGGCGTCAAAGGCTTCGAGCACTAGAACACGCTGGCAGCACGGCCTTCGCGCCGCTAGGCTCGTCGCGTGGTGCGATTGCCCTTCCAAACTTTGCTATGCCTCGTGCTCCTACTTGGGAGCGGGACGGCGTTTGGTGATGTGATGGCGTGGATTCCTGAAATGCAGGCGCTGGAGACCGAGCGGGTGCGTTTGGAGGAAAAGCGGGCCGCTTTGCCGGCCACACCGCCGGTGCAGCTCACGCAGCGACTCGGCTGGCACAGCGAGTATTCGACCTCGGCGGACAAGGCGGAGTGGGTGGAGCTGAATCTCGGACAGGCGCAAAAGATCGACACCGTGGTGCTCATCGCACCTCCACCGAATGGTGGCTCGGTCGGCGCGGGCTATGGCTTTCCCGTGCGATTTTATGTCGAGCTGCTCGGTGAAGGCGAGGACCATGAGCGCACGATCATCGCGGACTTCACCGATGCCGATTTTCCGAATCCGGGACTGCTTCCCGTCGTGATCGATGCCAAGGGCGGTCTCGCGCAAAAGGTGCGCATCACCGCGACGCGGCTGATCGGCAGCAAGAAGCGCTTCTTCTGCGCTCTCGGCGAAGTCATGCTGCTGCAAGGCAATCACAATCTCGGCGCAAGACTCGAAGCCATCGGCCCTGCAGCCGTTCGTGCAAGCAGCAGCCAGGGCACGCGACCTGACTGGGGCCGCATCAATCTCGTCGATGGTCACACTGTGCTCGGACCACCGCTCGGCACGCACGCCAGTCCCGCGCTCGGCTTTCGCAGCAAGCCGGTGAGCGAACTCCGCGCCACGAGCCATCCGTGGGTGGAGATCGATCTCGGCCAGGTGGCGATGGTGGACGAGGTGCGGCTGTTTCCAGCGTCGCCGCCGCAGTTCGCGCACAGCCACGGCTACGGTTTTCCGGTGCGTTATCAGATCGAACTACGTGAGGAGGACAATGAACTGCCGCGTGTGCTGCCCTCGCCACAATCCGGCAGTTACAACGCCGTGCCGGGCGACAACGTGGTGAGCATCATTGGCGGACATCGCGCTCGTTATGTACGGCTGAACGTGCTGGAGCCGCATGTCAGCAATGGCAGCGTCGTTTTGGCGATGGCGGTGAAAGAGGGGCTGGTGTGAGGTTCATCAAAAGCTCAAGGTTCCAGGTGGATGGATATTGTGACCTGATGTCCGGGCAGCTCACCCTTCGATGAGAGGCAGGATGGTGGAATGTCTTTGGCGTCGCGAATCTCTTTGGGTATTCTGCGGGTGGAAGACTCCGGGCAATCACGCTCTCCAGCCTTTCCTTGAACCACCATGAAAAACACCATCGCTCTCTTTGCCCTCACCGCACTGTCTTTCCTCTCCTCCTGCACGTCCTGCCCGTTTGGCTGCGAGACCACCCCGAAAGGCAAGGTGGAGCACGTCGTCCTCGTCTGGCTGAAGAAGCCCGGTGACGCCGCTGACCGTGCAAAGGTCATCAGCGCTGCGAAGATGTTCCAGGCGGAGATCCAGGAGATCCAGCACCTCAGCGTCGGCACCCCACTCGCCAGTGACCGCCCCGTGGTGGATGACAGCTTCGATGTCGGCCTCGTCATGCGTTTCGCCAACTCCACCGACCTCGGCACTTATGAAAAGCATCCCGTGCATGTGAAGGCGGTGAAGGAAGTGCTCCAGCCCATCGCGAAAAAGCTGCTCGTTTATGATGTCGTGGCGCAGTAAAGCTCCTGCACTGCCATGAAGCGCCTTTTCCACACCCTCTTCGGATCTCCCCTGCACGCCTACGGCAACTCACGCCAGAGCGGTATCGGCTGCCATCCGCGCATCATCATGGCGCTGCTGATCATCATCGGCAGCGTGGCGTATCATTATCTGGGGAACACGAAGTACACGAACGAGTTCACCGGCCGCACCCAGTATCTGAAGTTCGGCACACCGCAGGAAGAGATCGCCCTCGGGCTGCAATCTGCCCCCGGCATGATCCGCGAGATGGGCGGCCAGTCGCGCGATGCCGCCGCGCAGGCGCTCGTGGACAAAGTCGGGCACAAGCTCGTGCAAAGCACCCTCGCCAAACAAACGCCGTATCAGTTCGACTTCCACGTCCTGGCCGATCCGCGCACGATCAATGCCTTCGCGTTACCCGGCGGGCAGATCTTCATCACCGAGGCGCTCTTCCATCTGCTGAAAACGGAGGACCAGCTCGCCGGAGTGCTCGGGCACGAGATCGGCCATGTCGTCGGGCGGCATTCCAATGAGCAGATGGCCACCAGCGGCCTCTGGCAGGGCATCGCCAGCGGCCTCGGCATGCTGCTTTCCGATGGTCAAAGCAACGCCGGAGCGCAGATCGCCCACACCATCGCGAACATGCGCGTCATGAAGTTCGGACGCGATGACGAACTCGAGTCCGATGCCCTCGGCGTACGCTTCCTCATCGAGGCTGGTTACAATCCCGAAGGCATGATCGGCGTCATGGAGGTGCTGGCGAAGGCCGCCAGCGGCAGCCGCCAGCCGGAGATGCTCAGCACCCATCCGAACCCCGAGAACCGCGCTGAAAAGATCCGCGAACTCATCGCTCAATACCGCGCCGGGAAGCGCTGAAAAAACGCGCATGTCCGACGAATCCCACCACGAGCGCGAACTTGGCGGCCAGCTCCTCGCCAGCGTCTCGCGCTCCTTTTACCTCACGCTGAAAGCCCTGCCCAGGGAGCTGCGCGAGCCCATCTCCCTCGCCTACCTCCTCGCACGCACGGCGGACACCATCGCCGATACCGCCGCCGTCCCCGCTAGGCTGCGCATCGAGTGCTTGAACGACTTCGAGTCTCTCGTGCAAAGTCCCAGTGAGGAAACAAAAACACGCCTAAGCTCCCGCATCGCCAACGACTTCGTCTCCCGCCAGACCGATGACGCCGAGAGCCGCCTCATGGAGCGGTTCACCGACGGACTCGCCTGGCTCGCCACCATGCGCGGAGCCGGACTCGCCGCCATCCAGCAGGTGCTCCAGCGCATCATCCACGGCCAGCGTCTCGACATCCAGCGCTTCCCTGCCGATGGCACCCTGCGCTGCCTATCCACTGATGCGGAGCTCGACGAATACACCTGGCTCGTCGCCGGTTGTGTCGGCGAATTTTGGACTGAAATGTGCGCCATTGAGCGGCCCGACTCCTTCGCGCCCGGCGTCACCACCGAGCAGATGAAGCTCTGGGGCGCGCGCTTCGGCAAAGGCCTCCAGCTCATCAACATCCTCCGCGATCTCGGCGAAGACCTCCGCGATGGCCGCTGCTACCTCCCCGGCTTCAGCGCGCAGGACATCCAGCAGGATAACCGTCTCCTCCTGCCCGCCTGGAAGCACTGGCTCAGCCTCTGCCGCGACCACCTCATCTGCGGCCTGAGCTACGTCCAAAACCTCACCGACGGCAAACTGCGCTACGCCACCGCCCTGCCCCTCCTCATCGGCGCGAAAACGCTGGCCCGCATGGAAAAGACCCCGTGGGAAACCCTGCTCAATGGCGTGAAAATCAGCCGACTCGACGTCGCCATGATCCTCGCCGAAGCCGCCCTGGCCTGCCGGAGTCCCGAAGGCGTGGCCAAGCTCTACAACAAGCTGAGTTCATAAAAAAGCCCGCACCACTGGTGTGATGCGGGCCTTGGGAGATTCGGACTTGCCGCACAGAGGACTGTGTGGACCACCTTACTTGCTGTTCTCGGCGAACTGGGCGTCGAAGACGATCTTGCTCGGCGGGAAGTCGAGCTTCTTCACGTAGGCGCAGGATTCGGTGGCGCCGAACTCGCGGTCCATGGCACCGTCTTCCCATTCCACGCTGAGGGGGCCAGCGTAGCCGATGTCGTTCAGGGCGCGGATGATGCGCTCGAACTTGATGTCGCCACGACCCACGGACTTGAAGTCCCAGTAGCGCGGAGGCGTGTGGAAGTCGGTGTGACCGCCGAAGACGCCGGCTTCATCGCCGAGGTTCCAGGCCACGTCCTTCATGTGGACGTGGAAGATGCGGTCGCTGAATTTGCGGATGAACTTCTCGTAGTTCACGCCCTGGTAGCCGAAGTGGCTGGGGTCGTAGTTGAAGCCGAAGGCGGGGTGGTAATCCACAGCCTGGAGGGCCTTCTCAGCGCTGGCGATATCAAAGGCGATCTCGGTCGGGTGGACTTCGAGGGCGTATTTGATACCGAGCTTCTGATACTCGTCAAAGATGGGCGTGAAGCGCTTGGCGAAGTCCTTGTAGCCTGCCTCGATCTGGCCGGGAAGGTTCGGCGGGAAGGAGTAGCAAAGGTGCCAGATGCTGCTGCCGGTGAAGCCGTTCACCACGCTGACGCCGAAGCGCTTGGCGGCATGGGCGGTCTTGATCAGCTCCTCAGCAGCGCGCTGGCGCACACCTTCGGGCTCACCATCGCCATAGATGGCGGCGGGCAGGATCTGGGCGTGACGGGCGTCGATGTTATCGCACACGGCCTGACCGACGAGATGGGTGGAGATGGCGAAGCATTTCATGCCTGCGGCATCGAGCTTGGCGCGCTTGGCATCGCAGTAGGCCTGATCGGCTTTATCGACCTCGAAATGGTCGCCCCAGCAGCCGAGTTCCACGCCATCGTAGCCGAAGGACTTGGCTTTCTGAACAACGGTGTCGAAGGAGAGATCGGCCCACTGGCCGGTGAAAAGAGTGACGGGTCTGCCCATGGTGATGTTTGGTTTGGAGGTTTGAATGACTGTCGAAAGCGACGCGCCGATTCTCTATAGCCCGCCCCGATTGGCAAGCAAAAGGTCAGACCGCGCAGCGGTCAGCTTCACCCCAGTGCTTCCTTGCCACGGCCCCCATCCTCCGCATGGGTCGCCGTCACATGATCACTGGTGAAATCCGCAGCAAAGTCGATGCCCTCTGGAATGCCTTCTGGACTGGCGGCATTTCCAATCCCCTGGAGGTCATCGAGCAGATCACCTACCTGCTCTTTTTGAAGCGCCTGGACGACCTCCACACCCTGGAGGAAAACAAAGCCGCCCGGCTGAAGCGGCCCCTCGAGCGCCGCATCTTCCCCGAGGGCGCTGATCCGAAAAAGCGCCCCTACGACGACCTGCGCTGGAGCCGCTTCAAGCACTTCGAGGCCAAGGAAATGTTCGAGGTCGTCAATGACCACGTCTTCCCCTTCCTCCGCACCCTCGGTGGCGATGGCTCCACCTACGCGCACCACATGAAGGATGCGCGTTTCACCATCCCCACGCCCGCCCTGCTCACGAAGGTCGTCGATATGATCGACGCCGTCCCCATGGAGGACCGCGATACCAAGGGCGACCTCTACGAATACATGCTCGGCAAGATCGCCGCTGCCGGGCAGAACGGCCAGTTCCGCACCCCGCGCCACATCATCCAGCTCATGGTGGAAATGACCGCCCCCACGGCAAAGGACACGATTTGTGATCCCGCCAGCGGCACCTGCGGCTTTCTCGTCGCCGCTGGGGAGTATCTGCGGGAGCACCAGCCCGAGATCTTGCGTGATCCGCAGATGAAGCGGCACTTCCACGAGCAGGCCTTCCACGGCTACGATTTTGACAACACCATGCTCCGCATCGGCAGCATGAACATGCTCCTCCATGGCGTCGAGCAGCCGGACATCCGCTACCGCGACTCCCTCGGCCAGGACCACGCGGGCGAGGAGGAGAAATACACCATCGTCCTCGCCAATCCGCCCTTCGCCGGCAGCCTCGACTACGAGAGCTGTGCCAAAGATTTGCAGCAGATGGTCAAAACCAAAAAGACCGAGCTGCTCTTCCTCGCCCTCATCCTCCGATTATTAAAACCCGGTGGCCGCGCCGCTGTCATCGTGCCGGACGGCGTCCTCTTCGGCTCCTCCACCGCCCACAAGACCCTGCGACGCATGCTCGTCGAGGAGCAAAAGCTCGACGCCGTCATCTCCCTGCCCGGCGGCGTCTTCAAGCCCTACGCCGGCGTCTCCACCGCCATCCTCCTCTTCACCAAGACCAACTCCGGCGGCACCGACCACGTCTGGTTCTACGACGTCCAGGCCGACGGCCAGTCCCTCGATGACAAACGCACCGAACTCCTCCCGCCCGAAAAACTCGGCCCCACCGCCCAGCTCACCCCCGAAGAGCACGCCAAAAACAACCTGCCCGACGTCCTCGCCCGCTGGCGCACTCTGCATCCGGCTATCAACTCTCAACCATCAACTATCAACTCCGCCGAGCTTGCGAGGCCCCGCACCGCTCAAAGCTTCCTCGTCCCCAAAGCCGACCTCGCCGCCCAGGGCTACGACCTCTCCCTGAACCGCTACAAAGAGGTCATCCACGAAGAGATCACCCACCGCCCGCCCGGTGAGATCCTCGCCCGCCTCGCCGAGCTGGAGAAAGATATCGCTCAGGGCATGAAGGAATTGGAGGGCATGCTGAGGTGAAGGACGAAATCCGAATGAGGAAGGAAAAATGTCCGACCGTGGCACTCGGTGATCTAGTCGAGCCAGCGAAGACGTGGAATCCCGCAAAATCACCGTCTGACGAGACCTTCACTTACATCGACCTCAGCGCGGTTGACCAAGATGCGAAGGTCATTAACGCAGCGCGTGAAGTTTCATGTGGAGAAGCTCCTAGCCGTGCTCGGCAGCTCGTGACAGCGGGGGACGTTCTGGTGTCCACCGTCCGCCCGAATCTCAACGGAGTCGCCCGAGTGCCTGCCCAGCTGGATGGAGCCACCGCATCCACCGGCTTCTGTGTCTTGAGAGCACGCGAGCCCCAGCTCGATGCCCGGTATCTGTTTCAATGGGTCAAATCGTCCGAGTTCATCGACGACATGGTCAGGAAGGCCACGGGAGCCAGTTATCCAGCTGTCTCAGACCGGATCATCTTCGAATCAGCAATCCCCCTGCCGCCGTTGGCGGAGCAGCGGCGGATTGCGGAGGTGCTGGACCGGGCGGAGGCCTTGCGGGCGAAGCGCCGCGCCGCCCTCGCCGAACTCGACGCCCTCACCCAATCCCTCTTCCTCGACCTCTTCGGCGATCCCGTGACGAATCCCAAGTGGCCTGAGGTCATGGTGAGCGACTTCGTCGCGGGATTTGAAAGCGGCAAAAGCATCGTGGCCGACGATGAGGACGACACCACTTCACCTTATCGCGTCTTGAAGGTGAGTGCCGTGACGTCACTCGAATTTCGCCCCGAACAGAGTAAAGCCATGCCGCCGGACTACAGCCCGCCGCCATCGCACTTCGTGCGCACAGGTGATCTGCTTTTTAGCCGAGCAAATACCGCCGAACTCATTGGCGCGACAGCTTATGTGGCGTCCACTCCAGCTAACTTGCTTCTTCCCGACAAGCTCTGGCGCTTTGTCTGGCACAAAACACCCAAGGCCGATCCCCACTTTGTTCGGTTTCTATTCCAGCAGCCCAAGTTCCGCCGCGAGATCGGACAACGGGCCAGCGGCACGAGCGGTTCGATGAAGAACATCTCCCAGGAGAAAGTCCTCACGATCAAGGTCGGCCTTCCCCCCATCGCCCTCCAGCAAGAATTCGCCCGTCGGGTGGTGGCGGTGGAGAAGCTGAAGCAGGCGCAGCGCGCCGCCCTGGCGGAGCAGGACGCCCTCTTCGCCACCCTCCAGCACCGCGCCTTCCGGGGTGAGCTGTGATACCGTTTCGGACCGCATGAAGACACTCAAAGCCGCCGACATCCTCAACTATTCAGGCCATCTGCTACGGCCTGAAACACCTCTCCCCGTGGTCCGCAGCGGACATTACCGGGTGGTGGATGCGTCTGTGACCGGCGATGCGCCGAAAGATTTCATCCGTGTCTATGAGTTTGGAACGGCCAGGAAGGCATCACCTCACTTGTGGCCTGCGTGGATCGCCAAGGTAGGGCACAAATGGTATCCGAACGAGTCCGTGACGGAGCATCTACTGACGCGAATCGGTCAAAGCCTCGGGATTCCGATGGCGGACTCACGGCTGATGATGGTGCGCGGCCAGTTGCGGTTCGGTAGCCGGTATTTCCTGCGCCCTGATGAAAGCTTGGTGCATGGCGCGGAGATTTTCGCCGACTACCTCGAAGACCGCGGGTTTGTGGAGGAGGTGGAGGATAAGGATCAGTCCAGGGACTTGTTCACCTTTCAGTTCGTGGAGGACGCTCTTCTGCACCGTTTCCCAGGCCAGTGTGTGGACATCCTGTCGGCGTTTGTGAGGATGCTGGCCTTTGACGCCATCGTGGGAAACAATGACCGGCACTTCTACAACTGGGGTGTGATCACGGATGTGCGGGGGCATCAAACGCCACGCTTCTCACCTGTCTATGACAGCGCCCGGGCTCTGTTCTGGAATGACACGGAGGCGAAGCTGGCAGAAGTGGTGCAGAGCCGCCGAAAACCAGCCTTCCTGGAAAAATATGTGAAACAGTCTCTTCCCAAAACGGGCTGGGACCGTCTGAGCCGCCCGAATCACTTTCAGCTCATCAACGCCTTGGCTGCCAACCGCCCGGCCATGCTGCCACTGCTGCAATCCCTAGCTGATCAGGCGCTTCCAGACCGTGTGGCCGTGATTCTGGCCGAGGAGTTTCAGGGTCTGGTGACGCCTTTGAGGCAGGAATTTGTGCTCGACTGCCTGCGCCTGAGGTTGAATAAATACCAGGAAGCGATACAAACCGCCCCCCTCTGACGAAACATGCTCAAACTACTCCGACTTGGATTTGACTGGATGGCAGGCATTCGCAAGCCTGCCCAGGAGGCTCATGTCGTGTTTGAGCTGAGTCTTGACCGCCTGCCGGTGGGCAATCTGCGGCTGGAGAATGGAGAATGGGTCTTCAGCTACTCGCCGGAATTTCGTGCCCAGTCAGAGATCAAACCCATCGTAGGCTTCCCAGCGCTGGATCGTGAGTATCGTGCGGCTGAATTATGGCCGTTTTTCGCCCTTCGCATTCCAAGCCCCGAGCAGCCTGAGGTGCGTCATTACATCCGGCGGGAAAAAGACGTGAATCAGGTCAAGCTGCTGGAGCGTTTCGGACATCGCAGTGTTGCGAATCCATTCTCTTTGACGCTTTCGCATGCATGATGACGGCTGTCTTCAAGACACCAGCCAAGCGATGCCAGACAAGGCAAAGCCAAATGGTTCCACAGAACTCCATCCCCTGAGTTCCAACAACAATGAAACTCGAACTGAACCTCGCTGAAGCACTCGGCACCGGCCTCGCGGACGGGGCGCTGGCGGCGGAGTTTCGCCAAGGGCGCATGGACCCCTATGCGAGCATCTGCCCTGAAATCGTGCTCAATTTCACGGGTGTGCGGAACGCGAACAGCTCCTTTGTGAACGCCCTGTTGTCTGGATTCATCGAGCAGCACGGCCCCCAGGTGCTGGACCGGCTCGTCTTCCAAGGCTGCAATCCGGTTGTGCGAGTACTGGTGGAATCGGCCATCTCACTCGGACTGGAAAAGCATGAGATGATGGCTTAGGCGGTTGAGGTATCGCGAACCCTTGCCGCATGACCTCCCATTTCACCTTCCTCGCCGCTGAATGGCCTGCCCTGCATGAGGCGACGGTGAAGGCGGAGCAGATGGCGCACCCGGACCCGCGTGCGGCCTGCTTTTACGCCCGGCGGGCGCTGGAGATGGCGGTGAGCTGGCTGTACAAGCATGATTCGGCCCTGAAGCTGCCCTACCAGGAAAACCTGAGTGCGCTGATCCATGAGCCGGACTTTCGCAAGGCGGTGGGAGATGCGGTTTTCTACAAGACGAATGCCATCAAGGACCTGGGCAATCTGGCGGTGCATAGCAGCAAGCCGGTGCGCCACTACGATGCGCTGATGGCGGTGAAGGAGCTGTTTCACGTCTGCTTCTGGCTGGCGCGGCATTACTCACGCGGCGCGAAGCCGGTGGACGGTGTCTTCAATCCCGAGCTGCTGCCGAAGTCCGCCCCGGTGTCGCCGCAGACGCTGGATCAGCTTCAAAAGCTGGAGACCCAGCTCCGCGAGAAGGACGAGAATCTCAAAACGCTGCTCTCGGACAAAACCGCCCTGGATGCCGAGCTGGTGAAGCTGCGCACCGAGATCGCCGAGGCCAAAAAGGCGAATGCAGCACAGCCGGACACGCATGATTACTCGGAGGCGGAGACACGGGATTATTACATCGACCTCCTGCTGAAGGAAGCGGGCTGGCCGCTGGATCAGGCACGGGACCGCGAGTTCCCGGTGACGGGGATGCCGAATGAGCCGGGTATGGGTTTCGTGGACTACGTCCAGTGGGGCGATGACGGCAAGCCGCTGGGCATTCTCGAAGCCAAGCGCACCCGCAAGAGCCCGAAGATCGGCCAGCAGCAGGCCAAGCTATATGCAGACTGCCTGGAGAAGATGTTCGGCCAGCGGCCCGTCATCTTCCTGAGCAACGGCTACGAGCACTGGATCTGGGATGATGTGAACTACCCGCCGCGTGAGGTGCAGGGCTTTTACAAGAAAGACGAGCTGGAGCTGCTGATCCAGCGCCGCAGCACGCGGAAGAAGCTGGCCGACGCACCGATCAACAAGGTGACGGTGGAGCGCTACTACCACGACCGCGCCATCCGCCGCGTAGGGGAGACCTTTGAAGTGGATCATCTGCGGAAGTCCCTGCTCGTGATGGCGACAGGCTCCGGCAAGACGCGCCTCGTCATCGCCCTGAGCGAGCTGCTGATGCAGTGCAACTGGGCGAAGCGCGTGCTCTTCCTGGCGGACCGCGTGGCGCTGGTGAATCAGGCGGTGGGTAGCTTTAAAAAATACCTGCCGAATGCCGCGCCGGTGAATCTGGTGACGGAAAAGAACGCTCAGGGCCGCGTCTATGTGAGCACCTACCCGACGATGATGGGCCTGATCGACGAAACGAAGGACGGTCAGCGCCGCTTCGGCCCAGGGCATTTTGATCTCATCATCATCGATGAAGCGCATCGCTCCGTTTACCAGAAGTATGGCGCGATCTTCCGCTACTTTGACTCCCTGCTCGTCGGTCTGACAGCAACTCCACGCGAAGAGATCGACCGCGATACCTACAGTCTCTTTGAACTCGAAACCGGCGTGCCGACGGATGCCTACACGCTGGATCAAGCCGTGAGCGATGGCTTCCTGGTGCCGCCGCGATCTGTCTCCGTGCCCCTGCGCATCCAGCGCACCGGCTTGACCTACAACGAGCTGACTGATGAAGAGAAAGCCCAGTGGGATGAAGTCGAGTGGAACGAAGAAGGCGACGTCCCCGACCACGTGGAGGCGGAGGCGGTCAACAAATGGCTCTTCAACGAAGACACCGTGGACAAGGTGCTTGAGCATCTGATGAAGCACGGTCAGAAAGTGGCCGGTGGTGACCGCCTCGGCAAAACGATCATCTTTGCCAAGAACCAAGACCACGCCGAATACATCGCCGAGCGCTTCGACGCGAACTACCCGCACCTCAAAGGCAGCTTCGCCCGCGTGATCCACTGCGACCTGCCGTATGCGCAGACGTTGATTGACGACTTCTCCATCGCGGCCAAAGCGCCGCACATTGCCATCTCGGTGGACATGCTGGACACCGGCATCGACGTGCCGGAGGTGGTGAACCTCGTCTTTTTCAAGATGGTGCGCTCGAAGACGAAGTTCTGGCAGATGATCGGCCGCGGCACGCGTCTTTGCCCGAACCTCTTCGGCCCGGACCTGCACAAGCAGTTCTTCTTCGTTTTCGACTACTGCCAGAACCTGGAATTCTTCCGCCTAAACCCGCCCGAGACCGGCGGATCGAACAGCGACTCGCTCTCCAAACGGCTCTTTGCCCGCAGGCTGGAGCTGATGGGCTATCTGGATGCTCAGTCCGCGCCGGAAGGCGTGCTGCAAGAGTCTCACGATCCGCTCAAGACCCTGCGTCAGGACATCGCCACGCTGCTGCAAACCGAAGTGGCCGCGATGAACGAGGAGAACTTCCTCGTGCGCCCGCAGCGCCGGTTGATCGAGGTCTATCGCAAGTCCGAAGCCTGGCAGACGTTGGATGGAAACGCCCTGCACGAGCTTTCCCGCAACATCGCCGGCCTGCCGACGGAACTGCCCGCCGAGGACGAGGAGGCGAAGCGCTTCGATCTGCTTTTGCTCAATCTCCAGCTCACTCGCCTGCGCGCCGAGCCCGGCTTTGCCCGCCTGCAACAGCAGCTCAAAGACATCGCCGGTCTGCTGGAAGAGAAACAGGCCATCCCGATGGTGAAGGAAGTCATGCCCCTCATCCAAGAACTCCAAACCGATGAGTGGTGGCAAGACGTGACCCTGCCCATGCTGGAGCAGGTGCGCAAAAAACTACGGACACTGATCAAGCTGATCGACAAACAGGCCCGCAAGCCGGTGTACACGAACTTCGAGGATGAGATGGGCGCAGCGGCAGAGATCGAGCTGCCCGGCTTCACCTCAGCAGACAACTTCGAGCGCTTCCGTGCCAAGGCCCGGCACTTCCTCAAGCAGCACGAGGACCACATCGCCATCCACAAACTGCGCAGCAACGAAGCCCTCACGAAAACGGACCTCGCCGAGCTGGAACGCATCCTCATCGAAAGCGGCATCGGCACGCCGGACGACATCGAGAAGGCGAAAACGGAAAGTCATGGCCTGGGACTCTTTGTGCGCTCGCTCGTTGGCCTCGACCGTCGTGCGGCGACCCATGCGCTGGCCGCTTTCATGGAAGGTTGGACGCCCACCTCCAAGCAGATCGAATTCCTCGACGAAATCATTCACCACCTCACCGAACACGGGAGCATGACAGCCGAACGTCTTTACGAGTCGCCCTACATCGACTTCAACCCGCAAGGCGTGGATGGTGTTTTCGCCCCCGAACAAGTGGAGAAGCTGTTCGGCATCCTGGACGAGGTTCGCGAGCGTGCGGTGGCGTGACCGTCAGGCAGAAGGCGGACTCACATGCACCGCCAGCCAAAGCGCATCCGCCGAGGTGCTGGCGACGCGATGGCGGACGTGGCCGAGGATGAGGACGTGGTCCCCGGCTTTCAGCGTGAGCGGCGGCTGATCGGCGATCTCCAAATCGGCATCGCCTTTGACGAGCAGCACCCATTCATCCTGCGGCTGATCATACCAGAAGCCCTCGGGGCTGGCCTGACCATGGGAGTCGATGCGCTCGATTTTGACGCCTGCTTTCTCAAAGAGCGTGGTGAAGGTTTCCTCGGTGCCTGAGCAGCCAAGGTCAGAGAAAAGGGACTGGGCTTCGAGCATGAGGACGGAGTTGGATCACTTCCGCTTCCAGACTTTCAAGGCCACGAAGGCGGCAAGGAAGAGAATCGCGAGAATATAGATTGGCAGTTCTTCCTTCGAGGCGGCTTCCGTTTTCGGCTCAGTCGTCACCGTCACAGGTTCCGCTGCTTTGGCGAGAGCGGTGAGGTCAGGGAGATCGCGCTCCAGCAGCGGGGAGGCTTGAGCGAGCTTCTTCCAGTCAGCAGTGAAGAGGAGGTCGATGCCGGGGTTTTGCTCCTTCACCTGGCAGGAGCATTTGCCGATGAGGAAGGTGGCGGCTTCTTCGATGGTCTCTGGCGAGATGCCTTTGCCAACGAGGGCATAGAGGGCGCGACCTTGGCCAAAGATGGGGAAGACCATGGGCTTGTCGGCGAGGCCCTGGAGGTCATCTTCAGAACCGATGAGCATGGCGATGAGGGTGCGTTCGTCGGCGTTCTTCCGTGACAGGCGGATGACGGAGAAGTCGAGTCGCAGCTCATCCTGCCCCACGGACACGAGGCCGTTGGCAATGTCCTGGGCATCGAGTTCCGGCAGGGCCAGCACGCCGATCAGGTAGTCGAGTCGCTCCTGAAGAACCTTGGCGGCGACATCATCGGCAGCGGCGTCGCCAGACTCTAGCAGCACCCAGACGGCGCTCTGACCATCGCCGAGCCGCTCCAGAATGTCTTTTCGCACGGGCGAGTCGGCGATCTTCCACGCGGCGGCCTCGGCAAGTGGTACGGCCACGAGATCCAGTTTCACGGCCGTACTGCGGGGATAGTGAAGCACGAGACGTGGTAGCACGGCATTGGTGGGCTGGGCTTTCCAGATCTCCGCATGGTCCGGGCTCATCTCGGCGGAAACATCCACGGTGGCGACACTGAGGTTGGCTTTCTCGATGGCATCCGCCGCTGGCTTCAAAGCCTGAATCTGTGCCTGCTGTTCGGCTGTCAGTGCTCCACGATGAAAGACCAAGGCCTGAAACGGATCAGCCTCCCAATGCTCCAGCGCATAACGAAACACCGGTACCGAGCAGGCGAGCGCGGACGCTGCGGTGATCATGATGAACGCAAAAGTCCGCCAAGTCAGGGAAGGTGAAGGTTTTGTCATCATCAGGTCAGGCGGATAGCAGGGGGCGTGAGCATACGTTCACTGCCACCGCCTCATTGCAGCACAGCACGAGCGCGGCAAGCCACCATGAAAGCCTTCTCGCTCCTTTTTCTCGTCTCGCTGACCTTTGCCCAAGCCGACTGGCCTGCCTATCAGCATGACAACAGCCGTGTCGGGCACACGGAGGAGCCGTTGAAAGCTCCGCTGACGCCTCGTTGGGACTTTGTTTCTCCCACACCGCCGCAGATGGCTTGGGCGGGTGAAAACGGGCGCGTGATCGAGGGCATGGAGCTTTTCAATCGCGTGCGCTTTGATGATGCCTTCCATGTGGCGATCAGCGAGGGCCGCGTGTTCTTCGGCTCCACCGTCGATGGTCGCGTGATCTGCCGCGATCTCGCGAGTGGGAAAGACGTGTGGTCCTTCTTCACCAACGGTCCTGTGCGTCTCGCGCCAGCCATCGCAGATGGCAAAGTGTATGTCGGCTCCGATGACGGCTACGCCTACTGCCTGGATGCGAAATCGGGCTCCGTGATCTGGAAGCTGCGCGCTGGGCCGAATGATGAGCGCATCCTAGCGCGTGGGCGTATGATCTCGCGCTGGCCGGTGCGCACGGGTTTGCTGATAGACAGCGGAACGGTGTATTTCGGCGCGGGTGTGTTTCCGCATGAGAACATTTATCTCTACGCTGTCGATGCCGCCACGGGCAAGACGCAGTGGGTCAATGACGCGATCAGTCAGGAAGACGCGGGTCGCAATGATCTCTCGCCGCAGGGCTATCTGCTCGCGACGAAGGACCTGCTCTTCGTGCCATCGGGCCGCGCTTTGTCCGTGGCCTTTGATCGCAAAACTGGCAAGCAGGTGAACAAACCCACACCCGGCTGGCGCGGCGATGCCGGCGGGCAGATCGGCGGCACGCAGGCGATGCTCGTCGATGATCAAATCCTCGCCGTGGGTGAGCATCAGATCCTTTCGCTAGATCAAAAGACCGGCAAGACCGGCTATGCGTGGTTCCAGGGCACGCAGATGACCATGACCGGCAATTCGGGCTTCATGGCCACGGGCAAGGACATCGTCGCCATCGACCGCGACAAGCACGCGGAAGGCACTCGCGAGCGCCATGCCATCGAGATGGCCTCCACCAAACTCTCCGGCGATCTGCGCAAGCATCCCGCGATCGCCGAACTCAAGAAGGTTCAGAAGCTCGAAGCCGACCTGAAAAAAGCCGCGCCCGATGCTGCCGATAAGCTCAAGCAGGAACTCGCCGCCGCTGCGCAGAAGTATGAGCCACTGCGTGCCGACTATCAGACGAAGAAGGACACGCTCGCCACCAACAAGACGAAGCACACCGAGATGAAGGACATCGGCATCAAGTGGCGCTGGCCTTCCACGCATGAGTCTGCGCTCATCCATGCAGGCGGTACGCTCGTCGTTGGTGGTAAAGATGAGGTCGTCTGCCTTGATGCCGAATCCGGCAAGGTGCTCTGGCAAAGCAAAGTCGATGGCGATGCACGCGGGCTCGCCGTTTCCGAAGGTCATCTGCTCGTGAGCACCACTTCCGGCCATGTGTATGCCTTTGCCGATGCCTCGAAGACCAACCTGCCAGCTCTCGCCGAGGCTTCCAAAGTCGTCGCCGATCCTTTCCCCAAAGACGCACACAGTGACATGTATGCGGCAGCCGCTGAGGAGATCCTGAAGGCGACAAACGTGAAGCAGGGCTTCTGCCTCGTGCTCGGCAGCGAGCAAGGACGCCTCGCCTATGAGATCGCGAAACGCAGCCAGCTCTCCGTATTCGGCGTCGAGCCTGATCAAGCCAAAGTCGCCGCTTCTCGTGCGGCCTTGCTCAGCACTGGCTTGTATGGTTCACGCATCACCATCGATCACCTCGATCTCTCGATGGTGCCGTATTCGAGCTTCTTCGCGAACCTCATCGTGTCGGATTCACTCTTGCTCACAGGCAAAGTGCCCGGCATCCCGGTGGAAGTCGCCCGCACACTGAAACCCATCGGTGGCGTGATTTGCCTCGGTGCTCCGGGCAAGCCAACGAACTCAGATGAATGGCTCGCGAACACGAAGCTGAAGGAAGAAAAAGCCACGAGCACGAAGTCGGGCGACTGGACCTTGCTCATGCGTGCCGCCTTGCCCGGAGCCGACTCGTGGTCGCATCAATACGGCAATGTCGGCAACACGAGCAGCAACAAAGACGAGCGCGTCAAAGGCGGTCTGAACGTGCTCTGGTATGGTGATCCAGGTCCTGGCGAGTCCGTGAATCGTCATGATGGAGCCGTGGGGCCGCTGTCGGTGAATGGCAGACTTTTCACGCAGGGTGAAACAAGCATCCAGGCGCACGATGCCTTCAACGGACAGTTCCTTTGGGAAGTAAAGAATCCCGGCGCGATGCGCATCGGCGTCTTCAATTCACGCGAGCCCGGCAACATGGCCGCGAGCGATGACTACCTCTTCATGCTGCTCGACGACAAATGCTTCCAGTTCGACGCCGCCACCGGCAAGACCGTGCGAGAATTAAAGATCCCCGGCGAAAGCAAACCGAACCTCCAGTGGGGCTACCTCGCCCATCACGAAGGCCTGCTTTACGGCACCGTCACTCAGCGTGTCGAGAACGCCTCCGAAAGCGCCCGGCGTGGTAAAAGCGCCTCCATCTCCACCGACCTGCTCTTTGCCTACGATGTGAAAACCGGCGAGCTAAAGTGGACGCATCAGGGCAAGCACGTCTCCCATGTCTCCATCGCCATCGGCAATGGCCGCATCTTCTTCATCGACGCCTCACTGACTCCCGCGCAGCGCGAGGACATGCTGCGTCAGGACAAAACCGAACTCGCCAAGCTCACCGGCAAAGCCAAAGACCTCGCTGAAGAGCGCATCAAGAATGCCGACATGCGCATGGCCGTGGCGCTCGATGCCAAAACAGGCGTGCAGCAATGGGCGAAGCCTGTGGACGTCACCGATTGCAGCGAGATCGGCATTGGTGGTGGCGCGTTGACCATGATGTTTCAAAACGGCCACCTCGTGCTCGGCGGTGCAAACGCGAATGGTCACTACTGGGAGCAATTCCTCGCGGGCGAGTTTGCCCGTCGTCGCCTCGTCGTGCTCGATGCCGAGAAGGGTGAAAAGATCTGGTCGAAGGATGCCAACTACCGCAGCCGCCCCATCGTCATCGGCAATGAAGTCATCGCCGAACCCTGGGCCTACGACCTCTACACCGGCGAACAAAAGATGCGCACCCATCCACTCACGGGCGAGAAGAGCCCATGGATGTTTGCCCGCCCCGGTCACCACTGCGGCGCGCTTTCCGCCACGTCGAACCTCATGTTCTTCCGCTCCAAATCGACCGCCTATTATAACATGGACGAAGACGAAGGCACCGAGCACTTCGCCGGTCAGCGCCTCGGCTGCTGGATCAACACGATCCCCGCCAACGGCCTCGTCATGATTCCCGAAGCCAGCGCCGGTTGCGTCTGTCTCTTCTCCATCGCCTCCACCATCGTCTTCGAGCCGCGTGCCGACCGCATGAGCTGGGGCGTTTACAGCGCCAGCGGAGCCAGCACGCCCGTGCAGCACATGGCGCTGAACTTTGGCGCACCGGGAGATCGTCGCGATCAGCAGGGCAAGCTCTGGCTTGGCTATCCACGCCCCTCTTCACGCGCAGGCATCGACCTGCCGCTGAGCCTCGATCACCAGTTCGCCAAAGGCGGCGAGTTCTTCGCCGTGAATGAGGAGTCCCACAAAATCGAAGGCACCCAAGTGCCCTGGATCTACACCTCCGGCGCACGCGGACTCGTCAGCGCCGAGCTACCCCTCATCGGCAAAGGCGAAAAGCCCGAGACCTACACCGTCCGCCTCTACTTCTCCGCCCCCGAAGGCGACAAACCCGGCCAACGCATTTTCGACGTCCAGCTTCAAGGCAAGACCGTGATGAAGAGCCTCGACATCACCGCCAAAACCGGCGGCACCCAGCGTGCGCTGGTGGAGGAATTCGAGAAGGTGGCCGTCACAAACAAGCTCCTCCTGCAAATCGTCCCCGCTCAGTCCAACCCCGACGCTGCCAACCAACCCGTGATCAACGGCATCGAAGTGCTCCGCACGGATTCTAAAGAGATCAAAGGCGGCGTGGCCGGAAGGTGATCAAAATCACTCTGGCTCGCGCATCAGTTGCAGCAGCTTTGCGCGGTCCACCGGAGCAGGTTTTGTAACTGGTGCGGGTTTGGCTGGAGCTGGTTTAGTGACTGGTTTTGGCTTCGGCTTGCTGACTGGCTTGGGTTTGGGCTTTGCTTCGACCCGCGGCTCTGGAACAGGGGCTGGTTTGGCGATCACCTCTTCTTCTTTGGTCTCTTCGATTACTTTGGCTGCTGCCTTTGCCGGACCGATGCGTTTCACGGAGTGTGGGCCTTCGAAACGGAGATTCACGCCGTCGATGATGATCTTGCTGGCATCGGAGTCGCCGAAGAAAAGCTGATCATCTTTCTTCACCACCGAACGTCCGCGGACTTCGGCATGGTCGGGGTTGAGCAAAATCTCAGGAGCCATGGCAGAGATGGCCGGGACGCTTTTTTTCAGCAGCACCGCGTCTCCAGACGCCAGGTGGAAGCTGCGTCCCTTCTCATCCTGGCTGCTTCGGATGGCATCTGCATAAACAGACACCGTTCCCAGAGTATGATTCGATTTGGACAATCGGCGGAGTTCATCGCTGCTGCGTGAGAGTTCTGGTGGTTCGGGCGCAGTCGGCAGGGTGACGCAGGAAACGAGATTCAGAGCGGCAAAAAGTACAATGAGACGATTGGGGGGAAACATGAGCGGCCCATTTATACGCAGCTTTTTTCAGGCTCCGCAGCTTTTTCTGCCACACTGGAGACCTTGCCGTCCATAACAGCTTTAAATGCCCGACTCCCTGCCATCAGAACCTACTTCCGACGAGTCACTCGCCCGTCAGGTGCTCGACGGACATGATGCCGCCTTCCGCACTTTGCTAACCCGGCACCTTCAACCACTACGGACCTATCTGGCGCTCCGTGCGCCAGTGCCAGATCTGATTGATGAGGTGGCGCATGATGCCTTTGTTTTTGCCTACCAGCATCTGGAGGACTTCCGTGAAGGATCGCTTCAGCCGTGGATTCGCAGCATTGCTCACAACCTGTTGCGTGATCGCCTGAAAGCCTATGCAAGGGAGTCGGCGAAACAGGAACGCTATCTCGAACACCTGCGGGTGGAACTGGCCCTCGCGAATACGGAGGCTCCGGTGGAAAATCACCGTGCGGATCAGCTCCGCCATTGCCTGGAAAAACTCCGTCACACGCAGCGCGAAGTGCTCGACCTCCGGTATGAGCATGAGCTCAGCAGCGACGAGATCGCCCGCCGCACTGGACGCAGCGTGCTGGCCATCCGCACACTGCTCATGCGTGTGCGCCAGCAGCTCCGCGACTGCATCGAAACTCAACCCGCCGTCTCATGAAACCCGAAGACCGCATCGACCAAGCTCTGAACGACCAGCTTCCTGATGAAGCCTGGGAAGACTTGCTCAAGGACGAAGCCGCTCTGGCGGATCTCCGTCGCCAGATCGAGATGGATGCCCTGCTGCGCGTTGCCCTGGAGCCTGCGGCGAAAGGCCAGCGGCTGCAAGAGGCCATCCTCGCCAGTGCAGAAACTCGCAGTGTCGAATCACTGCGCCAGGACATCGAGCTGGCGACCATCGGCCATCGACGTCGCGCGCGGCAGCGCCTCGGAGGTCCGCTCGCACGCTGGCAGGCTGCTGCACCGCGCTTGTGGCAGGCGGCAGCGGCGGTGGTGCTTGGCACACTGGTCGGAAGTCTTGCGTGGCCGGACATGGTGAGTCAGGTCGGGCTGGAGGAGATCGTCGCGCAGCATCAGGCGAAGTCTCGGCCTGCGCCCGAAAACCCCATTCTAGTTCCCGATCCATTGCCTGAGCCCGTCATGGTTCAAAGCTCGCCGCCGTCTGTTCCGACTCCGCCGCCAGTTCCCGAACTAGCAAAGATTCCGGCATCTCCGAGCCAGCCCCTCGTCGTTCAGGAAACGAAGAAGCCTGCTCCTACACCCCCCCCCGTGCCGAAACCGGCTGTGACAACAACGCCTGCGATGGCAGAGAGCCGTGTGACGCCCGTGCGGCTCGCCTCGAAACCCACGCCTGATGTGCCCAGTGATGCCGCCATGACGGTGCAAGGTCAGGTTCACTTCGAGAACCAGGTGCTGCCGCTGCTGAAAAAGGCCTGCTTCGAGTGCCACAGCAGCGAACAAAAGAAGCCGAAGGGTGACATCCGCCTCGATGACCTCGCCGCCATCCGCGACAAGAGTCGCACGGACAATCTCGTCTTCCCGCACAAGCCGGACAAAAGCTATCTCATCCGCAGCATCAGCCTGCCGCGCGATCATGAAGATGCCATGCCACCCGATGGCGAAGGCACGCCGCTGACACCGCAGGAGACGGGCTTGATCCATCGCTGGATCGAAGAGGGCGCGGACTTCGGCGACTGGACCTCCGAGCGTGCCCGCGAGGTGAAGATTTCCACCGCGAACGAGCCCGTGAATGCCGCCGATGCCGCTGCCACGGCACGACGCATTGACGCGCTCATCCTCGCTGACCTCGAAAAGCGTGGTCTAAAGCCACGAACTGCGGCTTCGGACCTCACTTTTGTCCGGCGCATCCATCTCGATCTCGTGGGCCGCATCCCGACAACGACGGAGACGCAGGTCTTTCTCGCCGACAAGTCGCCGGAGCGACACGCGCATCTCATTGACCGACTGCTCGCCTCGAACGGGCACGTCAGCCACATGTTCAACTACTGGGCCTCCCTGCTCCGCGCCCGCGACCAGCTCGATGGCGATGTGAAGGGCTCCTTTTATCTCGCCTGGATCAAGCAGAGTGTTCGGGATAACAAACCCTACGATCAGTGGGCGCGTGAGCTGCTGAGCCCGGAAGGCTACGGCTGGCGGGCGCCTGCCTCAGGCTATTACCTGCGCGATGGCGCGAACCGGGCGGCGAACATTGAGAGCACCGCCAGCCTTTTTCTTGGCCTGCAAATCTCCTGCGCTCAATGCCACGACCATCCTTATGACAAATGGACACGGAAGGACTACCACCAGTTCATGGCCTGGACTTCCGGCATCAAGATGGGCAGCGAGGACAGCAAGGTGGGCCAGGTCGAGTCCGAAGAAATCCGCAAGGCTGTGGAACGCTACGACACCATGGCGATGAACCGCATTGACCCCGAACGTCGGGCAAACTACGAGCGCATCAGCCGTGCCTTGGAGGCACTCCAGCGTTCTGCCGGTGGGGCGGGAGTGGTGAATGGCGAAGGTCAGCCAGCGAAGCTGCCGGAGGATTATCAATACCCGGATGCCAAGCCCGGTGATGTTCTCCCAGCGGCGGTGCTTTACGGCACTCCGCCCAAACAAGGGGCACGCGGTGCGGATACTCTGGCCGACTGGATCACCGCCCCAGAGAACACACGTTTCTCACTCGCGCTGGCGAACCGGCTTTGGGAAAAACTCTTCGGGCTGCCCTTCGCCGGATCGCCTGAGCAGGTGCGCGAGATCGCCGATTGTACGAATCCTGATCTGGCGCAATACCTCGCTCACGTCGTGCGGGAATCACGCTACGACCTGCGCCAGATCCTGCGCATCTTTTGTCTGACGCAGGCTTATCGAAATGAATCCAGCACGCTGCCCACGGATGCCGGGGAAGTGCAGAGCTACGCCTTCGCCGGCCCCATCCTGCGTCGCCTCCTGGCCGAACAAGTGTGGGATTCCATGATGACACTGGCGGTCGAAGGTCTCGATGATCAGCTCGACTTCGATCCTCCTGGCATCAAGGAACTGGAGAAAGCCGTGACTGCGACAAAGGCCAGCGAAGTCACCACGGTGGCCCGCAAGATGGCCACCGATGAACAACGCGCGATGGAGGCCGAGCAACGCCGTGCAAGGCTGCGGGGTGAGATGGCGCAGGAGTTTGCCGGTGGTGGTTTCGAGCGCGCATCCGAGCTTCCGCAACCCACGCCCGCCGGGCATTTCCTGCGTTTGTTTGGGCAAGGGAATCGTGACTTCATCAACGACAACTGGAGCGCCACCACGGTGCCGCAGGCGCTGCTCATGCTGAACAGTGACTTCTTCGATCACGTCGCTCGCTCGGGCAGTCCGCTGAATGTCAGCTTGCGCCGCTCTTCCAGTGCTCGTGAGGTCGCCCGTTCTGCCTTCTTGGCCATCCTCACTCGTGAACCTGAGAAAGCTGAGCTGGATGCCTGCATCGAGATCCTCGGCGAGTCACGGAATCCAAAGACTCTCGCGCGAACGCTGCTCTCCACTGCCGAGTTTGCCTTCCAGAAATAATCCCCAGCCTCCCCCATCATGAAAAACGAACTTCTGCGCCTCGATGAACTCAGTCGCCGTGCCTTCGTGCAGCGTCTCGCGCAAACCTGCTTCGGCGTGAGCCTCGTGCCCTCCAGCGGACTTGCGCCGTTGTTTGGCAAAGACGAGCCCGCCTCCGGTTCGGGCAATCTTGAGCTGCCTGCGAAGCATGTGATTTACCTGTACATGCGCGGTGGCATGAGCCACATGGACACCTTTGATACAAAGCCGGAGGCTCCTGCTGGCTACCAAGGTCCGGTTCGCACGATCAAGACGAAAGCGGCTGGTCTGCAATTCTCTCACTACCTGCCAAAGCTGGCGGATCATGCGCCGAAGATGGCCGTCGTGAGATCCATGACGCACACGCAGGGCGCTCATGAAGAGGGCACCTACAAGGTCATGACGGGCTTCGAAACCTCGGGCTCCATTCGCTATCCCGCGCTCGGCTCGTGGGTCGCACGGCAGGTCACCGAAGGCCACTCGACGCTGCCGCCTTACATCCGGCTTGGTGGACTGGCGGGACATCCGAGCAGTGGTTTCCTAGATGCTCGGTATGCCCCTGTGCCCGTGCTAGACCCGAACAAAGGACTCGAACACACCCGACTCCAGAATGGCGACTCGATGACTGCTCTGCGCCGCCGCACAACGCTAGCCGACCGGCTGAACCAGAGCTTTTTCAATCGCTATCCCACGGATGACGTGAAGGCGCATGTCGATGTGTATGCGGATGCGCTCAAACTGATGACTAGCAAGGATCTTGATGCCTTTGATCTCACCCAGGAAAAGGGTCAGATGCTTGAAGCCTACGGCAACGATTACTTTGGTCGCGGAGTGCTGCTCGCGCGCCGCCTCATCGAGCGCGGGACGAAGTTCGTCGAGGTCGAACTCGGTGGCTGGGACACTCACGATGACAACTTCAACAAGGTCGAAGGCCTCTGTACCCGGCTCGATCAAGCGGTGAGTGCCCTGCTCACGGATCTCGAAGAGAGCGGCCTGCTGAAGCGCACGCTCGTGGTACTCACGACCGAGTTTGGCCGCACACCGAAGATCAATGATAGTGGGCGAGACCATCATCCCATCGCTTTTTCCAGCTTCATCGCGGGTGGCAAAGTGCGTGGCGGTCAGGCTTGGGGAAAAACGGATGCCACGGCCACGCGTGTGGAGGAAAATCCTGTGAGCGTGCTCGACTTTCACTCCACGATCGGTGCCCTGCTTGGCATCCGACAGGATGATCTCGTCTCCGCCGGAGCCGCCGGAAACTTTAACATCCACGGCGGCAATGGTGCTCGACGTGGCAAACCGATCTCGGCGCTGGTAGGTTAAGATCTTCCCATGAAGCTCCACGTCCTTCTTTTCTCCGCATTCGCGGTTTCATCCTGTCTCCTGGCGCAGGTTTCCGACAAGGCGACCTACTTTGACGAGACAACGATGCGCCATCTCACCTTGGAGAAGGCAGACTTTGGCAACACGAAGGTGACTGTTCGCTTCGCTGGTGATCCCGGCTCGATGGGCACCTGGGTGGGGAATGGGGTGCGAAAGGACAAGCTGCTACCCTTCGCCCGCATTGCTGGCGAGGGGGAGGACCGGGGCACTTTTTTCATGGCCGAGATCAGTGAGTCGAAGGTCGAGGTCGCCTTCAAAGAAGGTCAGAAGGAACCGCAGGACGCGGGCATCAACGGCACCTACAAACGCGCGAGTGAGGCAAAGCTGCTGCAATTGGCGAAGAAGGAGTTTCAGGCGGCGAATGATCGGCTCGTGACGGCGCTGAAGAATGCCACGAAAACATGGGCGACGACAGATCGGGCGGCGTTGAGCCTGTGGAAGGATCAATGGCCGGATCTGCGCCAGAAGTGGCTCGTGGTGACGATGCCGCCAGCGCCTAGCGAAGCCAAGACAGATACTCGCTTTCCACCCGCAAAGCCTGCTGATCCGACGGCGGAGCATTGGTTCAAGATGGCCCAAGCCACGGCACGCGGTTACTATTTCATCGAAGGTATGCCGGACCCGAAAACCGGCCTCGGCTGGGATGGCGAGTATGATGATCTCGGCGGCGGCCATGCCAGTCTGCGCGTGGGACGTGATGGCAAACTCCGCGTGAGTCTCAGCTCTGCTCGTGAAGAGGGACAGGAAGCATCGACGATCGATGCCACGGCCCAGCCGGAACAAATCAAGACAGGTAAAGGCGGTGAATTAACGGCCGAGTTCACCTTCAACGACGCGGAGGCGACGGTGAAAAACAAGCCCGCGCGTTTCAAACTGACGAAGTTGGGCCGCTATCTGCGCATCGAGAGCGAGGACGCAAAGCCCTACGTCGGCAATGGCTGGTTCGACGGAATCTACCGTGGGGCACCGGTACCTCAGGGTTAGTGCTTCGCACCCACTTTGGCAGCCGGAGCGGCTCCGCCCGTGTTTGATGGGGCGTATTTGGCCACGAGGAAGGCACCACCGACGGCGAGAAGACAACCTGCGATGAACGGCAGAGGAAGGGCTTTCAAACCGCCTTCGGGTGGATGGATGATCATAGCGGTGATCGTATTCACCACCGGAGCTCCGGCGAAGACGATGGGCATGACAGCCGCAGCGGCCGCGCCTTTATAAATGGGAGCCGCAGCACCGAGGGCGAGCACAAGAGTCAACGCACCGAGCGCACCGGCGATACCGGCGACGAGACTCCAAGAGATACCCGTGGAGGTAAAGCTCCAGTCACTGCCACGCATCTTCAGCACCAGCGCCGAGACGAGGCCGATGAGAGCATAGGCGATGCAGACGAAGAGGAAGGCTTTTAACCCTGCATGAGGTGTCTCAGGTCCCATCGGCATGTAACCGCGGCCTTTGTGGAGGATGACGCCATAGACGCCCCAGGAGAGCACAGTGAGGAGGGCAAAAGTAAGCCAGGTCATGTTGGATTTTTTGGGTGGGGGATTCACGAGAGTGAAGGAACGTTTGGGAAGTCTGAATGATACTGAAAACCTTGCGCGGCAAAGACTTTGTTCATGAGTCCGCCTCTTCCTCAGCGCGTCTGGCCTCGTCCTGCTCTTTGGGCGTACGGCGGCGGAAGCGGAGATGCTGCACCCGGCGTGTATCCGCCTTGGTCGTGGTGACTTCGTAGTCTTCAATGGTGACCGTCTCTCCCACCTTGGGCAGATGACCGAGCAGATGGGTGACGTAGCCGCCGATGGTGGTGACATCATCGCTTTCGATATCCAGACCGGCGTGGTCGGCGAGTTCATAGAGATTCAGCGTGCCATCGACATCGAAGCTGTCTTCGCTGATGCGGCGGAATTCACTGATCTCGTGGTCGAACTCGTCCTGAATGTCACCAACGATTTCTTCGAGCACGTTGTCGAGCGTGACAATGCCGACTGCGCCGCCGTATTCATCCACGGCGAGGGCGACATGTGCATGCTTATCGAGGAAGAAGCGCAACAACTTGTCGATAGGCATGAGTTCGGGGACCATCGGCAGCTCGCGTTTGATCTTCCGCAGGTCCGCCTGTGGCAGGCCGACGAGACCGAGCAGGTCTTTGATATGGATCATGCCGACGCTCTGGTCGAGGTGTCCCTCGACAAGCGGATAACGGGTGTGCTTGTGCTCGACGGCGCGCTTGAGGTTGGATTCGAAGCTGTCTTCGACATCGAGTGAGATGACGGCATTGCGCGGCGTCATTACGTCACGCACGCAGCGGTCATTGAGACCGAGAGCGTTCAAAAGGATGTCCTTCTCCGTCTCGGTCACTTCCTTGGATTTCTGACTTTCGGCCACGATGTGGCGCAGCTCTTCTTCACTATGGGCGATCTCGTGCTCGGACACGCCGTCGATGCGGAAGAGATACTTGAGCACGAAATTGGTGCTGCCATTGAGAATGAAAATGGCGGGCTTCAGCACCATGTAGAAGATATGCAGCGGCCTGGCGATGATGAGCGTGGTCTTCAGTGATTTGCGAATGGCAAAGACCTTGGGCGTCTGTTCCCCAAGCACGACATGCAGAAAGGTGACGATGGCGTAGGCGATGACGACAGAGACACCGTGAACGACGGCATCACTGGCAATGCCCGCTTTAAAAAGCAGAGGTTGGATCACGGCGGCCACATAGGGCTCACCAAAGATACCGAGAGCGATGCTGGTAAGCGTGATGCCGAGCTGTCCAGCGGAGAGGTAGGCGTCGAGATTCTTGGTCACCTCGCGGGCAAACTTCGCACCTTTGACACCATCCTCCTGGGCGGCCTGGAGCTGGCTGTCGCGCACTTTGACGATGGCGAACTCAGCGGCGACGAAGAAGGCGTTCAGCAGGACGATGACGAAAACGATGAAGCCATGCCATCCCAGTTCACTGGCGGTGAAATGCCATTCGCGGACGAGATCGTCGGAGGCGTTGGCGAGGAGGAGGAGCATGAGGGAAGGAGGAAAAGACTCCGGCTAGAGCTTCTCGTAGTTACCATCGCAGCGTTTTTCGAGGATGGTGAAGCCAGCCTTCTTCGCATCGGAGATGGAGACAGGCTTGGTGACTTTCGGCACGCTGAAGCTGGTGATGAGTTTTTTCACGGGCTTGCGGCACAGGGGACACTGGGTGAGCGGCTCGCGGTCGATAGGACGCCGGAGATCAAAGCCGCGTCGGCAGCGTGGGCAGCCTTCGTCGGGGTTTTCGGCGATGTAGGAGTAGGTGGGCATCGAGTCAGGAGGACAGATTTCAGCACCTGTGCCTTACAACGTCAAAGCCCAGGGAGGGCATCCCTGGGCCTGGAATTGATGACGTCTGCGGCGAAAGATCGCAGCTCACCAGCTCGACTTCGTGACGCCCGGGATAAGGCCAGCATTGGCCATCTCACGGAAAGTCAGACGGGACATCTGGAAGCGACGAATGTAAGCACGACGGCGACCGGTCACGCGGCAGCGGTTCGTCA
>NZ_JBILYB010000188.1:0-9757 GCF_044378005.1 Prosthecobacter sp.
GCCATTTGGGTTCGGCCCCATCTCGAATCCGACCAGCGGCTCGATGGCCGAATCGGCGAAGGCAGTGTGACAGATTAGCGAGGCAACGACAGCGGGGAGAAGAGTGCGCAAAAGCATCGAAGTAAAACTCCGCTCATACTGTGCCGTGATGACGCTGCAATGCGCAGAATGCTACAAATCATGCTCTATGCGCGAAGTCGCATATTCACCGCTTCGAACATGGCGGTGATTTGGTCGGTCATCGTGTCCAGCATTTCGTGGAATTTGGCCTCGCGTGCCGCCACTCGCATCTCGGCGAGGGTGAGGCCGCTCTTCTCGCGCAAAGCAGGGCTGCATTCGCCGTCGATGAGCTGCATGGAGGTGATCTCATCCAGCGCATGCTGCTTCACCCAGCGGCGGTTTTCCGCCAACACCGCACGGAGCGTGGCGGCAGATTCAGGCTTCCAGCCATCGGGGAAAAGCTTGGCGAGCTGTCCATGCGGCTTGGCACAGCGCATGTAGTGGAGCTGGATGTCCTCCACAGGCGTCGCCGCCATTGCGGCCAGATCTTTCGCCCAGTCCATGCCCAGCTCGGCACTGCCGATGTCATGAAACGAGATCAAATCCTGCACCGGACGGTTCTTTGCCGTGTAGCGACCATCCACGAGCTTGAGTTCGATGCCCGGCTGCTGCCCTTTGATCAGGCTGTCTCCCACCACATGCACGATCCAGCCGAGCGTGTAGGCCAGTGCGCGTTCGTCTTTGCCGCCGAGGTCTGTGATGACAGACGCAAAGTACTCCGGCAGATGATCCCAGGGCACGCGCAGTTCCTTCTCCGTCTGCGTCCAGCCGAAGACGAGATGCGCGCGACCATAGAAGCGCTCATGCACTCGCGTGGCGGTGAGTGGTCCATCAGGCGTGACGAGTCGGAACTGCCGCACCGCACCTCCCGTGATCGGACTCCGCTCCAGCGGCACGGTGCCAAAGCCGACATCCTTGCCCGTATCCACACACACGGCCTCCGGCATGACCTGGATGTCGCTGCCGATGTAGGCACCTGCATGGAAGCTGGCCCGATGCGCCTGCATCACGCCTGCCCAACGATGCTTCTGCTGCACGGCCTCGCGCAGCGCCAGCTCAGCATAGAGGGTGTGTCCGATGATGCCGCTCATTGAGGGAGAACGGGGGCGGTGCGCTCGTGCGATTTGGTGACCTTCACGATGCTGCCATCGGACACAGCGGTGATGTTGCCATGAAAGGCGGTGACGAAGACATCCGCTCCGAGCTTGCCATAGACATCGATGGCTCGATCGCCCGGCGAGCGTGGATTTGGCGTGCCTGCATTGCTCGCGTAGTCGGCGAGGCAGGAGGCGATGACGTACTTCGGCATGAGCATCTTCGGGAAGTCGTAGCCTGGATTGAAGCCATGATGCGGTGCGGTGAGCACGGTCGTTTTGAGTTTCTCGGCAGGCACGTTTTGCTTCAGGAAAGTCTCGAACGCGCCGCCATACGAGTCACCGGGAAAGAGGAAGACATTCTGCCCGTGCTGCATGCGCAGGAGGAGTGAGTTCGAGTTCAGCAAGCCGTGCTCGCTCACCTTTGCGGGGTCGCTGTCACGGCTGATGAACTCCGCAGGTGGAGAAAGGATCTCCATCGCGAGCGAGGGATCGAGCTCCAGCTTCGCTCCATGAGTCAGCGCGCTGTATTTCGCACCGCGTTGCTGGGCGAGATCGCGCAGGCGCTTGTAGGCCAGCGTCTGGCCGCGCCCTTCGTAGCCATTGTCCACATACTCGCCCACGGTCCAGTTTTGCAGCAGCCACTCTGCGCCGCCGTAGTGATCCCCATGCGGATGACTGATGACGATGGCCGCGATCTCCGGGTAACCGCGTGCTTTGAGGAAAGGCGTGATCGTGTCGCGCCCGGCATTGTAGTCCTCGCTCGCACTCTTCTTCGTACCGCCCGTATCCACGAGCATGACCTTCTTCCCCGGCATCTCCACGATGGCCGCCAGCCCATGTGCTGGCATGTCCAGCCAAGTCACCGTGAGAGGCTCGGCGCCGGCCAGTGCCGCCACGCTCCAAAGGGCGATGAAGATGTGATTCATCCCAGGTGAACGCCGCCCTGAGTGACTCCTTGCCTGCGCTTGTCCTGCTTGAAGGAATCTTTTTGTGACGCATTCCCAAAGGACCGTGACGAAAGCGGGGGCACCACGAATTACAGGCGTGACAATCGGCCACCGTTTTGAGAAAACGCCCGCCGCTGGGCATCTCCCAGCATTCATCATCACCATCATCCACCCTTCATCTCCACTTATGAAGTTCCGCTCCCTCCGTCTCATCGTCGCGCTCGCCTTCATCGGAAGCAGCTCCGCCATCTTCGCCTCCGAAGTCATTGAGGACGCGATGAAAAAATACCACAAGGCCCCCGAAGGCACCGACCCGACCTGCAAAAAGATCAGCGCAGGCACCGCCTCCGATGCCGAGATAACCGACGTCCTGAAAGCCTACCAAGCCATGTGTGCGGAAGCTCCGCCGAAAGGTGAAAAAGCTGCCTGGGTGGAGAAGTGCCAGGCCCTCATCGCCGCCGTGAAGAAGATCCAGGCCAAGGATGCCGCTGGTGTCAGCGAATACAAAAAGGCCGTGAACTGCAAGGCATGCCACACTTCGCATAAGCCTGATTGATTTCTTTTTCATCGTGCTCCATAAGCGGGAGTCGCCAGCCATGGTGACTCCCGTTTTTCATGTCGCGAGTCCTTCACAGCCTTCTTGTTGCTGCCCTGATGATTTCCATCGGGCTGCACTGGGCTGTGCTGCAATCAGCCGCCTGGGTCGGCATGGCGGTGGCTTATTCCGTGGAGAAAGGCTCCGTCGTGGAAGGTCTCAGCGACACCTTCGATGGCGACCATCCCTGCCCACTTTGCAAAGCTGTGGAAAAAGGGGTCGAGTCTGAGCGGCAGCCCAAGGAAGGCCAGCCACCGCCCTCCAAGACGAAGGAGATGAAGGAGATGAAGCTCATGCTCGCCCTCGTCAGCATTCCACGATTTGTTTTTCCTCCGGTAGTGCCCGAAGCATGGATCACGACATCCAGCGCCGCTTTGAGCCGCCATGAGCGTCCCGTGACACCACCGCCGCAGCTCGGCTGCTGAGCGTTTGGAGCACCGTCTTTAGACGGAATGCATGACCGCCGAACCTGATCCAAGATCAGATGGCGATTTGGATCTGCTGCCTCAGCCCATCCTGGATTCAGGACGGTTCTCCCTGCTCAGCCAACCCACGCCTTTCCCGATGATCCGGGAGGGCGCTTCCAGCTAGTGGCTGCCCTCCTTTGTCGGGCGCTCCCATCCGGCCGTTTCCGGGTGGGGGCGACATCTCAACTCCCCGCCGCCCAGCGGGTCATTTCCTGGACTCGACCGCAAAAAATCCCCCTTCTTTTCAATGTCTCGTTTTCTTCTCTTTCTCTCCATCGCCTGCCTCTCCGCTGCTCAGGACGCCCCTCCTTCCGAGGTCATGACCAAAGGCCAGCAAGTCTATATGATGGTCTGTTTCGCCTGCCACCAGCCCACCGGGCTCGGCCTGCCAAACATGTTCCCGCCGCTCGCCAGTTCGGACTGGGCCTCCGCTTCAAAGCCGGACCGGCTCATTCGCATGGTGCTGCACGGCATCACTGGTCCCATTAAAGTCAACGGCCAGCCTTTCAACACCCCGGCCCCGCTGATGCCGCCGCAGGGAGCTGCCCTGAACAACGAACAAATCGCCTCCGTGCTCACCTACGTGCGCAATTCGTTCGGCAACAAGGCCAGTGTTGTCACGCCGGACCAAGTGCAAGCCATCCGCGAGGCCGAAAAAGCCCGCACTGCCATGTGGACCCAGGCTGAACTGGAAAAAATCCCTGTGAACTGACCCGCCATGAGCCATCACCCTCATTCTCCTCATGAAGAGAGTACTGGCGAAAAGCTCGCCGGACTCGGTTTCAGTGTCTTCGGGATCGCCGTTGCGGGTTTCGCCGCATTCTGGGGCCTCGCCTTCCTCTACGGTGGCTTTGCCGCAGCGCGTCCGCAGCCTGAGCCCAAACCAGCCGAAGTCGCCGCTGCTTTGGTGCCTTCGGCTCCCGAAGCTGCTTCACCAGCAGCGGCACCCGCGCCGACAGTCACACCCGCCCCCACTGCATCTGTGGCACCAGCTGTGGCTGATGCTGCGGCACTGCCAGGTTTTGAGGAGGGGAAAACCCTCTTCACCACCATTTGCGCCGTTTGCCATCAGCCAACTGGACTGGGCCTGCCCAATATGTTCCCGCCGCTGGCAGGTTCTGACTGGGTCAATGCTCCAGGCTCGGAGCGCCTGATCCGCATCGTGGTTCATGGCTTCCAAGGGCCGATTAACGTGAATGGCAAGCCCTTCGCGTCGCTTGCACCTATGATGCCACCCCAAGGTGCTCTGCCTGACAAGCAGATCGCCGCCGTGCTCACCTATGCCCGCAATGCCTTTGGGAACAAAGGCAGCGCCGTCACCCCCGAGCAGGTCAAAGCCGTCCGAGATGCTGAGAAGGATCGGGTGGCCATGTGGGATGAAGCCAGCCTGCTCAAAGTTCCCGTCATCGGGGCTCAACCATGATCACTGGCCCTCCCATCCCGCCTGTGCGCTTCGCGTGGCCCCGACAGGGGCTGCGCGTCAGGCATCAGGTGCCGTGGCTGCTCCTCGGCGGGCATTTGGTGTTTGCAGCTGGGCTGACCATCGCCTCGGCGCTCGCACCTCAGGAAAAGCCGCTGGACCCCGTGCTCATGGCCACCTCGGACGGGCTCGCCCATGGTGCCACGGTTTACCGCCGTGCCTGTGTCATGTGTCACGATGCCTCCGGGCTCGGCAAACCCCGGCTCGGCACGCCGCTCGTCGGTGCGCCCTGGCTGAAAACCTGCCGCAGTGAGCATCTGGCCGCCATCCTCCTGCATGGCGTCACCGGCCCCATACCGGGCACCCATTCAGCTCATCCCATCATGCCCGGCCTCGGCTCCTGGCTGGATGATCACGAGATCGCCGATGTGGCCACCTTTGTCCTCCGCACCTGGGGCACGCGGCCCGAGCGTGTCTCCGAGCTCACCGTCCAGGCTATCCGCCAGGCAAACCCGAGCCGCATGTCCCCATGGACGATCTCGGAAATGACCACCCGAGATCCCATCAAGCCGAAGCCCGTTCCCATCCCCTGATGTCCAACCAAGATCACGCTCCACCAAGCTTCAATCCCGTGCGCTTCTGGCTGCTCATGGGGGGCGTGATCGTGCTCGTCATCGGCCTGAGCATTGCCTACAGCCGCTTTCTCCAGACCGTGATCCCCAGGGCCGAACTGCCCGTCTTTGCCACGGTGAAGAGCGACCTCGAAGCCACCGAACGCAGTGGCAAATCAGTCCGCTTCTCCGACCTCAAGGGCAAGGTCATCGTCGCCGCTTATCTCTACACGCAGTGTCCGCATGGCTGTGCGGCGGTGACAGCGCAGTTGCAGAAGTTGAATCAAGAATTTGCCACGCATCCCGGCATCCAACTCCTTTCCGTCGCCATCCAGCCGGAGCGTGACAGCGTGGCGATGCTCAAAGGTTATGCCGAAGCCGTCGGAGCCACGGAAAAGTCGCCATGGTGGTTCATCACGGGGGATCGGCAGAAGCTCTGGGACTTCATGACGAAGGAGGTCGGCATGCTGCCCGCGCAACCCATCCCCGTGGATGAGCGCATCACGCCAGAGGACGAGTACGAGCACGATCTCCGCATCGCCCTCATCGACGGTCACGGCCATGTGCGAGGTTACTACGCCGTCTTCCATCCGCAGCCAGAGATCGCCGCTCTGATGTGCGAGCGACTCCACGACCACGTCCATCAGCTCCTCGATCACCCACATTCCTGATTTTATGAAAACGTTCCTCACCATCTTCTTCATCCTCGTCTGCCAAACCTTCGCCGCTGAGCCGGTGCAGCAGTATGAAGGCGAAATCGCGGGCATCTTTTGCAGTGCCTGCTCCAGTCATGTGAAGGCTGCGCTCTCGATGATCGACGGCGTGCAGGCGGTGAAAATCACCACCGCTGACAAAGGCGGACTGCCGAAGCTGAAGATCACCTCCACGAAGCCGCTTACCCGCGAGATGGCCGTCCAAGCGCTCGGTGAGAAGGCCAAGATGTATCACATCCAGTCGCTGAAACCCGTCACCCGCTGAACCTATGCGCGCACTCCTTTTCAGCCTACTTTTAGCCAGCAACACCTCGGCGGCCTATCAGCACTTCGAAGCGCGTCAGGTGCATCCTTTGGCGATGACGCCGGATGGCGCTCGGCTGGTCGCCGTCGATTCCTCGAATGCTCGCGTCACCGTCTTTGACCTCAGCAGCGGCACGCTGGTGCGGCTCAGCCAGATCCATGTCGGCCTGGAGCCAGCGAGCGTCCGTGCACGAACCAACGATGAGCTTTGGGTCGTCAACGAAGTCGGCGACAGCGTCTCCATTGTCAGCTTGAGCGCTGGAGCTGTGGTGGAAACCCTGCGCGTCGGCGATGAGCCCACGGATGTCGTTTTCGCCGCTGGCAAAGCCTATGTCGCCTGTGCTCGGGCAGGTCAGATCCGCGTGTTCGATGCCAGCACACGCGCTGCCGCTGGCACGATCTCGCTCACCGGAGCCTACCCCCATGCGCTGGCGGTGAATGCGGATGGCTCGCGAATTTATGCCGCCTTTCTCCAGTCGGGAAACCGCACCACGGTAATCAAGCGCGAGGTCGCGCCCCCTCAGTCTGCGCCGACCAACACCTCCCTGCCAGCCGGACCTGACACTGCGCTCATCGTCGCTGCGAATGATCCGCGCGTGACGAACACGATCCTCGACAACGACGTGGCGGAGATCAACACGGCCACCGACACGCTTGTGCGCTACGTCAGCGATGTCGGCACGAATCTCTTCGACCTCGCCGCGCGTCCGGGAAGTGATCAGATCTGGGTGGCGAATACTGAGTCGCTCAACCTCACGCGCTTCGAGCCGACTCTGCGCGGCCACTTCGCCGACAGCCGCCTTTCGATCATCACGCCTTCTTTGGTGACCACAGTCGATCTGAATCCCGGCATCGACTACGGCACTTTGCCTAACCCGACAGCGCAGGCCACCGCGCTCGCGCAGCCGGCAAGCCTCGTCTTTTCCGCCGATGGCAGCACCGCCTGGGTGGCGGCCTTTGCCTCGGATCGGCTGGCGAAGATCGACCCCGCCACGGGCAATGTCACCTCACGCGTGGACATCCGCACCGGAGCCGACACCGATGCTTCATCCATGCGCGGACCTCGCGGGCTCGTGCTCGATGAAGCACGCGGAAAGCTCTACTCGCTAAACAAGCTCTCCAGCAGCCTCAGCGTCATCGACACCAACACGCTGACTGTATCCAGCGAGCTCTCACTCAGCAGCTACGACCCGATGCCGAGCGCCATCCGCGCGGGTCGCGGCTACCTTTTCGATGCCCGGCTTTCCGGCAACGGCACCAACTCCTGCGGCATCTGCCATCTCGATGCGGACAACGACGGTCTGGCCTGGGATCTGGGCGATCCGGGTGGTGAAATGCTCACTGTGCTCGGAGCCAACCTGAGCGTCCACGACACCACGCCGCGCCCGCGTTCCATGCATCCGATGAAGGGTCCGATGGTCACGCAGACGCTGCGCGGGATGCAAAACGGCGATCCTTTTCACTGGCGTGGCGACAAGCCGACGCTGCAAAGCTTTAACCCAACCTTTGCCAATCTCATGGGCGGCTCCCAGATCGCGGCGGAGGACATGGACGACCTTGCCGAATACCTAAAATCGCTCGTTCATCACTCGAATCCGAATCGCAATTTGGATCGCAGTTTGCCGACGAGTTTCAGCAGTGGAAATCCGATCACAGGGCGCGATCTCTTCAACAATCACACCAAGTCTCACTGCAACGTCTGCCATTTGCTGCCTGAAGGCACGGATCACAACATCGACCTGCCGCAGGAGTCAGGACTCAGCCAGCCGGTGAAGACACCACCGCTGCGCACGACGTATCAGCGCATGCTTTTCGACTCGCGTGCAGGAGCTACGTCCGTGAGTGGCTTTGGCATGTTGCACGATGGCACGGGCGGCACCTCCATGCTTCCCACGGTGCATCCGTATGTGCTTTCGAACTTGGATACTTTGCAGGAACTCAGGGATGTCACGGCTTTCATCCAATGCTTCGATACCGGCACTGCTCGCACCGTTGGCTACAGCCGAACTGTGACGGCTGCAAACCGTGCCGACAGCGCCGTGATCACCGACATCGCTTTGCTAGAAGCTCGCGCGGCCACCACAGCGGGCGACTGCGATCTCGTCGTGCGCGGTGTCATCGGCAGCACGCAGCGTGTGCTGCGCTGGACGGGCACGGTTTATCAAAATGACAGCATCGCGGGCGGCACGATGACTCGCGCAGCTCTTCTCGCGGCTTTGAACGGCAATGATGCGATCACCTTCATGGGCGTGCTTCCCAGCACTGGGCCACGCTTCGGTGGTGATGAAGATGAAGACAGCGTTTTAAATGGCGACGACCCGAATCCAGGCATCGTGGACGGTCCGCCCAAGATCACGGAACAGCCGCAAAGTCTTGCCGTGGTGCCCGGTGCCCCTGCTACGTTCACGGTCGTCGCGGAGGGCATCGGCATCAGTTACCAGTGGAAGCTCGGGACGACGAACGTGGGCACGAATTCGCCGAGCTTCACCATTCCCGTGACCGTCTCGGGTGACTCAGGGAACTACAGCGTCGTCGTCAGCAACACCTACGGCAACCGCACGAGCAATGTCGTCGCATTGAACGTCGTGCCGCCGCCCGTGATCACGACGCAGCCTGTCGGCAGAATCGCGAACGAAGGTACGAACGTCAGCTTCAGCGTCACCGCCACAGGGAACAATCTCAGCTACCGCTGGAAGCGAGGCACCACCTTCATCGGCGGTGCCGACAAAGCCACGCTGCTGCTCGGTGGAGTTGGTGCGCAGGACATCGGCAGCTACAGCGTGGTCGTCTCGAATGGGGCCACCAGCGTCACCAGTGATGTCGTGGCTTTGGGCGTGAATCTCTGGCCTGTGATGAACGACCTGAATCTGCCCGATGCGGTCATCGGGCAGAACTACAGTTGGCAGCTTGGCGCGGTGAATGGGCCGACCAAATTCAGCATCCTCGGCCTGCCCACCGGCCTGACTTACAATGCAATCACCGGCTTGATCTCCGGTAAGCCCACGGTGGCGAAGAGCTTCACCGTGAAAGCCAGCGCTCTGAATGCTGCGGGCAACGGCTTGGCGAAAGAAGAGGTCATGGTGGTGCAGTCGTATCCCACGAGCGCGCTGGGAACTTACCAAGGCATCGTCCCACGCCACAGCGAGGTGACTTTGAACAACAACCTCGGCGGTCGTCTCACGCTCACCACAACGAACCTCGGAGCCTTCAGCGGCACGCTCGTGCTCGGCACCGTGAGTCATCCGCTGAAAGGTGCACTCGTCATGCTGCCGGACGCTGACCCTACCGGCAGCTTCAGCATCGTGCGAAAGAATCAGAACACGCTGAACCTCAGCTTCACGCTCCTGCGTGCCAGCCGCAGCCTCACCGCCACGCTCACCGATGGGACGAATCCTCTGACAATTACCGCCGCGCTGCCAGCCAGTTCGTTCACGCCATATGTCGGGAACTACACGCTGGCCATGAAGCTGGCGGCGGGTGATTTGAGCAATGATGCGAACCCGAAAGGTCACAGCGTCGGTGCTTTCAAAGTCTCCACAAAAGG
>NZ_JBILYB010000060.1:0-36015 GCF_044378005.1 Prosthecobacter sp.
GAACCGTGAATACTCCATGCTTTGAGAAAGCTGAAAGCATGCTCACCAAGTTGATGGCTAGATAAAATACGATAGCAGCGACGACAAGCCTATATGCCCACCGCTAACGAGATCCAAGAATCAACGTGACCAAGCCAACAAGGCTGCACAGTGCGACTAGACTATCGGCATTCAGGCCAACCGTTGAAACCCCGAACTCTTTCCGATAGACTTGCTGTCTACTCCACTAAGAAGCCGGCCCCAAGGCAAAAACCGCCATGAGAATCCAAGACGAAGCAGGCCTTGCTTGACGGCCTGCGGGATGATTCGAAACAACCATCTCCGCCTTCGGCGGCTAATAAGGATTCTCTTCGCCGGAGGTGGGGGTGATCGGGATGCTGCGGGCTGGAAAACCCGCGCTCCGGGCAGGCTTCGATTGCCAATTGAAGTTACGCTTTCATGCCTTCCTGGCGGAGGAAGTTCTCCACCCAGGTGATGTCGTAGTTGCCACTTTGGAAGTCGCCGGTGGTGAGGATCTTGCTTTGCAGCGGGATGGTAGTCTTGATGCCTTCGACGGTGAATTCACCGAGGGCGCGACGCATCCGGCTGATGGCGATCTCGCGGGTGGCGCCAGTGACGATGAGCTTGGCGATCATCGAGTCGTAGTAGGGCGGGACTTCGTAGCCGGAATAGACGTGGGTATCGACACGGACGCCGCGTCCGCCGGAGGTGTACCACAGATTGATCTTGCCGGGGCTAGGGGCGAAGTTGCGTGAGGGGTCTTCGGCGTTGATGCGGCATTCGATGCTGTGGCCACGCGCCTTGGCATGGACGACGTGCTCGCTGAGGGGGAGGCCGGCGGCGATGCGGATCTGCTCTTTGATGAGGTCGCAACCATAGACTTCCTCGGTGATGGGATGCTCCACCTGGATGCGTGTGTTCATCTCCATGAAGTAGAAGTCCTTGCGGTTGTTATCGACGAGGAACTCGATGGTGCCGCAGTTCTCATAGCCGATCTTCTTGCAGAGGCGGACGGCGGCATCGCCCATCTTTTTGCGGAGGGCGTCGGTGACCTTGGGGCTGGGGCACTCTTCGATGATCTTCTGATTGCGGCGCTGCATGGAGCAGTCGCGCTCGCCGAGGTGGACGACATTACCGTGGGAGTCGGCGACGAGCTGGAACTCGATGTGGTGGGGCTTATCGACGAGCTTTTCCATGTACATGGAGCCGTCGCCGAAGCACTTGAGGGCTTCGAGGCTGGCAGCCTGGAAACTGGAGATGAGGGTGGCTTCGTTGAGGACGGGTCTCATGCCGCGTCCGCCGCCGCCTGCGGTGGCTTTGATGATGACGGGATAACCAATCTTACGCGCCCACTTGAGCGCTTCCTCTTCGGTAGCGATGATGCCATCGGAGCCGGGGGTGATGGGGACACCTGCGGCCTTGGCGGTGGCGCGGGCGCTGTTTTTGTCACCCATGGTGGCGATGACCTGTGAGGAAGGGCCGATGAACTTGATTTTGCACTGTTCGCACACGTCAGCGAACTCGGCTTTCTCGGAGAGGAAGCCATAGCCGGGGTGGATGGCATCGACGTTGGCGATCTCGGCGGCGCTGATGATGCGGGAGATCTTCAGGTAGCTTTCGCTGCTGGGGCCTGGGCCGATGCAGATGGCCTCGTCAGCAAGGTGGACGTGCATGGAGTCCACATCTGCCTCGGAATAGACGGCGACGGTTTTGACATCGAGTTCTTTGCAGGCGCGGATGATGCGGACGGCGATCTCACCACGATTGGCGACGAGGATTTTTTTAAACATGGAAGAAACTGAGAGCGAAGGGCTGAGGACGGAGAGTCTTGACTGGGTGAGGGCCTTGACCTGCTTGACGAGCGGCTGGACGGTCAAGCAGTCAAGGCGTCAAGAAGAGGTCAAGGCGATGACGGATCAGGCTTTCAACTCGAAGAGGGGCTGGCCGTATTGGACGGGCTTGCCATCCTCGACAAGGACGCGGGCGATGGTGCCGCGCATCTCAGCCTTGATCTCGTTCATGACCTTCATCGCCTCGATAATGCAGACGGTGGTGTTTTCATCCACGCTGTCGCCGATGTTGGCGAAAGCTTTCTCTCCTGGAGCGGTGGAGCGGTAGAAGGTACCGACCATGGGGCTGTTGATGGTGGGACCGGAGGCAGCGGGAGCAGGAGCGGCGGCGGCTGGTGCTGCAGCGGCGGTCACCGTAGGAGCGGCGACTGAAGCCGGTGCGGCGGCAAGCGCTACAGGAGCGGCCTGGGCGGAAGGGAGGTGCTTGAGCAGCTCTTTGGCGGCTTCGAAGTCGGAGCCGCGGCGGAGTTCGAGCTTGGAGCCCTGCTTTTCGAAGTGAAAAAGGGTCAGATCATTTTCGGCCATGAGGCCGACGATTTCGCGAATGTGCGCGAGGTCGAAATTCGAGGAGGAAGAAGCAGCGGGGCTCTGTTTAGGGGCTGACTTGGGAGCCTTGGCGGCCTTCTTGGCGGTCGATTTGCGTTTGTCCATGTAGGGGAGTGGATAGGTGCGGGGGGAGCGTGGCGAGCCTAGCGTCTCCCCCGGGGGTGGCAAGACTAAATTCGCCCCCGTGAACTGTGCAAATGAGCATGCCCTCAAACCTGCTACTCAAATCGATACCCGGCTCCGTGCACTGTGCGGATGATGCGGGGGTTGGCGGGGTCTTTTTCGATGCGCTTGCGGAGCTGGGAGATGTGCTGGTCGAGGGCGCGGCTCTCGGGGAAGTAGTCGATGCCCCAGACTTCATCGGCGAGCTGGTTGCGATCGACGACCTTGCCTCGCTTTTCGTGGAGGAGGCGGAGGACTTTTAGATCTCGCGGGCTGAGCTGGAGATCGGTGGTGCCACGGTAGGCGCGCAGTTCGGCGGGGACGATGCGAAGGTCGTCCATCATGAATTCGTCCTCACCACTTTTTTTGGCACTGCGGGCGGCGGTGCGGCGGGTGATGGCGCGGATGCGGGCGATGATCTCTTTGACGCCAAAAGGCTTCGTCATGTAGTCGTCGGCCCCAAGTTCGAGCCCGAGCACGGCGTCGATCTCCTCGGCTTTGGCGGTGAGGAAGAGGATGGGCACCTGCTCGTCGTGACGGCGGATCTGTTTGCAGGCTTCGTAGCCGTTCTGGCCGGGCATCATGACATCCAGGCAGACGAAGTCTGGCTTCGTGGCGCGAAAGAAATCGACGGCCTGGAGTCCATCACTGGCGGTGACGACTTCGTAACCTTCCATGCTGAGCACTTCGCGGAGGGCCTCGCGGGTGTGTTCGTCGTCTTCGGCGATGAGGATTTTCATGGTGGGCACAGGGGGGTGATGCGTGTCTCTCAGGCTTTGGGTTGCAAGGGAAGGGTGAGGATGAAGCGAGCACCCTCTTTATAGTTCGGGCAGACCAGGAGACTGCCGCCGTGGAGCTCGGCCAGCTCGCGGGAGATGGTGAGGCCGATGCCGGTGCCGCTGACGCCTTCATCGAGATCGGAGCGAAGCCGCTCAAAGGGTTCGAACACGGCGCGGCGTTTGCTGGTGGGGATACCTGGACCGCGATCCTCGACGATGATCCGCGCGATGCCCTTTTCCGGCTCCTGCTCGGTGCGGATGGAGATCCACTTTCCGTACTTGGCATACTTGTCCACGTTGGAAATGAGATTGCCGAGGATCTGCTCGATGGCGTCTGGATCGGCGCTCATTTCGTTGGGCCCGAGGAGATGGGTCTCCAATTCGAAGCCTTTGCGCTCCAGAAGCAGCCGCCAATGTTTCACGGCGCGCTCAACGACGTGGTCGAGTGAGATGGGCCGTGGCTGGACGCTGAGCTTGTCGCGCTGCTGGCGGGCGTAATTCAGCACATTCTGGATCAGGCGGTCGAGCCGAGCTACCTCGGTCTCGACGACACTCAGGTGACGCCTGCCAATGGTGTCTCCAGCCTCCTCGATGCGGTGGGAGGCCATCTCAGTGTAGAGGCGGATATTGGTGAGCGGTGTCTTCAGCTCATGAGAGATTTGATTCACAAAGCTGACGCGCTGCTGGGCCACGCGGATCTCACGCGCATTTTCGCGGAAAAAGGTCCAGGCGAGCGCCCCGACAAGCAGGCAACCGGAGCCGACGCCGAGCATGATGGGGAAGAGGTAGGGCTTGGGGAATTCGTTGTAGGCGGGGGTGTAGGCGAGCTCCCACTGAGTCAAAGGTGGGGAACAGAGCACCCTTGCCACCGGGTTGCTGTTCGAACCCTGAAGCGAGCGGCCCCAGCCGTGAAGCGGAATCCCGGTGATAGTGGCTAGCGTGAGCTTGCCTGGATAATTTTCCATGCCGGGGATGGGCAGACGCGCGAAGAGTGCGGACGAAAGCTGTTGGCTGTCGAAGCGGGCGCAGAGCAGTTGTCCGCTCACCAGCCGCCAATAGATGAAGTCACCATCTGTCACATGCCAGCCACTGGGAAAGGTGGCGGTGGGCTGGGGAGAGCTGGTGAGGTGGTAGTTGGCGGATTTCACCGCCGTCTGCCAGATGGCCTTGCGGGGCTTCGACTCGGCACGATCTGGTGGGCTGCCGATGAGGGTGAAAGGTTGCGGCTCAGTGGAGATGTCCAGGCCCTTGATGCCACTGGCTTTCAACTGTTCCAGCAGAGCGGCGGATCGTGGCCCGGCCTGGGCATCCGAGTTTGGGCTGAGCGTTTTTTTATCGGTGACGACGGTGATCTGGCCAGTCGGGGCACTGAGCCAGACCTCACTCACCCAGGGATGCTGGCTGATGTGGGTGGCCGCCTCGGTCAAAGCCGCGTCGGGGGAGGAACCGAGGTGGTCAATCTCATCCGTGAACTGCCGAAAGTCGTGGAGGAGCTGGTGATTGGCCACGAAGAGGCGCTCAGCTAGGATTGCCTCACGCGCGTTGTCAGTGCTTCGGGCGGCATCACGGATCAAATAGGTGCCCAGCCAAGCCAACAACGCCACGGGAGTGATGACGAGGAGGGCGAGGGTGATGGAGGATCGGCGAGGCTGGAGTGACATCCGGTGGAGAGTCGAAAAGGTAAGCGTAAGTTAAAAGTTAGCATTCTAAATTTTATAATTTCAACTCCAAGTAAACAATCATCCCCGGTCCGTCCCACAAAAAAGCCCCGCCGGTATGGGCGAGGCTTTCGTTGAATGAATGACGGGTGAGCTTACAGCCCCTGACCAGCTTTCGCGGCAGCCACGGCGGCCTCGGCTTTGAGGGCGGCTTCGTGGCTTTCGAGCACTTTGCGCTTGAGGCTGACTCCGCTCTTCGTGGCATACCAGAGCACCAGCGGGCTGGCGATGAAGATGGACGAGTAGGTGCCGAGCAGCACACCGATGGTGATCGGCATGGCGAACTCGAGCATGGCGGGATTGCCGAGGAAGAGGAGCACCACCATCGGCGCGAGGGCGGTCGGGCCGGTGAGGAGGGTGCGGCTCAGGGTCTTGCAGATGGCCTCGTTCATCAGATCGCGGATCGTGCCGCTGCCGCCGCGCTGGATGGTCTCGCGGATACGGTCGAAGACGACGATGGTGTCATTGATGGAGTAACCGGCGATGGTCAGGAGAGCGCCGACGTGAATGAGGCTCATCTCTTGACCAAAAAGGACGCACAAACCCGGCACCATGAGCACGTCATGGAAGAGGGCGATCACCGCACCGAGAGCGAAGGCGAACTCGTAGCGCATCAGGAGGTAGAGGAAGATGAAGATCAGCGCCACACCGAGAGCGATCAGAGAGGTCTTCGCCGCTTCGCTACCGATGAGGGCACCGACGGTTTCCAGGCTGGTGCCCTTGACGCTGTCTTTGAAGTTCTTGTTCACCGCGCCTTCGATGATGGCACCCGCTTCCTGCTCACCGCGAATGGCAATCACGTCACCGCCAGTCGCGGTGCTCTTGCGCTGCACGTAGGCGGTGCCGATGCTCTTGCCGTCGGCGAGCTTGAGACCTTTCAGCATCTCCTCGACCTTGGCGGTGGGGAGATCTTTGCCCGCAGCCACTTCCACATGCAGCAGTGAGCCGCCACGGAAGTCGATGCCGAAGCTTTCCTTGCCCTTCACGGCCAGCATTCCAAACGAGATCGCCGTAACGACGAGGGAGGCGATGATGAATTTCGGAGCAGCGGAGAGGATGTCGAAAACCTTGTCGGGGATGATCTTCGTGGTCTTCAAGCTGGTGAGCAGGCCGTTGTCGATCACGAACATGAAAATGACGCGAGTCACGATCAGCGCGCCGATCAGTGAGGAGAGCAAACCAAGCATCAAAGTGACGGCGAAACCACGGACCAAACCGCCGGAGATAGCGAAGAGGATGATCGCCGCGATGATCGTGGTGATGTTTGAGTCCGCGATGGCGGAGAAGGCTTTTTGATAAGCCGCATCCAGAGCACCGGTGAGAGACTTGCCGGCTTCCATTTCCTCACGCAGACGTTCGTAGATGAGCACGTTTGCATCCACGGCCATGCCGATGGTGAGCACGATACCGGCGATGCCGGGCATGGTGAGCGTGAACTGGAAGAGCGCCATGCCACCGAAGAGCACGGCGAGGTTGATCACCAGACCGACGATGGCGATGAGGCCCGCCAGACGGTAGATGAAGACCATGAAGCAAGTGGTGAGCAGCAGACCTGCGATGCAGATCCACTTACCCTGGTCGATGGAGGACTGACCGTAGGAGGAAGACACTGCGTTTTCCGACTCGATGGTCATCGGGTTCTTGAGCGGGTTCTGGAGCAGCGTCGCGAGCTGCACGGAGGACTCGCGGTTGAAATTGCCAGAGATGACGGCGGTGCCGCCGAAGTGGTCGGTCTGGAGCACGGGAGCGGAGATGATCTCACCATCGACGATGATGGCGAGCTGGCGGCCTTTGTTCACGGCGGCGATCTCGTCGAATTTCTTGGAGCCGTCGCCATTGAGGTTGAGGTAAACCTTCCAGCCTTCGGCATCCATCGTGGCAAAGGCTTCCTTAACGCCGTCGCCTTCCATGTCGGGGCGGTTGCGGACGAGTTCAGCACCACGGTCTGGCAGCTTGTTGCCCTGCTCGTCCTTCTGCTCTTTGTACTTCATCTTGGACCAGCCCGGCTCAGTGATGCCGCCACCATCGATCTCAGCGATCTTCGAGCTGCTGTCCTGATGCACGACGCGGAACTCGAGCTTCGCCACCTGCTGGATCTTCGTGCGCACGTCGGCGAACTCCTCTGGCTTCACACCGGGCATCTGGATGAGGATGCGGTCATCACCTTGCGGCTGCATGGAGAGATCCTTCGTCCCTTCAGGGTTCAGACGTTTTTCCAGAATCGCCATGGCCTGCTGCACCGAGGAAGCATCCACTTTCTGAGTGTTGCCTTCTTTATCCGTGCTGGGCTTCAGGCGGACGACGAACTCGCTGCCGCCCTTCAAATCGATGCCGAGAGGGATGCCCACATTCTTAAACGTGAAGACGGCAAAGACCGTCATCAGCAAGATCAGCGCGGCACCCACACGGCGCTTGGTGGTATGCATCACAGTGCCGATGTAAAACAGCAGCAGCAGCAGGATGGCGGTTCCGACGAGGAAGGTGACGTAGGCGTTCATGGACGTTGGCGGGGTGGGTTGGGTCTGGGAAAATGACGAATTAGTAATGACGAATGACGAACTTAGGCAGTGAATGGGTTCTGACTTTCGTCATTCGTCATTCGTGCTTCGTCATTTCGCCTTCAGGCGGCCGTGGCTTCCACGACGTCGCTCTTTTTGCTGACGGAGGCGATGGCGCTGCGCTCATACTCGACCTTCACGTTGTCACCGAGGCGAATCATGACGGTGAGGTCCTTCGTGCTGGTGATGATGCCGTGCTCGCCGCCGCTTAGGATCACATGATCTCCCACCTTCACGCTGCTGATGAGCCTTTCGAGTTCCTTCTGGCGCTGACGCTGCGGGCGGATGAGCAGGAAGTACATCATGACAAACATGAGCACCATCATGATCATCGGATTGCCGAGGATACCGCCAGCACCGGGTGCGGCAGGGGCTTGAGCGAGGAAGGAGGAGAGGGAGATAAACATTAGGAATCAGTGGTGTCGGGACGTGTCTGGTAGCGGGCATGGACCTCTGCCCGGAATTCGGAGAAGCAACCTTGCTCGATGGCCAACCGCGCCCTGGACGTGAGGGACGCGTAGAAATGCAGATTGTGCAGGGAAATCAACCTCAATCCCAGCACCTCCTGGGTATTGACCAAATGCCTCAAATAGGCGCGCGAAAAGCCCTGGCAGAGCGGGTGGGTGTCCTCAGCGATGGGCCGGAAGTCCTTGGCGAACTTAGCATTCCGCAGGTTCATCATGCCTTCGTGGGTGAAGGCGGTGCCATTGCGCGCGAGCCGCGTCGGCAGCACGCAGTCAAACATGTCGATGCCCCGCGCGATCAGCTCCACGAGCTGCGGAGGCGTGCCGAGCCCCATGGCATAACGCGGTTTGTTTTCCGGCAATAGCGGGCAGGTCCACTCGGCGATGCGCATCATGTCCTCCTCCGGCTCGCCCACGCTGAGACCACCGACGGCATAGCCTGGGAAGTCCATCGCCACCATTTCGCGCGCGCATTGCTGACGCAGATCCTGGAAGACGCTGCCTTGTACAATAGGAAAGTGCAGTTGCTTCGCGTGTCGCTCATCTCGCCCAAAGGCTCCGGCGTCCGGCTTGTGCTCGTTCACCCAGTCACGGCAGCGTTTCGCCCAGCGCAGGGTCAGCTCCATGCTCTTTTTGGCCTCGTCATGAGTGCATGGGTAGGGCGTGCATTCATCAAAGAGCATCGCGATGTCGCTGCCAAGAGTCGCCTGGATCTCCATCGCCGTCTCGGGGCCGAGGAACATCGGTGTGCCATCGACGTGATTCTGGAAGTAGCAGCCCTCTTCTTTGATCTTCCGCAGCTTTGCCAAAGAGAAGACCTGGAAGCCGCCGCTGTCCGTCAGGATGGGGCGATCCCAGTTCATGAACTGATGCAGCCCGCCTGCCTCGCGGATGATTTCTGTCCCTGGGCGCACCCAGAGATGGTAGGTGTTCCCGAGGATGATTTGGGAGTTCAGCGCGCGCAGTTCGTCAGGATGCACCGCCTTCACCGTGCCCTGCGTGCCCACAGGCATAAAGACCGGCGTCTCGATCACCCCATGTGCCGTCTGCAACCGACCACGGCGGGCGGAGGAGGCAGGGTCAGTGGCGAGCAGGTCAAACATCTGGCTTGGGGAAAAGGGCGCGGAGTGTGGAGGCTCGACCCCAATGTGTCAAAGAGTGATCCGAGGCGTCTCTCCCGTGCCCAATTGCCGGAAAGGAGCTTCCTCAGGCCGGAAAATCCGTCGTTATCGCCGCCTGCTCCCAGGTTTCCAGCTCACGCAGACGTGCTGCTGCCGCATCGCGGATCTTCTTCGTCACATACTTGCCCAGAGGCAGGCGCAAGGGTGACTGCCCCTCGTGGATCATCTTCACGATCAGCTCCGCCGCCCGCTCAGGATCACCTGGCTGCTTGCCATCCACGTTTTTAAGGAACACGGCGAACTTCCCCGATGTTCCGACATACGCAGGCATCGGTTCCGCGTGATCCAGCCCCTTGCTAATGAAGCTGGTGCGAAACGGCCCTGGCTGCACCAGCGTGACCTTGATGCCATGCGGCAGCAGCTCCGCGCGCAGACTCTCGCTCAGAGACTCCACCGCCGCTTTCGCCGCCCCGTAGATGCCAAAGCCGGGATAATTCGAGATCACCGCCGCTGCGCTGATGTTGATGATGTGCCCCGCCTTCTGTTCACGAAGCTGCGGCAGCACAGCGCGGATCACATTCAGCGTGCCAAAGAAGTTCGTCTCAAAGTTCCGCCGCGTCTGCCCCTCCGTGCATTCCTCCACCGCGCCGATGAGGCCATAGCCCGCGTTGTTCACGATGACATCCAGCCGCCCTGTGATCTTAGCTGCTTCAGCGATCACGCTTTCCACCTGCTCGGCATCCGTGATGTCGAGCACACGTCCATGACATCTGCCCGCACCCACGTGTTCCAACACTTCCAGATCCTTCGCACGCCTTGCCGTGGTGATAACTTCATCTCCCGCGAGTAAAGCAGCCTCCGCAATCGCACGGCCGAAGCCCGATGAACAACCTGTGATCAGCCAAACTTTAGAATTCATGAGGGATTCAAACGCCAGAGGGTGAAGTTAAGAAAAGCCGCAAAGCTGACCCAGGCGAGATACGGCACGAAGAGCCATGCGGCTGCCGGACTCAAGCGCCGGAAATTCACCAGCGTGATCAAAACAGCACCCCAGAGCAGCACGATCTCCAGCAACGCCCAGACGATCTGATGAGCGCCAAAGAAGATCGGCGTCCACGCGGCATTCAGCGCCAGTTGGACAAAGTAAAAGGCCAGAGGCCGTGAGAAGCCGACACGCTTCCACACCAGCCAAGCGGCCACAGCCATCAAAGTGTAAAGCAGCGTCCACGCCGGACCAAAGAGCCAGGCGGGCGGATTCCACTCCGGCTTGATCAGCGCGGCATACCACTCGCCCGGCATGGAGCCCACGCTCAGCAGCGGCGCGCAGAAGGTGATGACGATGAAGCCCGCGAGCGCGAGTCCGCTGCGCAGCTTGGTGGGTGGAGTGCTCATGAGGGCAGAGCATACGCTTCCCGGAGCTGCTCAGCCTGCTTTTGAATCGCCGCCTTCTCCGCCTCACTCAGCCGCGCCACATTCCTCACCTGCATGGACATGCGCTGGTTCATCTTCAAACGCGGCTCATGCTGCATCAGGAAGTCCCAATACAGCGTCGTGAAGGGGCAGGCATTCGGCCCCGTGGACTTCGCCGGATCGTAGCGGCAGCCAGAGCAGTAGTTGCTCATGCGCTGAATGTATTTCCCGGACGCGATGTAGGGCTTGCTGGCCATGATTCCGCCATCGCCATGCTGGGACATGCCGAGCGTGTTTGGCAGTTCCACCCACTCGATGGCATCCACATACACCGCCAAATACCACTCATGCACCTCACGCGGTCGCACGCCGAGCAGGAGTGAAAACAAACCCGTCACCATCAGCCGCTGGATGTGATGCGCGTAGCCGTGCTTCAACGTCTGGCCGATCGCATCGCGCAGGCAGTTCATCTCCGTCTCGCCGGTCCAGTAAAACTTCGGCAGCGGCTGCTCACAGCCCAGCGAGTTCATGCCCACATACTCTGGCATGAAGCGCCAGTAGATGCCGCGCACGTACTCACGCCAGCCCAGGATCTGCCGGATGAATCCCTCCACTCCAGCCAGCGGAGCCCTGCCCGTGCAATACGCCTTCTCCACCGCCGCGATGACTACACGAGGATCAAGCAGCTTCAGGTTCATCACCGCACTCAGGCGGCTGTGATAAAGCCAGGGCTCACGCGTCCACATCGCATCCTGATAGTCGCCAAACTCCACCAGCCTGTGCTCGATGAAGTCCACCAACGCCACCTGCGCATCCGCCGCTGTCACCGGCCAGTCAAACTCCGCCAGACTGCCCGGGTGGTTGCCGAACTTCTCCTCCACGACCGCGATCACCTCCCGCGTGATCTCATCTGGCAGGAAGCGCCTCGGCGCAGCCTTCAGCGGAGGACCTTCCTTGCCAAAACTCTTCCGGTTCTCGCTGTCATAGTTCCAATCACCTCCCACCGGCTTGCCCGCGTCCATCAGCACCGCGTGCTTGGCCCGCATCTCGCGGTAGAAGAACTCCATCCGCAGTTGCTTGCGACCCTTCGCGTGCTTCTCGAAGTCCGCATGACTCGCCAGAAAGTGCCTGTCTTCCCGCTCATCCAGCACGATGCCGAGCCTCTTCGCCGCAGCGCGGAAGTCCTCCCGCACCTGCCACTCACCCGCCTCCACCATGATCAGCTTTTCAGGCTTCAGCCGGGCCACCGCCGCCTCCAGTTCGCTGATGAAGTCCCCCTTGTTCTCCACATCATCGAGCTTCCGGTAATCCACCGTCACTCCCTCTGCTCGCAGCCTTTCCGCAAAGTGCCGCATCGCCGCGAGGAAGGTCACGATGCGTGCCTTGTGAACCCACACCTTCGTCGATTCCGCTGCCACCTCCGCCATCCAGACCCGATCCAAGCCCGCATCGAAGCCATCAAAGGCAGCCGATTGCCGATCCATTTGATCGCCGAGAATGAGGATGAGATTTCGCATGAGCCATGGGCTACGTCTGCACTCGGTCCTGAGTTGAATCTCCGACAGAAATTGTATTCCCCTGCCCCGAGTGGACCGCTAGCCTCGCCGCGCCTATGAAACCCGAAAGCTCCCTGCTCCCGAAACTCTGGACCGTCCCTGAAGCCATCAGCAGCCGCCTCGGACGCGAGCCCGGCCCACAGCGCGCCATGCTGGAGGAGGGCCACCTGCTCATCATCCTGCACCAGCTCCCCGAGCCTGATCAGCACCAGCGGAAGGCAGCGCTCTTCTGGCGCAATCCTGAAGGTGAATGGAAGACGAACATCAAAGGCATGGGCCTCGCCGCAATGGCTGAGCACCTGCGCAGCTTCGATGACAAACTCACCGCGCTGGAGCAGGCGGAAAATCTGGCCAACACCGCCACCGAATACCACGCCGTGCTGGAGCAGATCGCCCCCGTGCTGCGCAGCTCACGCGGACTGCACCGCGCCATGCAGCAGGCTCGTGAAATGCTGAAGACCGAACGTGAGATCATCAACCTTCGAGACCAGGCAGCAGCCATCGAGCGCAACGCCGAGCTGCTGCTGCAAGATGCCCAGTTTGGCCTGAACTTCACCGTCGCCCGCCAAGCCGAGGCCCAAGCCGCCACAGCCCGTCAGATGGCTGCCACGGCGCATCGTTTGAACCTGCTCGCCGCTCTTTTCCTCCCTCTCACCGCCCTCGCCAGCGTCTTCGGCATGGAGATCCACAGCAAGCTGCCCGACACGCCGGTGAATTTCTGGCTCATCTGCCTCGGCGGACTCGTGATGGGTCTCGTGGTAATGTCCCTGCTGAAGAAGGAATCATAGCCGCACTTGTCGCCGTGTGCCGCCCTGTGCTATGGGGCGGGCTCATGAAGGTCAGCATCTTTGGACTCGGATACGTCGGCGCAGTCACCGCAGGGTGTCTGGCGGAACTTGGGCATGTCATCATCGGCGCCGATGTGCAGCCGGAGAAAGTGGAGGCCTTTAACACAGGTCGCAGCCCCATCATCGAGCCCGAGCTGGATGATCTGCTCAGCACCGCACGCAAAGAAGGCCGCCTTTCCGCCACCACCAGCGCTCAGGAGGCCGTACTCGGCAGCGATGTCAGCATCATCTGCGTCGGCACGCCATCCCTGGAGTCAGGCCGTCTGAATCTCGACTTCGTCCGCAAGGTCAGCGAGCAAATCGCCGCCGTGCTCAGAAGCAGCGGCAAATCTCACATCATCCTCTTCCGCAGCACCATGCTGCCCGGCAGCACGCGTCAGATGGTGACGGACTTCTTTGAAGACCTCCGCACCGCCGAACAAGTGCGCATCTACTACTGCCCCGAGTTCCTGCGTGAAGGCACGGCGGTGAAAGACTTCCGCGTACCATCACTGGCTGTCGTCGGCACGCATGATGGTCAGGAACCCGAGAGCCCGGAGGCAAAGGAACTGCTTGGCGGCACTCCCGCCGTGCTTGCCTGGGAAGGCGCGGAGATGATCAAATACTCCTGCAATTACTTCCACGCCCTGAAGGTCGGCTTCGCCAATGAGATCGGCCGCCTATGCAAACACCTCGGCGAAGACGGCGCGCGCGTGATGAACGTCGTGTGCAGTGACACGCGACTGAACATCTCCTCCTACTACATGAAGCCCGGCACGCCCTTCGGCGGATCGTGTTTGCCGAAAGATGTCAGCGCTCTGCTATCCTTCGCACGTCAGGAAGGCATCGCTCTGCCGCTGCTGGACAACACGCTCGACACCAATAGCGCGCATCTCGACCTGCTGCTGAAGCTCATCACCAGCAAAGGCCTGCGCAAAGTCGGTCTGCTCGGACTCGCCTTCAAAGCCGACACGGATGACCTTCGCGGCAGCCCCATGGTCGCTGTGGCGGAGTCGCTGCTCGGTCGTGGTTACGACCTGCGCATCTACGATCCGAGCCTGAATCTCTCCCGCATGATCGGTGCAAACGCTGCTGAGATGAACCGCCGCATGCCGCATCTCGCCTCTTTGCTGAAAACCGATGTGAACGAAGTCATCGAGCATTCGGAGCTCATCGTCGCCTCGCAGAAATGTGTCTCCATCGATACGCTCGCCACACTGGTGAAGCCCGAGCAGCAGGTCATCGACGTGAATGGCTGGCGTGACCTCGCCACGCTTCCGTGGAAATACGAAGGCCTCTGCTGGTAGCTTCAGATTGGCGCGGAAGGGATCGAACATTCGTCGCGAACGAGGCATCTGATTCTCCAGGAAGCTTTCTGGCATGAGCCATGCTTGAAGGGTTCCTGGAACCCCTTCCATCCCTATGACTCGATTCCCCCGCCCCGGTTGTTGGTATCGCTTCTCGTCTGCCGACTGGCAGTTCATTCGTGACTCGCTTGCCCTCACTCAGAGGGATCGAGACGGCCTCGTGGCCCTGCTTGATGACCCCGAGGCAGTGAAGATGATCCTCGATCATCCAAAGCTCTTCGAAGCCGTGGTCATGAGCCGCCGCGCCGCCCTGCTATCGCCCGAGATGTTCTTCTTCACCATCGTCCGACACACACTCATGCAGGCCGGTGTCGATGATCTCGAAGTAGCCGACTACATCGCCGTCGTCTGTGCTGACTTCGGCCTGCCAGCCACAGCCGAGCAAAGGCTTCCCTCCAGCAAACTCGACAGCCTTTACAGCATCGACTACATCGAAGCTCTGGAGAACGCCGGCGCCCACGAACGCTTCTTCATCCATGTGCAGTGTGCGAACCAGTTCCTCGTTCTCACCTGTCTCTACCCCGACTTCCTCCATCGCCGAGCCGAGCGCCGTGGAGCCCCCGATGTGGACTTTTATGAAAAGGTCGTCGTCAGCCATCTCGAAGCCGCTGGGAAACACGCCCTCGCTGAGGAATTCGCGCTGGATGACACCTTTGCCCATGTGGCCTCGGCTTTCCCACCAGCCCGACGGGCCATGAACCACACGGTGCGCGAGTATTTGAGCCTCGGAGCTTGAGCAAGGTCGGGCCCCGTGGCTTCGTTCAGTCCAGCCCATGGAAAACGACCCCTCATTGCCCGAACACCTCGTCCGCCGCGACTTTCTGAAAAAGCTCGCCGCCGCCGGCACCGCCGCATGGATGACTGGCGAGCCGCGCATGATCTGGGGCAAGACGGGCGAAACTGTGCAGCAGCCACCCGCCAAGGCCGATGCCTGCATCCTCCTCTGGATGGCCGGTGGCATGGCCGCACCGGAGACCTTCGATCCGAAGCGCTACTACCCTTTCGAAAAGGGCCTCGAAGTGAAGAAGATGCTCAGCACCTTCGACTCCATCGACACCACGCTCGATGGCGTAAAAATCAGTGCTGGGCTGCCCGAGATCGCGAAGGTGATGAACCGCGCCACCCTCATCCGCAGCGCCGTGCAGCCAGACCTCGGCAGCATTTTGCACTCCCGCCATCAGTACCACTGGCATACGGGTTATGTGCCGCCGCAGACCGTGGCCTGCCCGCACATCGGCTCCTGGATGGCGAAGGTACTCGGCCCGCGCAATCCGGTGATGCCAGCCTTCATCAACATCGGACAACGGCTCGAAGGCATCGGCGAAAGCGAGGAACTGAAGGCCTTCACCACCGCCGGATTCTTTGGCAGCGAGTTCGGCCCGATGAATCTCCCCTTCCCCGAAGAAGCCGCGCAGTCTGTGAAGCCGCCCAAAGGCATGGACGCGCAACGTTTCGCCAACCGCGACAAGCTCTTCCGCAAGCTCGTGGACAAAAGCCCGAACCGCGAGGTGATGAGCGACTACCAGCAGCAGTCCATGCTCCGCAGTCTGGACAATGCCTACCGCCTGCTCAGCGCCAAAGAACGGGAAGCCTTCGACATCACACTGGAGCCCAAAGAGAGCCTCGCAAAGTATGACACAGGTCGTTTTGGCCGTGGCTGCCTGCTAGCTCGCCGACTCGTCGAAGCCGGGGCGCGCTTCGTGGAAGTAACCACGGAATATGTCCCCTTCCTCTACTGGGACACGCACAAAAGCGGTCACGATACCGTCGCCGGACTGCACAAGGAGATCGACCGCCCCATCGCGCAACTCGTCCAAGATCTCGAAGCCAAAGGAATGCTCGACCGCACCCTCATCATCATCGCCAGCGAGTTCAGCCGCGATGCTCTCATCGAAGGCAAGCCCGGCTCCACCGCCAGCGATCAGGCCACCTTCAAAGTAGAGAAGATTGAGGAAGCCCAGCATTACGGCCTGCACCGCCACTTCACCGGCGGCACCAGCGTCGTCATGTTCGGTGGCGGCACGAAGAAAGGTTTCCTCTATGGCGAAACCGCCGATGAACGCCCACTCATCGCCACGAAGAACCCCGTCAGCATCATGGACCTCCACGCCACCCTCATGACCGCCATGGGCATCAGCCCGAAGACGGAATACGACATCGAAGGCCGCCCCTTCTACGTCACCGAAGATGGCAAAGGCAAGGCCGTGACAGAGCTGTTTGCTTAAACAAAACAGGCGGACCTCACGGCCCGCCTGTTTCATTTCAATCTTCGATCCTCAACGCCTACTCCTTCGCCGGAAGGTCGCGATTGCTCTGCAGCACCTTGTCCACGAGGCCGTAGGTGCAGGCTTCTTCTGCGCTCATGTAGTTGTCGCGATCCGCATCCTTCTCGATGACCTCGGGCGTCTTGCCGCAATGAAGAGCCAGGATGCGATTCAGGCGGCGCTTCAGTTTGTACATGAAGTCAACCGTGCGCTCCACATCGCTAGCCGTGCCGCGCGCACCGCCGGAGACCTGATGGATCATGATGTCGCTGTTCGGCAGGGCGAAACGTTTGCCCTTCGAGCCAGCGGCCAGCAGCACCGCGCCCATGCTGGCGCAGATGCCGATGCAGTAGGTGTTCACGTCGCAGGTCACGAACTGCATCGTGTCATAAATGGCGAGGCCCGCCGTCACGGACCCCCCGGGGCTGTTGATGTAAAAGTGGATGTCCTTCTTCGGGTCCTGCATCTGAAGGAAAAGGAACTGGGCGATGATGATATTCGCCACTTGGTCATTCACCTCGCTGCCGAGGAAGATGATGCGGTCCTTCAGAAGGCGGGAATAAATGTCATAGGCGCGCTCGGAGCGGCCTTCGCTCTCGATCACCGTGGGCACGATGTAATTCGAGACCGGAGTGATCATGGTGGGAAAATCGTTGGGGGTTTGGGACATGGTTGGAATCAAGAGGTGGCTGGGGGTATTGTCAAACTACGGACGCCATCGTCCGCAGAGTCCGAAAAACGCAAGCTTACTCCCTCCGCCGTGCCCGATACTCCGTCGGGCTGCACCTTTGCAGGCGGCGGAAGAGGCGGTTAAAAAACGAAACCTGAGTAAACCCACACCCGAGCGCGATCTCCAGCACCCCGAGATCGCTTTCCACCAGCTCGCGACACGCCGCCTGGAGTCGCAAGTGATTGAGAAACTCACTCAATGTCTTGCCCGAGTGCTTCTTGAACTGCCTCGCAAAGGTCGGTCGGCTCAGGCCGCTCACTTGCAGCACATCTTCCAGCCTCACCTGCTCCCGGAAATGAGCGATCACATGCCGCAGCGCCCGTGAGATCGCCTGCTGGTAGTGAGACTCCGCCGCTAGTGCAAACGAGCGCACGGAAAGCCGGGCTCGCTCCTTTGCCGGAGCAGCATCAATGATCGCCAGCACCCGCAGCAGCAGTGCTAACTGCTCCACGCCCTGCACACCGATCATCTCATTCATCAAAGCCCCGACTCTTGCTGCCGTCAGTCCACTCAGGCGCAGACCATGCCCGCTTTGATCAAAGAGCGCCCGCAGCGGCAGTGTCTCCGGGAAAGCCCAGAACGGATGATCCTCCGGGAAATGCCACTGCACGGAAACGCCGCCCGAATGCCCCCGCGTGTGCCAGTAATGCGGCAGCTTGCTCCCCAGCAAAACGAGGTCTCCCGCCTCAAATGCCCCGATGTGATCACCGACAAACCGCGTGCCTTGGCCCTCGCGGAAAAGCGTCAGCTCCATCTCCGTGTGGAAATGCCAGCGCGTGCCCTCGCCCGTCAGCTTCTCCGCTTTTCCAGGTGCTACGACACACTCCACCTCCCGCAGCGTGCGCGACCATCGCAGCACTCGAAAGGAATGCCCGCTCGGGATCTGAATCTTCTCACGCTCGACTCGCATGGGCACTTTCATAGCACATGCATCTTCATCTGCTAGGTCAGGTTGAGACGATAGTCTCAGCCGCAGAGACTGGAAGCGTAGCCAGAGAGGTCTGACTTGCCCTTTACTGTGTCTCGCCATGAGCAAACCAACCCAATACCGCTTCTCCTTCGGACCCTGGAACATCAGCGAGGGTGCCGATCCCTTCGGCCCCGAGGTCCGCCCCGTCTTCCCACACGAAAAGAAATACGCGCTCTACAAGCCCATGGGCTTCGATGGCGTGCAGTTCCATGACGATGATGTCGTCCCAGGCATCGACGACCTCACGCCTGTGCAGATCACCAAGCAGTGCGCCAAGGTAAAGAAGATGCTCGATAACAACGGCCTCACGCCTGAGTTCGTCGCCCCACGTCTGTGGTTCGCACCGCAGACCGTCGATGGTGGCTACACGGCAAACAGTGCCAAAGACCGCCGCTACGCCCTCGACCGCACGCTTCGCACCATCGACGTGGCTCGCGAGATCGGTTGCGGAGCCATCGTGCTCTGGCTCGCTCGTGAGGGCAGCTACATCCGTGAGAGCAAAAACGCCCGCCTCGCCTACCAGCGCATTTTGGAAACGATCAATGCCATGCTCGCGCACGACAAAGACATCGAGATCTGGATCGAGCCGAAGCCGAATGAGCCCACCGATGCCGCCTACGTCCCCACCATAGGCCATGCCGTCGCTTTGGCCTATGCCTCCAGCGATCCAAAGCGCGTCAAAGGCCTTATCGAGACCGCTCACGCCCTGCTCGCAGGCCTCGATGCCAGTGACGAGATGGCCTTTGCCCTCGCTCACGACAAGCTCGGCAGCGTCCATCTCAATGACCAGAACGGCCTCAAATACGACCAGGACAAAAACTTCGGCACCGCCAATCTGCGCGGCGCTTTCAATCAAGTCCGCGTGCTCGAAGAAGCCGGTTACGGCAAGAAGGGCGAGTTCATCGGCCTCGACGTGAAAGCCATGCGCACGCAGAAAGGCAAAGGCGTCACCTCCCACCTCACCGGCAGCCGCGAGATCTTCATGCACCTCGTGGAGAAAGTCCGCTCCTGGGATCGCAAACTCGAGCAGCAGATGATCGACGCACGCGACTACGAAGCGCTGGAACTCGCTGTGATGAAGCACATCATGGGCATCCGCTAAACCACCCATACCTCGACTCCATTTCCATGAAACAATACCGCCTCAACCGTCTCTTCAACGCCAAGTCCGGCCGCTGCTTCGATGTCGCCGTCGATCACGGCTTCTTCAATCAGCCCGGCTTCCTCACCGGCATCGAAGACATGCGCTCCGTGGTGAAGACCCTCGTCGATGCCGCCCCTGATGCCATCCAGCTCACGCTCGGCATGGCGCGTCATTTGCAGGAGATCCCCGGCCGCTTCAAACCCAGCCTCGTGCTGCGCACCGACGTCGCCAACATCTACGGCAAAGAACTGCCCGACACCCGCTTCAGCCTCATGATCGAGGAGACCATGCTCCAGGCCGTGCGTTACGATGCCGCCTGTGTCTGCGTGAACCTCTTCCAGATCCCCGGTGCTCCTGAAGTGCATGCTCAGTGCGTGGAAAACATCCTCCGTCTGAAGCCGCAGGCCGACTACTACGGCATGCCGATGATGATCGAGCCGCTCGTCTTCCAGCCGAACGAAAAAGCCGGTGGCTACATGGTCAATGGCGACGAAACCGCCGTCACCTACCTCGTCCGTCAGGCCGTGGAACTCGGTGCCGACATCGTCAAAGCCGACCCCACCGACGATGTCAGCGTCTATCACAAAGTCATCGCCGCAGCCTCCGGCATCCCGGTCCTCGTACGTGGTGGTGGTCGTGTCAGCGACAAAGAAATCCTCGAGCGCACCGAAGGCCTGCTGGCCCAGGGCGCGGCGGGCATCGTCTATGGCCGCAACGTCATCCAGCATCCGAAGCCCCAAGGCATCACCCGCGCCCTCATGGCCATGGTGCATGACGGCGCGAGCGTGAAAAAGGCGCTCAGTTTGATCAAGTAGTCGCGAAAGGTCACCCGTGGCCTACCTGACTTGGATACGGGTCAGGAAGGTCAAGGTGGGTCAAGAGGTCAAGGTAGCCCCGCTGAAGCATCTTGACCATGCCTTGACCATCTTGACCCCGCATTCACCAGCCCCAGTAAGATTTCTCCCCAAAGATCCGTTTTGCCTACACCCCAATTGGTCTGACCACCTGATCACCCACCATGACTCTCGACACCATCGCCCGACCGCCTTCCCTCGTCGAAAAGGTCTGCCAAAGCCTCGTCGCCATCGCACGGCGAGATCTCCAGGAAGACGACGGCTGGCTGCCGACCGAACGCGAGCTCTCCGCCCAGCTTGGTGTCAGTCGCAGCGTGGTGCGAGAGGCCGCGAAACGCCTCGAACTCCAGGGGCTGCTCGAAATTCGCCAGGGCAGCGGCATGAAGGTTGTGGACAAGCTTCACAAGCCCCTCAGCAGCGCCGTTCACATGCTCGTGCCTGATGAGAAACAACGCCTCGTCCAGCTTACTGAGGTGCGCTTTGCCCTCGAGCCCGAAAACGCCCGACTCGCCGCCGAACGCGCGACTGCCAGTGAACTCAAGCAACTCAAAGCCGCTCACGAGCGCCTGAAAAACTGCCAAGACTTCGAGACTCAAGTGCTCGCCGACATGGAGTTCCATTGCCTCATCGCCGAAGCCTCAGGCAACAAGATCGGCTCTCTGCTTATGCAGTCCCTCTCTGACCTCCTGCAAACCAGCCTCAGCCATGGCTACCGCCTCGTGACCAAAGACCAAGCCGTCGCCGATCACGGCAAAGTCCTCGACGCCATCCTCGCCCGCAACGCCACCGCGGCCGCCACCGCCATGAAGAACCATCTGCTTCACGCCCGCGACGATCTAGGCCTCAAGAAAACCTCCTCACGCCGATGAAGTTCTTCCTCTCCATCATTCTCGCGCCATCGATCCTTCTCGCTGCCCCAGACTTCGACGGGGAAATCCGCCCGCTGCTCCAAGAGCATTGCGTGCAGTGTCATGGCCAGAAAAAGCAGAAAGCCGATCTTCGCCTCGATGCGAAAGTCCACGCTTTCAAAGGTGGTGAAAGCGGTCCGGCTATCGTCGCGGCCAAATCCGCCGAGTCGCCGCTTTTCAAGCGCATCACCGCTTCCGGTGACGAACGCATGCCACCGGATGGCGAGCCTCTTTCCGAGGCACAGATCGCCATGATCAAAACCTGGATCGACTCCGGTGCCGACTGGCCCGAAACCGCTGAGGACAAAGCTGCTGCCATTGATCCACGCATCCAGCACTGGGCCTATCAACCGCTGCCTCCGCACGATCCGAAAGTCACCATCGATTCCTTCATCGAAGCCAAACTCCACGAAAAAGGCCTCACGTTCTCTCCACCGGCTGATGCACGCACCCTCACCCGCCGCGCCCACTTTGTCGTAACGGGTCTCCCACCGTCCGACATGTCTGACTCGTCTGACCTGTCCGACAAAAGCTACCGCCAGCTCATTGACTCCCTTTTGTCTTCGAGGCACTACGGTGAAAAGTGGGCACGCCACTGGCTGGATGTCGTACGCTTCGCCGATTCGAATGGCTTTGAGACCAACCACGAGCGCCCGCATGCCTGGCGTTACCGCGACTACGTCATCGACGCCTTCAACACCGACAAACCCTTCGACCGCTTCATGTTCGAGCAGATCGCCGGGGACACCTGTGACGCGGATGTGGCCACGGGCTTCATCGTCGGCGGGCCGTATGATCGGGTGAAGGGCCAGGACAAAAACTTGCAGCTCATGCAGCGCGCCGACGAGCTCTCTGACATGGTGAACACCGCTGGCACCGCCTTTCTCGCCACCACAATGATCTGTGCGAAGTGCCATAACCACAAATTTGATCCCGTCACACAGACCGACTTCTACGCCATGCAGGCCGTGTTCTCCGGCGTGCAGCATGGCGACAGGCCCATAAAAGATGCCAGCCACGCGGCTCAGGAAAAAAAGGCCGATGAGCTGCGTCAAAAACTCGCGCCGCTGAATGTGCAGCTCGCCGCGTTTCAGCCCAAATCCGTGCTCGGTCGTCGCGTCACGCTCGGCGAGGAAGACGCCATCTTTTTAAAGACCCCCAAAGGTGCCACGCCCACCGAATACGATCCCGGCACCGAGGCAGGTCAGCTCAGTGATCCTGGCGATGCGCAGCGCTTCCCGAACATCGGCGAAAGTTACCGCTACTTTGATGAAGCACCCGGCGCCGACTGCGTCGCGTGGACACCGAAGCGCAACGGCAAACATCGCATCTGGGTGAGCTGGGGCGTGTGGACCACCCATGCGCCGGACGCCCGCTTCATCATCGAAACGAACGGAAAGCAGACCGAGATCGGCACCATCAACCAACGCCAGTTCGCTGATGGCAAACCCGCCATCGCCAGCAAAAAACGCTGGAGCAGCTTCAAGAGCCTCGGCGAGCACGAACTGGCTGCTCACAGCCGCATCCTCCTCCGCATGGGCCAGACCAGCGCCCCGCTGGCTGCCGATGTTATCCTTCTCGAAGAACTGCCCGCACCTTCCGAAAAGTTACACATCCGCCCGCCCGTCACTCACACCGCCAACACCGATGTTTTTGCTCCCACGACCGCCAAACATCTCCGCTTCATCATCGACGACAGCTTCAGCAACAACGCCTGCATCGACGAACTTGAGATATTCAGCCCCAGCGGCGAAAACCTTGCTTTGAAGGCCGAAACGACCTCCGGCGGTGATTTCGGCCCGTCGCCGATTCACAAGCTCGCGCACATCAACGACGGTCAATACGGCAACAGTCACAGTTGGATCGCTAAAGAGAAAAAAGGCTGGGTGCAGTTCGAGTTCACGCAGCCGCAGCAGATCACCCGCGTCGTCTGGAGCCGTGACCGCAGCACGATGGGTAAAGTTTTTGAGGACCGTATCGCCACGGCTTACCGCATCGAAATCTCCGGCGATGCGAAGACCTGGAAAACCGTCTCCAGCCAGGCCGACCGCCTCAGCGCCCGCTTCAACAAAAAGGTCAAAGCTATCCCTTCCTCCTCCGATGCACCAGCCGACCTCATCGCGAAGGTCGAGTCCCTTCAAAAAGAACTCTCCACCATCGCCGAGCCGCCGCTGGCCTATGCGGGCATTTTCAAGCAGCCCGAGCCAACCCATCGCCTCCATCGTGGCGATCACATGAACCCGCGCGAGGTCGTCGCGCCCGATGCACTCTCGGTATTCAAAGACAAACTCGGCAGCCTCAATCTCCCGCCCGATGCTCCCGAGCAGCAGCGCCGCCTCGCCTTCGCGAAATGGCTCACCGACCCGCGCAATCCACTACCCGCCCGCGTCATGGTGAACCGCATCTGGCATTACATCTTCGGCACCGGCCTCGTCGCCACGCCGAGTGACTTCGGCCACATGGGCTTCAAACCCACCCACCCCGAACTGCTCGACTGGCTCGCCAATGAGTTCATCTGCAGCGGTTGGAGCGTGAAGCACATTCAGAGGCTCATTCTTACTTCCTGCACGTTCCAGCAATCCTCATCCGTCCCATCAGATCCATCCGTCCTATCCAAAGACGCGACGAACACCCTGCTCTGGCGCTTTGCCCCGCGCCGTCTCGACGCTGAAAGCATCCGCGATAGCATCCTCGCTGTTACCGGCAGCCTCGATCTCACCCCCGGCGGCCCCGGCTTCATGCTCTACGAGCCAAACGCCAACTACGCCCGCAACTGGATACCTGAGACCACCGATTTCGAGCGCGAGGACTACCGCCGCATGATCTACGCCCTCAAACTCCGCATGGAGCCTGACGCCATCTTCGCCTCCTTCGATACCCCTGACGCTGGCCAAGTCTGCCCCAGCCGCCCCCGCAGCACCACGCCATTGCAGGCGCTCAACCTCTTCAACAGTCAGTTTGTCATCGACCAAGCCGCCAAACTCGCCACCAAAGCCAAAACGATCCGAGAAGCCTACCAACTTGTCTATCAGCGCTCCCCTTCGAAAGACGAACTCTCCACCGCCGAAGCCTTCGTGAAGCAAGAAGGTCTTCCAGCCTTCTGCCGTGCCCTTCTCAACTCGAACGAGTTCCTCTTCCTCGAATAATATGAACGCTCTCCTCAACCGCCGCAGCTTCCTTTCGCAGACCGTTCATGGCCTCGGCAGCATCGCGTTCCTTGATTTGCTCGCACGAGATCAGCTCCTGGCCGCATCCAGTCCTATTCGTCCGCTCATCGACCCATCTCGTCCCTTCGCAGCGCGAAAGCCGCACTTTGCCCCGAAAGCCAAACGCGTCGTCATGGTCTTTTGCAGCGGTGCGTTGAGCCATGTCGACACCTTCGACTACAAGCCTGCTCTCTTTAAATACCACGACCAGCCGATGCCCGGCGGCAGCGTCGTCACCTTCCAGGGCGAGCAGGGGAACCTCATCAAACCACTACGTGACTTCAAGCCACGCGGCCAGTCCGGCAAGATGACCTCCGATTTACTGCCGAAGCTCGGTGGGTGCGCGGACGATTTCTTTTTCTTCCACGGCATGACGTCGAAGACGAACACGCACGGCCCTGGCGAGACCTTCATGTCCACCGGCCAGACCTTGGAAGGCTTTCCCTCCGCCGGTGCCTGGGTGAACTACGCGCTCGGCACTGAAAACGAAAATCTGCCGTCCTACATCGCCATTCCCGATCCACGCGGCAATCCCCAAGCCGCGGGCAACAATTGGAGCGCCGCCTTCCTTCCTGCCGCTTATCAAGGCACCGCCTTCAATGCCGAAAACCCCATTCGCTTCCTCGCACGACCTGACGGCATCTCCGCCAGTAGCGACAAAGCGACCGCCGACTTCTTGAAGCGTCTCAACGAACGCCACCTCGAAAAATTCCCCGGCGATAGCGAACTCGCCGCTCGCATCTCCAGCTACGAGCTCGCCGCGAAGATGCAGATGACTGTCCCCGCGCTCACCGATCTCAGCAGCGAGCCTGCACACGTTTTGAAAATGTATGGAGCCGACGATCCCACGAACACCGTGAAGGCCGGTTACGCCAAAAACTGCATTCTCGCGCGTCGTCTGTGCGAGCAGGGCGTTCGCTTCGTGCAGGTCTTCAACGGCGCGTATGCCATGGGCGAAGGCGTGGGCAATTGGGACGGCCACAAGACCATCGCCGCGCAGTATCCCGGCCACGCCGAGATCCTCGACCAGCCCACCGCCGCGCTCTTCATGGATCTGAAGCAGCGCGGCCTGCTCGCCGACACGCTCTTCGTTTTCTGCACCGAGTTCGGCCGCATGCCCACCTTTCAAAAAGGTGCGTCCGGTCGCGATCACAACCCCAGCGGCTTCACCTGCATCCTCGCCGGAGCTGGCGTGCAAACCGGTGCCAAACACCACGGCGAAACCGATGAGTTCGGCTGGAAAGCCGCCGTCGATGTCACCAGCGTCTATGACTTCCACGCCACCATCCTGCACCTCCTCGGTCTCGATCACGAAAAGCTAAGCTACTACCACAACGGTCTCGAACGCCGCCTTACGGATGTGCACGGGCACGTCATTCAAAGCGCACTCGCATGAAGCTGCTCCTTTCCGTCCTTTGTATCCCTTCCGTCCTTCTCTCGGCCGATTTCGACCGCGAGATCCGTCCGCTGCTGCAAAAACACTGCATCGAATGCCATGGCGAAAAGAAACAGAAAGGCGAACTCCGTCTCGATGCCAAAGTGCATGCCTTCAAAGGCGGCCACGATGGCCCGGCGATCCTCGCGGGCAAAGCAGATGCCTCACCACTCTTCCAGCGCATCACGAGCACGGATGAAGATGAAAAAATGCCCCCCAAAGGTGATGGCTTAAAAATCGGAGAGATCGCCCTTTTAAAGAGCTGGATCGACTCCGGTGCCAAGTGGCCCGAAAACGCCACCGACAAAGCCGCGCTCACCGACAAGCGCCTGCAGCACTGGTCCGTGCAGCCCATCAAAGTGGCTTCGGCTTTAGCCGCGCCTCTCGGGCTCAAGCCCGAGCTACTTTCCATCGACGCCTTCATCGAAGCCAAACTCCGTGTGAATGGCCTCAAGATGTCTCCGCAGGCAGACGCGCACACGTTGAAGCGTCGACTTCACTTCGATCTCCTCGGACTCCCACCGTCGGAATTGTCAGACACATCAGACCTGTCCGACCAAGCCTACGAAGCGCTCGTGGACTCTCTCCTCGCCTCACCGCACTTCGGCGAACGCCAGGCCCGCCACTGGCTGGACATCGTCCACTACGCCGACACCCACGGCTTCGAGCGTGACCAGCTCCGCCCGAATGCTTGGCGCTACCGCGACTACGTCATCGAGTCCTTCAATGCCGACAAACCTTACGACCAGTTCATCAAAGAACAGATCGCCGGAGATTTGCTGCCGAAGCCAACCATCACCGCGCTCGGATTCCTCGCCGCAGGCCCTTGGGACTTCGTCGGGCAGCAGGAAACGCGGTCCGACATGCTTCGTCGTGCCGCCCGCTCTCTCGATCTCGACGACATGGTCACGCAGACGCTCACCGCCACGATGGGCATCACCATCAACTGCGCCCGCTGCCACGATCACAAGCTCGATCCCATCACGCAGGAGGAGTATTATCGGCTGTGGGCCGTTTTTGCCGGTGTGAAGCGCGGCGACCGCGAAACCGATGCCGCCGAGTCGAAACGCATCGCCGCCGAAAAAGCCCGCTTAAACAAAGAACTCACCCAAACACGCACGCAGATCGCCAAGCTGGCCGGTGAGGGCCTCGAACTCGCCAAACTCATCCCCGAAGCCTCCGGCATCGACCTGCGCAACGGTTCAGTCACCAAAGAAAAGCTCGGCTACCACCGCGACATCCAGACGAACCGCCTTCAAAAAGTCGAAAGCATCCCCGGCGTGAAGTGGGTCTTTGTCCCCGATGGCAAAGACAAGGTCAGCGTGGACTTCAAAACCGAGGTGAAAGGCATCCCCGCCACCAGCGGCCATTTTTGGGATACCATCGCCAATCGTCCTCTCAACGCCCAACGCAGCACCACGCTCGGCGGCACCGACTTCGCCGCCAAAGGCCATAGCATGCTCGCCATGCACGCGAACAGCGGCATCACCTTCGACCTCGCCAAACTGCGCGAGCAGAGCGGCCTCAAAGCCATGCGACTCACCGGCCTCGTCGGCTTCGGAAGCTCCAAAGAAGCCGCAGCCACGAAAGCCGACTTCACCGTCTTCGTCGATGCCGAGCTGAAATTCCAAAAGCTCAAACTCCGCAAAGACGAAACCGCCGCCCTCGACCTCGAAGTGCCCGCGAAGGCCAAAACACTCACCCTCATCGCCACCGACGGCGGCGATGGCATCGGCAACGATCTCCTCTTCGTCGGCGATCCCAAGCTCGTGCCCGAAATCACCGAAACACGCCTCACCGAGGCCGATACAGTCCAATTGAAACAACTCCGCGCCACCGCCGCGAAGCTCGACGCCGATCTCAAAGCCCTTCCCGAGCCCGACAAGGTCTATGCCATCGTTTCCGATCCCAAGCCGCCCGCCATCAAAGTGCAGCGCCGTGGCAATCCCGAGGACGAAGCGCAAGAAGTCACGCCCGGAGCCTTCTCATGGGCCAAGCACGCCTCCGCTGCTTTTGGCGACAACCAAACACCCGAAGCCCAGCGCCGACTCGCTTTGGCAAATTGGATCACGCATCCCAACAACCCGCTCACCGCACGCGTCATCGTGAACCGCCTCTGGCATCACCACTTCGGCCAAGGCCTCGTCACCACCCCCAGCGATTTCGGCCTCGGCGGAGACAAACCCAGCCACCCCGAGCTGCTCGATTTCCTCGCCAACGAACTCATCACGCATGGCTGGAGCTTGAAGCATGTGCACAAGCTCATCGTCATGAGCCGCACCTATCGGCAAAGATCGGTCGGATCAGTCCGATCAGACGGTTCAAACAGGCTGCTGTGGAAGCAAAACCCACGCCGTCTCGACGCCGAAACCCTGCGCGACACCGTGCTCGCCGTCTCCGGCAAGCTGAACCTCGACCATGGTGGCCCCGGTTACCGCGACTTCAACTACACCGAAGCCTACGCCCCCATCTACGACTACGTCACGCCCGACAAACCCGAGCTTTGGCGTCGCAGCATCTACCGCTTCGTCGTGCGCACCACACCGCATCAGTTCCTGACCACGCTCGACTGCCCTGATCCCGCGAACTTCACCCCAACGAGAGCGCAAACGACCACGGCACTGCAAGCGCTGACGCTTTCGAACAACGAGTTCATGCTCCAACAAGCTCGCCATCTGGCCGAGCGAGTTCAAACCGAAGACAAAACGCCCGAGGCAGCCATCGCGCGTGCCTTCCACCTCTGCTTTCAGCGTGCTCCGACAAAGGAAGAACTCACCGCCGCCAACTCTATCGACCTCTTCTCCCTCTGCCGCATGCTCCTGAACGCGAACGAGTTTGTGTATGTGGATTGAAGTGAAAGCTCTCATCCATCCATGAAACACCTTCTTTTGCTTCTCCCCGCTTTACTCTTCTCCCTGGCGGCTACAGCCCAGGTCGCCGCCATTCAAAGCGAGTCCGCCAACGCCGCCATCCAGGCCGCACTCGACAAAAACAACGTGGTGCATCTGCCGAAGCGAGAGCAGCCTTATTTGCTCGATGGCCCAATCATCCTCAAATCCGGCCAAAAGCTCTCTGCCGATGCAGATGCGGTGATCCAGCTCAAGCCTGGCACAAACACCTGCATAGTGCGCAACGAGCACATCGTCGGCTTTGCTGAACAAGCGGTGCCCGAAGACACAAAGCCGGACACTGACATCACCATCGAAGGCGGCATCTGGACGACGTTTGGAGAAGACAACACACGAGGGCTTTCCTCGAAGCAGCAGCCCGTGCCTGGCACTCACGGCGTCATCCTGCTGCAAAATGTCCGCCGTGTTTCAGTAAAGAACATCACCATCCGTCAGAGCAAAGCCTTTGGCGTGCATTTAGCGAACGTCAGCGACTTCACCGTCGATGGTGTCACGCTCGACGAGCACGGGCGCGATGGCGTGCATGTGAATGGCCCCGCGAGCAACGGTCTCATCCGCAACGTCAGCGGCGTCTCGCACGACGACACCGTCGCGCTTAATGCCTGGGAGTGGAAAAACTACGCGCCCAGCTTCGGTGCCATCCATCACATCATCATCGAGGACATCCACGGCGCACCCGATGGTATCTCATCAGCCAACTCCATCCGCCTGCTCCCCGGCGTGAAACGCTTCAGTGACGGCACCACGGTCGATTGTCCCATCCACGACATCACGCTACGCGCCATCACCGACATCCGCGACTTCAAGCTCTACGACCAGCCGAATCTCGAAATCGGCCGCGACAAGGACTTCAGCCTCGGCGTCGGCATGTTGAAGAGCATCGTCTTCGAGAACCTCACCTTCAATTGCCCCGGCAGCATCCAAGTCCACGCCAACACCGACGGCCTCACCATCCGCGATGTGAAACTACTCTTCCCGCCACCCGCCGACTATCACCTCATCGAACTCGGCCCCAAATCTCAAACCTATCGTCACGGAACCGCATCGGAGCAGTGGGTCGAAATCTTCTCCCCCGACCTCGACTGCTCCGTGCGAAATGTCTCAGTCACCGGCGTTCGTATCCGTGATGCGCAGGCCGATCTGCCCATCGACCAAATCGTCCGCGTTATCGAGCAAAAGCCTAACCCTGACTACCCCAAGACCACGCCGAAAGGCGGAACCGGCAAAGCCATCTGGATTCGCTAAACCATGAAACACATCATCCTCTTCACTCTCGCCCTGGTCTCCCTCGCTTCAGCAGCGGACAAACCTGCGCATCTCTTCATCCTCTCTGGCCAATCTAACATGGCAGGCATGGACCCAAAGCTTGGGTTTGAACCGGAGGCGAAGAAGCTCTTCCCCGACGCCGATGTGGCCTACATCAAGGTCGCGGCGGGAGGTCAGCCGATTCGTTACTGGGTGAATGAATGGAACGACATCGCCACGAAGCACGGAGTCGATGTCGCTCAGGCTCGGGCGAAGGATCAGGGCACCAAGGCGACGGCGTTCTTCTATACGCGCATCCTCAGCCAGTTTGCGGAGTTGCTCAAAGCACACCCAAATCCGGCCTCGATCACGTTTTGCTGGATGCAGGGCGAGAACGATTCGAAGACCGGCCTGCATGCGCCTTATGCCGATGCCTTGAAGCAGCTCCTCGCGAATCTGCGCCGTGATTTGAAGCGCCCAGACATGAACTTCGTCATCGGCCGCATCAGCGATCATGAACGCATCAACCCGCCAGCGTGGAAAGTGGTGCGCGATGCCCAGGTCGAAACTGCAAAGGGCGATGCGCATGGCGCATGGATCGATTGCGATGATCTCAACGACAAGGAGATCAGAGGCTTGATGACCAACGACCTCCACTACACCAAGCCCGGCTACGAACTCCTCGGCCGCCGCTTCGTGCGTCAGGCGAAGGCGCTCATCGAAGGTAAGAAGCCCGCTGAGAATGGAAGGCCCGAATGATTCGACTCATGAACTCGACTACACGCCGCCATTTCCTCCACAGCTTCAGCGGAACCGCTTTGGCTGCGATGCTGCATCGCGATGCCAGCGCGGCATCGGCGAACCCGCTTTCGCCGAAAGGCGGGCATCATGCGGCGAAAGCAAAAGCAGTGATCCAAATCTTCTGCCCCGGTGGCCTTTCGCATGTGGATACCTGGGACTACAAACCGGAGCTGGCGAAGCGTCAGGGCAAGCCCTTCGATCCCGATGGCAAACTGACCTTCTTCGCGTCGAAGCCCGGCAACTGTCAGCAGTCGTGGTGGAAGTTCCGCCAGCATGGCGAGTGCGGGCGCTGGATGAGCGATCTGTTTCCCAAGCTCGCGACGAAGGTCGATGACATGGCTTTCATCCACTCCATGCAGAGCAAAACCGCGCTGCACGGTCCCGCGATGTTCATGGCGAACAGCGGTTACATCTTGCCCGGCTTTCCCACGATGGGTGCTTGGGTCACTTATGGTCTCGGCAGCCTCAGCGATGACCTTCCCGCCTTTGTAGTGCTGCCTGATCCGCGCGGCCTACCGCCGGGTGGCGTTTTGAACTGGGGTGCGGGCTTTCTACCCGCGATTCATCAAGGCACTGTTCTCACCACCGATGCCGAAAAACCGCCCATCGCCGATCTTTTCCCGCCCAAGGGCTACATCGAAGGTTCCGAGCAAAAGAGCCGCGAATTCCTCCAAGTGCTCAATCGCACCCACGCGGCCGAAAGACGCGAAAACAGCGAGTTGGAAGCCCGCATCGCTGCGTATGAACTCGCCGCACGTTTGCAGCTCAGCGCCCCCGAAGCCACGAACGTCAGCGATGAGACCGAGGCGACGAAAAAGCTCTACAACCTCGATCACGAGGACATCGGACCGTTTGGACGGCAGTGCCTTCTCGCACGTCGGCTCGTCGAGCGTGGCACGCGCTTCGTGCAGATCTTTTGCGGCGCCGAAAACACCACCGCGAAGAAAATCCGCCCCAACTGGGACAGCCACGAAGACCTCGTCCGCGATCACGGCTACTGGGGCAGCATTCTCGATAGCGGGGCCGCCGCGCTGCTCACCGATCTAAAATCACGCGGCCTGCTCGAAAGCATGCTCGTCATCTGCACCACCGAGTTCGGTCGCCAACCCGCCGCGCAAGGCGCAGGCAAAGGCCGTGACCACAACCCCGGAGCCTTCACCGCCTGGATGGCCGGTGGCGGCATCCAGGGAGGCACTGCTTACGGCACCACGGATGATCTCGGCTTCAAAGCCGCCGAAAACCCGAGCTACAGCTACGACCTCCACGCCACCGCGCTCCACCTCCTCGGTCTCGACCACGAAAAACTCAGTTACTATCACAACGGCATCCAGCGTCGGCTGACGGATGTGCATGGGCATGTGATCCGCGAGATCGTGGCGTGATGATGATCAGGCCAGCATCTCTTTGATCACGTGTCCTTCCACATTCGTGAGGCGACGTTGAAATCCATTGTGCTCGAAGGTGAGGCGCTCGTGATCGAGGCCGAGGAGGTGGAGGATGGTGGCGTTGAAGTCGTAGAGCGGATGGATGTCCTTCACGGCTTTCTGGCCGAGTTCGTCGCACTCGCCGGTGCTCACTCCGGGCTTCACGCCTGCGCCGGTCATCCAGCAGGTGAAGCCATCGGGGTTGTGATCGCGACCCTTCGCGCCTTTTTGGAAGAAGGGCATGCGGCCAAACTCGGTACACCAGACGACGAGCGTGTCTTGAAGCAGGCCGCGCTGCTTGAGGTCGCGAATCAGGGCGGCGGCGGGCTGGTCGAGGATCGAAGAGTGAACGTCATACTGCGCTTTGAGATCGCTGTGGCCGTCCCAATTGAGTTTGCCGCCGCTCGCATACGCGCCGTTGAAAAGCTGAACAAAGCGCACTCCGCGTTCGATGAGGCGTCGCGCGAGAATGCAGTTCTTCGCGAAGGCGGCTTTATCGGCGTTCTGAGTGTCGTCGGCACCGTAGAGTTTTAGGATGTGGGCAGGCTCGGTACTGAGGTCGTTGATCTCCGGCACGCTGAGCTGCATGCGCGCAGCGAGTTCGTAGCTGGCGATGCGCGCAGCGAGTTTGCCATCGCCTGGATTGGCTTCGAGATGTCGCGCATTCATCTTTTGAAGCAATGAGCGCGTAGCTTGATCTGCCTGTGCGGAGACTCCGGGCGCAGAGAGATGACGCACGGGGCTTTTGGAACTCATCGTCGTGCCTTGGAAGGCTGCGGGGAGAAAACCGGGCCCCCAGTTGTTCGCACCATTTTGCGGCACGCCGCGTGGATCAGGAATGGCGACGTAGGAGGGAAGATCCTGGTTCTCGCTGCCAAGCGCATACGTCGTCCATGCGCCGAGGCTCGGGAAGCCATCAAGCACGGAACCGGTGGAGAGGAAGTTCTCCGCTGGGCCATGTGTGTTGGATTTGCTGGTGAGCGAATGCACGAAGGCGAGGTCATCCGTCAGCTCCGCGAGGTGCGGTATCATGTCGCTCACCCACTTGCCAGTTTGGCCACGAGGGCGGAAGGTATACTGGGGCCGTGCGAGATTGCCTGCGGGGCCTTGGAAAGTCACGGCGGGGCCGCCCGGTAGAGGTTTGTCGTCCCACTTGATCAGCTCGGGTTTGTAATCCCACGTTTCAAGCTGGCTCACCGCACCGGCGCAGAAGATGACTACGACGTTTTTTGCCTTCGCTCGGTAATGCGGCTGTCGCGGCGCATAAGGCCGACCTGGATCAATGATAGGGCCGTTGGCGGCGAGCAGGCCATCCAGCCCGAGCAAGTTCGTCAACGCGATAGAGCCGAGTGCCGTGGCGCTGCTCGAAAGGAAGCGGCGACGATCCAGAAGCTGGCGTCCTGCGAGGGAGAGGTGTTCGGGGGAGTCTGTCATCGAGTCGTCACGGAGTAATCTCCTTGGCGCGGCCACATTTTACGGAGTTTCTCGCGGTTCTTCCAGCATCGCCAGTTCCCGCAGGATGGCGGTGGCATAGGTGCCGCGAGGCAGATCAAAGCTCAGTTGCAGGTCACCGCCTTCCAAGGTCACAAACTCGGGATTCACAGGTCGCAAACGCATGACGCGTCGTTCCTGGCGCAGCCCGGCGGCTTCAAGCCCGGCGGTAAGCTCGGGGAAGCGAGACATCACCTCCATCTCTAGTGCACGAACCTCGCCCGCGCTGTGCAGATCACCGCAGCCCCACATCGGCGCGGTGATCTCCACTTTTCCATCGGCGAAGCGCTGCATCTCGTCACCACGCTGATTTTCGATGAGCAACAAAGTTCCATTGTCGGGGAAGCCATACACTTCGCCCAGCAGCGCCCGATCCCAACAGCCGCGCTTCATGCGCTCAGCCACCACCGCATTGTACAAATGGCTGCGCACGGCCGAGAGCAGCAGCCCGCGCAGAAGACGATCCCCAGGCGTGAACTCGCCGCGAAACATGGCGAGCGCCTTCTCCACATTGCGGCCTTCATTGCCGAATCGTTGGCTACCGAACACGTTCGGCACGCCGACACTCACGATCTGGCTCCATCTCTCCTCAGCATCGAAGTCAGGCTCGCGCAGCCGAATGGTGAAGCGATTGCCGAGATGGATGCCTCGCCGCAGCTTGCGGGTGTTTCGCGTGACGCGCAGCACGCGCAAACCTTCCGATTCCAGCGCCGCTGGCTCTGGTGATGGCTGCCCCGGCATGTGCAGACTGAACCACTGCCGCGTCACGGCATGGCGGTCCTTCAGTCCGCAGTGGCTCACCAACCGCCGACGCAATCCCAGTGCGTCTGCCAGTCGCGCACCCGCTGTGTTGCTGTCCAGATCCCGCTTCTCCACCCACACCAGGCAATGCTCGCCGACACCGGAAGGCTCAAAGCCCAGCAGCTCTTCCACGATGAAGTCTTCTGGCTGCGTCTTGAATCGAACGCGACCAAGCGGGCCTCCGTGCAGGTAGGGTGGTTCCAATGAGTCGATTTCCATGAAGACTCAACCTAGATCCACTCATGCGGTCCGGCCAATGACGGATGCAACTACGGCACAAACAAAAACTCGTTCGAGTTGAACAACGCACGACAAAGCGTGGCAATGCCGTGCTGGTGCACGATGGGCTGGCTTTCCTCGAGTTCTTCGCCTGTGGGTTCTCGACTGAGGGCGAGTTGGTATGCGCGTTTGATTTGAGTTAGTAGATCGTCACCAGCTTCCTTTTTCACGCGGGCAGCGAAGGCATCAGTCTGGGCGAGAGTGAAGAGGCTGTTGAAGAGGTTGAGGGCTTGGATCGGAGTGGTGCTGGCGCGGCGGATGGCGGTGCTTTGGCCGGCGTCGGGGCAGTCGAAGGCGCCGAAGACGGTCTCGGGTTCGCGGCGGACTTTGTGGGCGTAGATCATGCGACGCTGATTGTCGGGCGTGAAGGTTTCGATGGGATCAAAGCCGCTGAGACCACCACGTTGATCGAAGAGATTGAAGCCACGGCCATGCATCTTCACATTGAGCTGACCGCTGACGGCGAGCATGGAGTCGCGGATGGATTCGGCTTCGAGACGGTGGGAGGGGAAGCGCCAGAGGTAGCGGACGTCGGCATCCTTCGCGGCAGCGTCGGACTGGTCTGACATGTCCGACGATTGTCGGTAAACCGCACTGAGCACAATCAAGCGATGCATGTGCTTCACGCTCCAGCCACTGCGGATGAACTCAGCGGCGAGCCAGTCGAGCAGCTCAGGATGGCTGGGTTTCACACCCAAATGACCGAAGTCACTCGGTGTGGGCACGAGACCGGTGCCGAAGTGACCTTGCCAGATGCGATTTACCATGACGCGGGAGGTGAGAGAATTCTGCGGACTGGCGATCCACTCGGCGAGGACACGGCGGCGTTGTTGCTCGGCGGATTCCTTGGGCAGTTTCAAATCACTCAGGGCGCTGAGCACGGCGGGAGTGACTTCATCCTTTGGTTGCTCGGGATCGCCGCGATTGAGGAGATGGATGTCATCCGGCGTACGGAAGGTGCCGGCGAAGACCTTTTGTGCGTTTTCTGCAGCTTTGATCTTGGCCTCGATGTCGGCTTTTTCCTGCATCAGTGGTTTGGCGCGCTTCGTCTCGTCGGGGCTGAGGCCGCTGAGGTTCGGCTTCACGAGCTTTTTGTTTTTCGGGTCAAACTTTTGCCGGTCACTGGCATCGGCGACGGTGTGCCATTGGCCTGCGCTGTCGCCGATCTCGATTTGATAGTCGGTGGCGAGGCGGTC
>NZ_JBILYB010000189.1:0-9556 GCF_044378005.1 Prosthecobacter sp.
GATCTCGCGCAGGGCGACCTCGGCTGCTACGGGCAAAAGCTCATCCAGACGCCGAATCTCGACCGCATGGCGGCGGAGGGCACGAAGTTCCCGCAACTCTACTCCGGCACCAGCGTCTGCGCGCCATCGAGATCATCGCTGATGACCGGCCTGCACATGGGCCACTGCCCCATCCGCGCGAACCGTGAAATCCAGCCCGAGGGGCAAAAGCCCCTGCCTGCCGAGGTTCCCACTGTCGCCCAAGTGCTGAAAAGCGCTGGTTACGCCACCGCCTGCACCGGGAAGTGGGGCATGGGCATGTTCGACACCACCGGCAGCCCTTTGAAAAAAGGCTTCGATCACTTCTACGGCTACAACTGCCAGCGCCATGCCCACAGCTACTTCCCCAAATACCTCTGGAACGACGACCAGCACGTCGAGCTCGATGGCAAGACCTACGCCATGGACCTCATCGGCAAGGACACGCGCGACTGGGTTAGAAGCCACGCCAGCAGCCCCTTTTTCCTCTACCACGCCATCACCCTGCCGCATGGCAGCTTTGAGATCGACGACCTCGGCCAATACCAGGACAAGCCCTGGACCAAGCTCCAAAAAACCTACGCAGCCATGGTCACACGTCTCGACCGCGAGGTCGGCCAGCTCATGGACCTGCTGAAGGAACTCAAGGTTGATGAAAACACCCTGGTCATCTTCTCCGGCGACAACGGCGCGTCCTTCGAACCCAAATCCGAAGTCGGCAAACTCTTCGACCAGTCCATGGGCGGCAAGCTGCGCGGCTTCAAGCGCTCGCTTTATGAAGGCGGGCTGCGACAGGCCGGCATCGCCCGCTGGCCGGGGAAAGTGCCTGCGGGCCGCACCAGCGAGGAGCCCTGGGCCTTCTGGGACTTCCTGCCCACCGCCGCCGAACTCGCCGGAGTCGAACTCAAATCCCCGCACGACGGCCACTCCGTCGTCGAGCTGCTCAAAGGCGGTCCCGCTCCGAAACGCGAAGCCTTTTACTGGGAACTCCACGAAGGCACCTCCCTCCAGGCCGTGCGTTTTGGCGGCTGGAAAGCCGTCCGCAACGGCCCCGCTAAGCCCATCGAGCTCTACGACCTCGCCACCGATCTCGCCGAGTCGAAGGACCTCGCTGCGGAAAAGCCCGACCTCGTCGCCAAAGCCGAGTCTCTCATGAAAACCCTGCGCACCGAGCACGCCGACTGGCCTCTCGTGATGAAGCAGCCGGGAAAGAAGAAAGCAGCGAAGAAGAAGCAGTAACTCCAGCCCGTTCATTCCAGCCATGCGCCCCATCCTCGCTGCCCTTCTCGTCATCTCCAGCCTTCAGGCTCAAACGCCTGCACCGACCGCCAAACCCGCCCCAAAACCCACACGCGCTCCCACCGCGGCGAATGTCGCCTACGGCACGCATGAACGTCAGGTGCTGGACTTTTACAAAGCCGAGTCCGCCAAGCCCACGCCGCTGCTTTTCTTCATCCACGGCGGCGGCTGGGTCGCTGGCGACAAAGCGAGGCCCGGCAGCCTCGAAGAATGCCTCGCCGCAGGCATCTCCGTGGTTTCCATCAATTACCGTTACTCCTGGCAGGCCCAGCGCGAGGGTGTCATGCCGCCTGTGAAATGGCCGCTGGAGGATGCAGCACGCGCTTTGCAGTTCGTGCGCAGCAGGGCAGGGGAGTGGAACATCGACAAGCAGCGCATCGGAGCCAGCGGTGGCAGTGCCGGAGCCTGTAGCAGCCTTTACCTCGCCTTCCACGACGACATGGCCGACCCGAAAAGCAGCGATCTCATCGCCCGCGAGTCCACCCGCCTCTGGTGCGCCGCCGTGAGTGGTGCCCAGACCTCGCTCGATCCGAAACAGCTCATCGAGTGGACCCCGAACAGCCGCTACGGCGGCCACGCCTTCGGCTTCATGGACCCGAACGACACCAAGACCCGCGACACCCGCTTCGCCGAGTTCCTGGAAAAGCGCGAGTCCGTGCTGAAATGGATCAAGCTGTACTCCCCCTACGAACTCGTCAGCAAGGACGACCCCGCCGTCTATCTGCACTACAGCTCCGCTCCCGCCATCGGTCAGCCGCAAAAAGACCCCACCCACACAGCGAACTACGGCGTGAAACTCCAGGAGCACTGCCGCACCATCGGTACCCAGTGCGAACTCGTCTATCCCGGTGCTCAAGAGGTGAAGCACAAGGGCATCTCGGAGTTCCTGATCACGACTTTGAAGAAGTGACCCTCAGCCCAGCGGCCTGAGCTTGTTCAGGACGCCATGAAAGGCAGTCCAAGCTCTGGGTTTTTCCAGTGTCAGGCATCTTCCTGCCCACCTCCCTTTGACAGCCGGGGGGGACCGTGCAAGATGCCGCGCTTTCCGGCCCCGCGATGCCGTAGCATAGGCTTTCTAGCCTGTGAAACCCGCCCCCGAAAGCGCCCAAATCATACGCTTTCCCTCAAAACTCCGACATTCGTCATTCCGAATTCGACATTTTTTCATCATGCCCAAAGACACCTCCATTAAGACCATCCTCGTCATCGGTTCCGGCCCCATCGTCATCGGCCAGGGCTGTGAGTTCGACTACTCCGGCGTTCAGGCCTGCAAGGCTCTGCGTGAGGAAGGCTACCAGGTGGTGCTCATCAATTCCAACCCGGCCACCATCATGACGGACCCGGAGTTCGCATTCCGCACCTACATCGAGCCGATCAACCCCGAGATCGTCGAGAAGATCATTATGATCGAGAAGCCGGACGCGCTGCTGCCCACACTCGGCGGCCAGACGGCGCTGAACTGCGCCATGTCACTCTGGAATGCCGGCACGCTGACGAAGCATGGCGTGCGCATGATCGGCGCGAATGCGGAGGCCATCGAGAAAGGTGAGGACCGGCTCAAGTTCAAGAACGCCATGCTCAAGATCGGGCTCGATCTGCCGCAGTCCGGCGTGGCGCATACGATTGAGGAAGCCCGCGCCATCGCCGAGCAGATCGGCACCATGCCCCTCATCATCCGCCCCGCCTACACACTCGGCGGCACCGGCGGTGGCATTGCTTATAACAAAGAAGAATTCGAGACCATCACGGCGAACGGTCTCGATCTCTCGCCAGTTACGGAAGTGCTCATTGAGGAATCCTTGCTCGGCTGGAAGGAGTTCGAGATGGAGGTCATCCGCGACAAGGCGGACAACTGCGTCATCATCTGCTCCATCGAGAATCTCGACCCCATGGGCGTGCATACCGGCGACTCCATCACCGTCGCGCCGATCCAGACGCTCACGGATCGCGAATACCAAATCATGCGCGACTTCTCCTTCGCCTGCATCCGCGAGATCGGCGTGGAGACCGGTGGGTCAAACATCCAGTTCGCCGTGCATCCCGACACGGGCCGCATGATCGTCATCGAGATGAACCCGCGCGTCAGCCGCAGCTCCGCGCTCGCGTCCAAGGCCACCGGCTTCCCCATTGCGAAGATCGCCGCGAAGCTCGCCGTCGGTTACACGCTCGATGAGCTGAAGAACGACATCACGCGTCACACGCCCGCCGCGTTCGAGCCCACCATCGACTACGTCGTCACCAAGCTCCCGCGCTTTACCTTCGAGAAGTTCCCCGGTGCCAACGAGACGCTCACCACGCAGATGAAAGCAGTCGGTGAGGCCATGGCCATCGGCCGCACCTTCAAGGAATCCATGCAGAAGGCCCTGCGCAGCCTGGAGATCAAACGCTTCGGCCTCATCGGCGATGGTGCCGATGTTGTGGTCGATGACGAGACCCTCACCACCAAGCTCTCCGTGCCGAACGCTGAGCGCATCTTCTACCTCGGCCTGGCCTTTGCCAGAGGTTGGGATGTCGAGAAGGTCTTTTCGCTCACGAAGATCGACCGCTGGTTCTTGAGGCAGCTGGAGGAAATCGTGAAGGAGCAGCAACAACTGGACTCCACCGATATCCGCAAAGCCAAGCGCATGGGCTTTTCCGACCGTCAGATCGCCATTGCCAAAGGCATCACCGAAGGTGCTGCTCGTGCCGAGCGCAAAGCCGCTGGAGTCATCCCCACCTACCGCCTCGTGGACACCTGCGCGGCCGAGTTCGAAGCCTTCACGCCTTACTACTACTCCACCTACGGCATCGAGGACGAAGTGCGCGACAACGACCGCAAGAAAGTCATGATCCTCGGTGGCGGCCCGAACCGCATCGGCCAGGGCATCGAGTTCGACTACTGCTGCGTCCATGCCAGCTTCGCCCTGCGCGAGCTCGGCTACGAGACCATCATGGTCAACTCCAACCCCGAGACCGTCTCCACCGACTACGACACCAGTGACAAGCTCTACTTTGAGCCCCTCACGCTCGAAGACGTGCTCAACATCTACGAGCGCGAAAACCGCCACGACCAGGTGCTCGGCGTCATCGTCCAGTTCGGCGGCCAGACGCCGCTGAATCTCGCCAAAGGCCTCGAAGAAAACGGCGTCCGCATCATCGGCACCTCGCCGAAGAACATCGAACTCGCCGAAGACCGCAAGATGTTCGCCAAGCTGCTCGACGATCTCGGTTTGCACCAGGCCGAAAGCGGCACAGCCACCTCGTTGGAGGAGGCCCTCGCCATCACGGCGCGCATTGGTTACCCCAGCCTCGTGCGCCCCAGCTTCGTGCTCGGCGGCCGCGCCATGCAGATCGTCTATAGCGACGCCGAACTCACCCACTACATGAAGAACGCCGTCGAGGCCACGCCCGACCGCCCCGTGCTCGTGGACCGCTTCCTTGAAGACGCCACCGAGGTCGATGTCGATTGCATCAGCGACGGCGAGACCACCGTCATCGGCGCCATCATGGAGCACATCGAAGAAGCCGGCATCCACTCCGGCGATAGCGCCTGCGTCATCCCGCCCTTCAGCCTCAGCAACTCGATGCAGGACCGCATCCGCGACGCCGCCAAGAAGCTCGCCAAAGCCCTCAACGTCCGCGGCCTCATGAACATGCAACTCGCCGTCAAAGGCGACGACTTGTATGTCATCGAAGTCAACCCCCGAGCCTCCCGCACCGCGCCCTTTGTCAGCAAAGCCATCGGCGTTCCGCTGCCCAAGCTCGCCGCCAAGATCATGGCCGGCAAGACCTTGAAGGAACTCGGCTTCACTGAGGAAGTCATTCCACGGCATCACAGCGTCAAAGAAGCCGTCTTCCCCTTCAGCAAGTTCACCGGCGTGGACATCATCCTCGGCCCCGAGATGAAAAGCACCGGCGAAGTCATGGGCATCGACGATGACCTCGGCATGGCCTTCGCCAAAAGCCAGATGGCCGCCGGCGGCACCCTACCCACGAAGGGCAACGTCTTCATTAGCGTCAAAGAAACCGACCGCCCCAACGTCGTCCGCATCGCCAAAGGCTACGCCGACCTCGGCTTCACCCTCTACGCCACCAGCGGCACCGGCAGCGTCATCTCCGAGGCCGGCATCCCCGTCAACATCCTCCCCAAACTCGCCAGCGGCCAGCGCCCCAACGTCATCGACCTGATGAAAAACAAGGACATGGCCCTCGTCATCAACACGCCGAGCGGCAAAAACCCCCGCGAAGACGAAGTGAAGATCCGCACGGCGGCGATGCAGAACCGCATCCCGATCATGACCACGCTGCGTGGCGCCGATGCCGCGCTTCGGGCCATCAAGTCACTGCAAGGCAGCGAGGTGCAGGTGCGGGCGTTGCAGGAGTATCATAGTTAGCAACAGATCGACCGGTATACACGTTTCCAAACATCATGGCGATACAACGACAGTCCAATCTGACAGAAGCCAAAGAGTGGTTTGGCCGTCTGGATGCGGATTTCCGTGCGAACGCTGCTATCCGTCATTTGGATGGAAATATCGAGATCGAGAATTTCTTCCGTGACTTGTTACGTCAACTTTACGGGTGGTCTTTGACAAACGCCAACTGGAGTGAGTCCATAAATCAGGATTCATTTGATCTTGAGGACAGTTCAAATCGAATCGCCGTGCAGGTTACAAGCACGATGACCGCAGCAAAGATTAGGAAAACGCTCACTTCGTTTATCGAGAATCACCGCTCTCGTTTTACTCGGCTCGTCTTTGTTTACCCGTTCATAACCAAGACGGCGTCCGAGGCGAACTTCAGCAAACAATTGTCGGGGTTCCCGTTCGATTCTGACAATGACAGAATTGATCTTGGAACTTTGCTGCAACGCATTCAGAATCTCGGAATCACGGAGCAAGACGCAGCACTGCGATTGATTCGTCAAGAACTGAAGCCGCTTGGCCAAGCGCTTCAAATGGGTGTCGATCAGACCGTCGAAGTGATCATCTCCATTATTCGCTACATCTCAGAAACCACACCCGACCCGAACAACCTGCCTGAGTTCAAGCCGGATGCTCCTGGCAAGCTCGAACGATTCAAAGCGCATGCAGAGTTTCTAAAGCGCCAGTTTCTCAACAACGTCACCTGCTACCGTGCTGTCGAGGAAGCACGCCAAGCCGTGGGTTACGATGCAGCAAGAGCACCTCGCTGTGCGGCTTGGCTTCGGGAGAAGAGCCTCTCTGCATTGGAAAACCACGGCAACGATGCGAGGCTGGCGTTCGAATCGATTGTCTCTCATCTTGTAGAGCGGGAGCACAAGGCGGGGCGAGATTGCGAAGAGCAGGCTGTTCGTTATTTCCTCGCCGACGAGTTCGGGAGGTGCAACGTCTTCCCAAATCCAAACACATGACTTCGCTCATCTCCAAAGATGAACCCCTCAAGTCGTCCATCGTTCATGTGGGCTACTTGATCCTGAAGCGGCTCGACAAAGCCCAGGATGGAAGGCTCTCACTAAGCGAGATTGCCTCACATCTTGGTAAGCGGGGTGTGAATCGATCTCGCCCCATAATGTTTGCTCTCATTTTCCTTCATTCTGTCGGCGTGATTGATTTCAAGGCTCCCTACATCTACAAACTGTCGTCATGATGCTCCGCCTGCACAGACTCTCCTCCGAGCCAAAGCTATTTGAGCCGATTGAATTCTTTACAGGGATCAATTTGATTCTTGGTGAGAAGTGGGACGATGGGCAGACGCAGGGGAGGAAGGTCAATGGTGTTGGCAAGAGCCTATCGGTGGAGTTTTTGCACTTTGCACTTCTCCGTGATTTCACAGACACGATCTCTTCCCGGCAGATGCGCTTGGCAATGCCTTCGCCTGCGAGCCGGCGCTGCATCTCGTGAAGCGAGACATCCTCACGCTCGAACAAGGCAAACTCGTGGCTCGTGAAGCCTACCAGCAACGGGAGTTTCTCGCGTCCACCGATGAGCGCTTCCGCCCTGTGAGCATGACCACGGGGCCCGATGGAGCGCTTTATGTCATCGATTTTTACCGGGGCATCATCCAGCACCGCATCTCCCTCAGTCCCTACCTGGAAAAGTACATTCAGGACCACGACCTCGTGGATCCACGCGGCCTGGGACGGATCTGGCGCATGGTGCCTGAAAAGGCGAAGACACGTCCGGCACCGAATCTGACGAAGCTTGGCAGCGCCGAGCTCGTCCCGATTCTCGCTCACGCGAACTCGTGGCACCGGGAGACCGCCCAGCGCCTGCTCGTCGAGCGTGCGGATGCCGCAGTCGTCCCCGCGCTGGAAGCGCTCACACGCGGCGAGGTCGCGCTCGGCCGTCTGCATGCCTTGTGGACGCTCGATGGAATGGGCAAGAGCACCTGGCCGGTGATCGAGAAAGCGCTCGCGGATGCCGATGCCCGCGTGCGCAACAGTGCGGTGCGCATCGCAGAAGGTTTCTTCGCCGGAGAAGGGCGTGCTGCGGCAGTGACCAGGCTCATCGCCCTTTCCGCCACAGAAGCGGACTCGCAGGTGCAGACTCAAATCGCCCTGACGCTGGGCGAGTGCAACGACTCGGCCGCCGATCAGGCCATGGCGGCGATGGCCAGCCGCGTGCCCGATCACCCTTATCTGGCCGAAGCCATCCTCAGCGGGATCAAAGGCCGCGAACTGGAACTGCTGGAGCATTGCCTTGCCAACGGAAGCGGCAAGACGCTGATCCCAAGCCTGGCGGGCTGTGTGGCTGCCGAACGCGATCCGGCCCGTGTCTCACGGTTCCTGGCAGTCGCGGAGAAGGCCGGTGCCACGCCTCGCAAAACGCTGCTCGCTGGCTTCACCGCCAATGCGGCGGACTTCACACGCCGGAAGGTGAAGCTCGATGCCAGACCTGCTTTTCTTGACACGTCCGGCACTGAAAAGGTGGCGGACATGCTGACCTGGCCGGGCAAGCCTGCGCCCGCAGGCTTCAAGCTGCCGCGCCCGCTGACGGCTGATGAGCAGAACCGTTTTAAGATGGGCAAGGCGCTGTACTCCGGCATCTGCGCGGGCTGCCATCAGCCAAATGGTTCAGGCCTCGAGGGCATCGCCCCGCCGCTGATTGATTCCGAGTGGGTCACGGGCTCGCCCGAACGGCTCAGCCGCATCGTCCTCCACGGCGTGCGCGGCTACCTCACGGTCAAGAAGAGGCGTTACCAGCTCGACATGCCTCCGCTGGGCGCGTTGGGCGATGAACCTCTGGCGGCTATCCTCACCTATCTCCGGCGCGAGTGGGAGCATGGCGCGGAGCCGATCTCGCCGGACTTCCTCAAAGCGATCCGCGAAAAGGAAGCGCGACGCACCGATTCCTGGACGGAACAGGAGCTGCTCAAGATTCCGTGACCGTGACTTGCTGAAAGGAGCAAGGCTCACTCACGCCAGCGCCTCTTGGCAATACTGCACGCACTTCTTCACCTCGGCGACGGCGGTGGAGCCTTCGGGGATCTTGTATTCGAGCTCGATCTCGGCGGGGAAGGTCCACTTCTCTTTATTCATCAACTGCAGCACTTCCTTGATCGGTGGGTCAGCCAGCACGCACGAAAACGAGTGCTCAAGCTTTCGTTACCCCGCCAAAAGCGCCCCTGGCTGGACGCCATCTTCCGCCAAATTGAAGCCCGTCCACCGCCCTCTGCCTATTCCGGGATGAACAGTCTTATTCAGACATGTAACCCTGTCGCAATCAGCCTCTGATCCTTTGGATGCGCGAAGCCCTGACCGCGCCCACCGAAAGTCTGAGTTTCCGGCAAACTCGGGCGGGGGTCACTCGTTACCAACCGCCCATGAAGTCCCTCCTGTCTCTTTTGACCTTCCTGTCCTTTGCTTCTGCGCTCTGCGCGGCGGATCGGCCCAACATCCTCTTTCTCTTCTGCGATGACCTCGCCAGTCAGGTCATCAGCGCCTACGGGGAAAAGCGCAAGCTGCTGGAGACGCCGGGCATGGATCGCATCGCCAAAGAAGGCATCCGCTTCAATCGCTGCCTCGTCACGAACTCCATCTGCGGGCCCATGCGTGCCGTCATCCAGACGGGCAAGTACTCTCACCAAAACGGCTTTTACAACAACAGCAACAGCACCTTTGACAGCAGCCAGCAGACCTTTCCGAAGCTCCTCCAAAAGGCAGGTTACACGAATGCGGTCATCGGCAAATGGCACCTCATGACCGACCCCGTGGGCTACGACTACTGGAACGTGCTCCCCGGCCAGGGCGCGTATTACAACCCCGCCATGATCGACAATG
>NZ_JBILYB010000176.1:0-11167 GCF_044378005.1 Prosthecobacter sp.
GAATGGCCGCTTTTGGCGATTAACACGTCCAGCGCTTCATCGAGCGCTTTGTCTTCCTTCGTTTTGGGTCTTCTCATGTCTTCCTGTCCTCGGTTTTGACCCTCCACACAAACTTTCTGACAGGCTCGGAAATGGCGGCAGAAGTGGACCTGCACTTACGAGTGCTCGGCTGGTGTGTGAAGCATCGAAGGATTGGGCGGGGGCTTAGTCAGGAGGATTTGGCTGCCCTGGCCCATGTTTCCCGAGGGGAAGTCCAGCATATTGAGCATGGCCGTCACAGCATGACAGAGGGTATGAAAAAGCGGCTCTGCGTGGCCCTGGGAATCAGTATGGTGGAGCTGGATGGGGAGGTGGATCGTGTGACGAGGGAATGGAAGGCGGACGGGCGAGATCAGGAAAAGTGAGGATGCCCAATTCTCTAGCGGAGGTACTTTCCCCCGGATGAGGTGAAGTAGTCGGCGAACCCCAGAGATCCTTTTCCCATGCCTCGATTCGATTCTCATGCCCGCTATGACCTGCACGAGACCTATGACTCAGGCAGTGGGCCGGCTCCTTGGAATCCTCAAATCCAAACCAAACACAGAACCATGAAATTCAAGCTCGAGTTAAGCAAGAAAACGGTGGAGGAAAAGCTCACGATGGGCACCCAGCACATCAACGCCAGCACCGCCGCACCCGCCACGACCTTTTACCCGACGGCCAACCGCGTGCCGCCGGACGCAACGATGGTGTCCATGCAGGCTGACCTGCAAGCGGCCTCGGATGAGGTGGACTCGGCGGCAGTGATCTGGAAGCAGAAGATCCAGGTGCGCGATACGAAGGAGGCGGCCTGGGACCTGTCTCTGACCTCCCGCGCGGCCTTCTACGAGGCAGCGACACCCAACAACATGGAGGCGCTGGCCAGTGTGGGCCTGCCCCTGCGCGCCGCGCCTGCGCCCATCGGTGATCTGCCCGCCCCGGCGGACCTGCGTGCGACACCGCGTAAAGCCGAGGGTGAGGTGGATCTGCGCTCCAAGACAGTGAAGGGCGCGGCCAGCTATGAGTGGGACTGCAAGCTGCACACGGATGCGGGTGTCTGGGAACAGGTGAAGGTCTCCATGGCGGCGAATGTACGCGTGACGGGTCTGACGCCGGGAATGCTCTATGCCTTCCGCGTGCGTGCCATCGGCAGCGCCGGCCCCGGCGACTGGAGTGATGAAGTCGTCGTCCGCGCGCCTTAATTCAGCCCTCTTGCTCCTGCAAGAGGAGCGGTGGACTCCCGCCAGCCCTTCCCGGCAGCTTGCTGCTCATGGAGGTCTGGCGTGGGAGTCCCCTCCTCTGCTCATCACGCGGAGCGATGATGACGACTCTGCTGCGCGTGAAGCGCTTCTTCTAAACAATGGTCAACCACCGTCAACTTCCCCAAAGGCGTGCTCACGCCCGCCGCTACGAAACTGCGAACCGAGAACTGCCCCCGCTTCAAAACAACGGTCAACCACCGTCAACTTCCCCGAAGGCGTGCTCACGCCCGCCGCTACGAAACGGCGAACCGAGAACTGCCCCCGCTTCAAAACAACGGTCAACCACCGTCAACTTCCCCAAAGGCGTGCTCACGCCCGCCGCTACGAAACGGCGAACCGAGAACAGCGAACCGAGAACTAAAAACCGCCATGCCCTTTGATCCCAACTACCCTCCGCAGGATGCGGAAATCGAGTCCGCGCCTCTGCGCGTTCAGTTTACCAGCCTGAAAACCCTCATCGACGCGGTGCCGACGATCACCTCCGCCGTGGTGGATGCGGTGAACACCCTGCCCGCCGGTGATCCAGCGGAGGTGAGTGTGTCTGTCATCGGCGACGTGCTGCACCTGAGCTTCGGCATCCCCATGGGCCAGAGCGGCCCGCCGGGAGAAGTGACGCTGGCAGACATGAATGCCGCCATCGCCACGACGAGCAGCAATTCGAACGGGGTGTCTCTTTTAAGCCAGGCCGTGGACCCAGACTACAATCAGTCGCAGATGCAGGTGCTCTTCAACAAAGTGGATGAGCTGATCACGGCGCTGCGGAGGTAGGGGCAAGACGCGCTGCGTGCGGAGCACGGAGACAGTTTCGCAGGAGACTCTGCGTTCCAAGTCTCAAAGTCTTTCCGGGCAAAGCGCGTCTCGCGGCACAGCCGCTCTCGCAGTCTCCCGCTCTCCCCCGGTTGCACCCGTCGGCAAAGTCGTTTAAACCCAGTCCATGCGGTTTCTCCCGATCTGTCTCCTTGCAGCCCTCACCTGCCTCACCTCGTGCAAGCGCATCGAGGCGAAGCTCGACCGCCTTGCCCGGCTGGCAGGGCTGACCACACCGACGGAAGAAGCTCCGAAAAAGAAGGCCGAGCCCGTGCTCACCCCCGAGCAGCAGGCCCTGGAGGCCAAGGTGCTGAACAGTGCTGTCTTTGAGACGGTGAAACCCGAGGTGGAGGCACCCAAGGCCGAGGCCTTTGAGCTGAACAAGTCCGCTGTGGTTTCCATCCTCGGCTATCATGATTTCAAAGCGCGCGGCGGCAGCCCGATGCTGATCAACGGCACCAAGTTCGCCGAGCAGATGAAGGCCATCAAAGAATCCGGCATCCCCGTCATCTCCCTGAGCGATGTTTTGGAATGGCGGAAGGCAAAGAAAAACATCCCCGAGGAAGCCATCGTCATCACCATGGATGATGGCTGGGAGGGCGTGCACACCTTTGCGTATCCCGTGCTGAAAGAGTACGGCTTCCCCTTCACCATCTACCTCTACAAAAAGTATGTGAACATCGGCGGCCGCTCGCTGAGCTGGGACCAGATCCGCGAGATGATGAAAAATGGCTGCGACGTCGGCAGCCACAGCGTCTCTCACGAAAGCCTGCGCGGAAACAAGAAACGCAACGAGGCGGACCATCAGCTCTGGCTGCTCGGCGAGCTGAAGGACTCCAAGGAATTCCTCGAAAAGAACCTCGGCATCACCTGCACCTCCTTCGCCTATCCCTTCGGCATCTTCGACGACAGCACCACGGAGCTCGCGCATCAGGTCGGTTATGAAACCCTCATCACGGTGAACAATCAAAAGGTCACCTGGGACACTCCGCTGGGGAAGCTGGGGCGCTACATCATTCACGGGGACAGCGATACGAACTTCAAGCTCGCCACCAGCTTCCGTGGCCGGGGCGATGTGTCTTCGAGCCACTTCCTGACCTCATCCGCGAAGGACGACAAGGGCAACGCTCTCGTGGAACTCTCGCCAGTTCCCGAAGAACTGATCAAAGAACGCCAGCCAGTCATCACGGCCAAGCTCGCCCGCATCGGCACCGTGGTGCCGGAGTCAGTCCGGTTGCGTGTCGCCGGTCTCGGCACCGTCCCCGCCCGCTATGACCCAACGACCATGACCGTCAGCTACCAACTCCCCTATCGGCTCCGCCGCGAGGACTGCCAGGTCACTCTGAACTTCAAACGCGCACCCGACCAGCCGGACGAAGTTGTGGGCTGGCGGTTCAAGATCGACCTCGCCGCCGCCTACGTGCCGCTGAAGCTGCCGTGATCCCCAAACCGGCTCGCCCCCGTTGCTATCACCTAGCATTGGGTTCATGTCTGGGTCTCGGCTCCCATTTTATCCGACTGCTGGAAGCTCCAAAAATTCGTCTGGCGAAGATTTTTTCCAAAATCACAAGAAAAAACTTCAGAACCGCAAGAAAGGCATACACCTTGCGTATTCGGCTCGCAGTCAGCAATCAACTCCCCCCTCTATTACGCCATGAAAATGCATCCTAATTGCCAAGGCAACCACCTCGATCTCCGCACCGGCGCGAGCCGCCGTGAATTCATGTACGTCGGTATGCTCGGCGGACTCGGACTCACTCTCCCAGACATGCTCCGTCTCCAGGCGGCCAGCGTCATGCCTGAAGTCGAAAGCTTCAAGTCTGTGGCTGATTCGATCATTCACATCTACCTCCCTGGTGGCATGGCTCAGCACGAGTCCTGGGATCCGAAGCCTTTCGCCAGCCCCGATTATCGCGGCCCATACACCCCGATCAAGACCGCCCTCCCCGGTGAGTATGTGGGTGAGCAATTCAAGAACATCGCCAAAATCATGAACAAGCTGACGGTCATCCGCAGCATGACTCATGGTGAAGCCGCTCACGAGCGTGGCACGCACAACATGTTCACCGGCTACCGCCCCAGCCCAGCCATCAAGTTCCCAAGCTTCGGCTCGGTGATCTCCCACGAGCAGGGTTCCCGCAACAACCTTCCTCCTTACGTCGCTGTTCCCACCGTCAGCATTCCTGAACAGGGCACTGGCTACATGAGCAGCGCCTTCGGTCCTTTCGCACTCGGCAGTGATCCAGCGGACAAGAACTTCTCCGTGCGCGACCTGCTTTCCCCGAAAGACATCGACGAGAAGCGCTTTGATCGCCGCCGCACCCTTCTTGGCACAGTGGATGAGCACTTCCGCACCGTCGAAAAAGCCGACTCCATCAACGCCATGGACAGCTTCTATCAGGCCGCCTATGGCCTCATCGGCAGCACCCAGGCCCGCGAAGCCTTCGACCTCAACAAAGAAAGCGATAAGCTCCGCGATGAATACGGTCGCAACACGGCCGGCCAGCGCTTCCTCCTCGCCCGTCGTCTCGTCGAAGCGGGTGTCCGCATGGTGTCCGTCACCTACGGTGGCTGGGATCACCACAGCAACATCAAGGGAGCCTTCGATGGACAGGCACCGAACTTCGACCAAGCCTTCGCCCGCCTTATCACCGATCTCGCTGATCGTGGCATGCTCAAGAAAACCCTTGTCATGGTCAGCTCCGAGTTCGGTCGCACGCCGAAGATCAACAGCACCAATGGTCGTGACCACTGGCCACGCGTCTTCTCGGTCGCTCTTGCAGGCGGTGGCGTGAAGGAAGGCTACATCCACGGTGCCTCCGACGCCCTCGGTGGTGAGCCCGACCGCGACGCTGTCGGCCCAGAAGATCTCGCCAAGACCATGTATCGCCTCCTCGGCATCAATTCCGAGAAGCGCATCATGTCCGACGGTGCCCGCCCCATCGACATCGTCAACGGCGGACGCATCCTCAACGAAATCCTCGCCTAATCCTCGACGGCAGAAAGTTCATCCAGCGGCGCAACGCAAGTTGCGCCGCTTTTTTATGTCTGGGCAACGTACTAACTGGCGAACCCCTCAAGCTCCTCCGTCAATCGCTCCATAGGCAGTCCCATCACGTTCGTCCATGAGCCCTCATGGCCGGAGATGATCATGTTTCCATGCTCCTGAATGCCGTAAGCTCCGGCCTTGTCGAGCGGGTTCACCAGAGCGTGATAGGCACGGATCAAATCATCATCGAGGACTTTGAAAACAACGTGGGAGATCACATGAAATCCCCTGCCCTGCCTTCCTGCATCCCAGGCCAGATAGACACCGGTGCAGACTTCATGAGATCGGCCTGACAGCCTCCGCAGCATCGTCAGTGCTTCATCCAGATTGGCAGGCTTGCCGAGGGGTTCCGAATCCAAATACACCAGGGTATCCGCGCCGATCACCAAGACGTCAGGGTGCAAAACAGCACCCGCGACAGCTTTGCGACGGGCGTTCTCCACCGTCAGATCCTCCGGCGAGAGACTGCCATCGTGCGCTTCCTCGACCTCCGGCACCACGATGTCGAATTCATAACCCGCCTCGCGCATCAACTGAACCCGTCTGGGCGATTGAGAAGCCAGCACAAGCCGCATTCCAGGCTCGGGAAACTCGGCCTCGCTCATGTGCCCAGATCCTCGATCATGAGCACCTCGTCTGCGCGCAGCATCGCGTCACGATCCTGGAAGGTCTTGTAGCGATAGTAGCCGGTCTTGCCGATGAACTTGGGCGAGCCTTTGCAGAGAAATTCCCGACCATCCTTGAGGGTAATTTTATGATTGCCGCCCGTCTGGCAACTGCTCAGCAGACTGGCAATGAAAAGAGGTAGAATGAGGCGCAAAACAAACATGTCGGGCAAGTGACAGCACTGGAGAGAAAAACGTTCGCCGCATTCCTCAAGCAAGCCTATTTTCCAAACGAATGCCCGCCACCACCTTTCTCAGAGAATTCTTCCGCAACTGGAAAACCGTCGGTGCCGTGGCCCCCTCCAGTCCCGGTCTGGCTGCCGAGATGATGAAATCCGCCGGAGTCGGCGAAGCTCGCCACATTCTCGAACTTGGTCCTGGCACGGGAGCCTTCACTGCCGCGATTCAGGATGTCATGCCCAAAGGCAGCCACTACCTCGGCATCGAGATCAATGCCGCCTTTGCCGATCAACTTCGCCAGCGTTTCACGGGCATGACTTTCGAGGTCGCAGGTGCCCAGGAGTTTGATTTCAAAACCTACCTCGTCGGCAAACCACCCATTGATGTGATCGTCAGCGGCCTGCCCTGGACAGCCTTCCCGCCATCGCTTCAAGAGGCGATCCTTGGCAACGTTCTGCCCCATCTCAGCCAGGGCGGACGTTTCGCCACCTTCGCCTACTTTGGCTTTCACCTGCTGCCCAGCGGCCGGCGCTTCCGCCAGCTTCTCAAGCAGCACCTGACGGGCGTGAAAACCAGCCAGGTCGTCTGGCCCAATATCCCGCCCGCCTTCGTCTATGTAGGCGGCAAGTGATCTCAGGCAAGGATGCCTTTGACCAGGTGCCCGTGAACATCGGTGAGTCGATATCGCCGCCCCTGGAACTTATAAGTCAGCCGCTCGTGGTCGATGCCCAGCAGGTGCATGATCGTGGCGTGGAAGTCGTGGATGTGCAGCCCGTCCTTCACGACGTTGTAGCCGAAGTCATCCGTCTCCCCATAGACGCTTCCCGCCTTCACTCCACCGCCCGCCATCCAGGCAGTGAAGCAACGCGGGTGATGATCACGACCAAAGTTAGGCTGGATCTTGCCCTGGCAGTAGTTCGTGCGGCCAAACTCTCCACCCCAGACGACGAGCGTGTCCTCCAGCAGCCCGCGTTGTTTGAGATCCTTCACCAGGGCAGCACTGGCTTGATCCGTCTCTTTGCATAACTTGGGGATCGCACCCGGCAGACCGCCATGGTGATCCCAGTCCTGATGATAAAGCTGGATAAAACGCACACCGCGCTCGGCAAGTCGGCGCGCTTGCAGGCAGTTCGCTGCAAAGGTGCCCGGCGTCTTCACATCGGGACCATACATGTCGAGGATGTGCTGCGGCTCATCCTCGATTCCAGTGGCCTCCGGGATGCTGCTTTGCATGCGGTACGCCATCTCGTAGTGGTCGATGCGGTTCTGGATCTCCACATCCGGCGTGCCTGTGAACTGATGCTCATGAAGTTCCTTCAGGCGATCCAGCATCTGGCGGCGACTGCTCGCGCTGATGCCTTCGGGGTTGCCGAGATAGAGCACTGGGTCCTTCGCCGCGCGGAATAGCACCCCCTGATGCTTCGTCGGCAGGAAGCCGCTGCCCCAGAGATGCGAACCAAGCGGCTGGCCGCCTTTCCCTTTCGTGATCAGGACGGTGAAACTTGGCAGGTTCGAGTTGTCCGCGCCGAGTCCATAGCTCAGCCACGCCCCCATGCTCGGACGTCCGGCGATCTGCGAGCCCGTCTGGAAAAAGGTCACGCCAGGGCCGTGATTGATGCTCTCGGTGAACATCGAGCGGATCACGCAAAGATCATCCGCGATGGCCGCCGTGTGCGGCAGATGCTCCGAATACCACCCACCCGCCTGCCCATGCTGGGTGAACTTGAACGGCGACCCCACCATCGGAATCGACGACTGATTCCCCGACATGCCCGTCAGCCTCTGCGTGCCGCGCACCGAGTCCGGGAGCTGCTCTCCATGCCTCTTGTTCAGCAGCGGCTTGTAATCATAAAGGTCGAGGTGCGAAGGCCCGCCCGACATGAAGAGGTAGATGATCCGCTTCGCCTTCGGCTGCCAGTGCGTACCATCGAGCACGCCACGATCCTGGGGAGCCGCTTCCTTCGCCAGCATCTCATTCAAAGCCATCCCGCCAAGGCCCATGCCGAAGCGGTTGAGCAGTTGGCGACGATTCAAAAGGTCATTCATCGAGTTCATGAGTAAGAAGGGTTAACGTTTCACCACACAGGCATCGTGGTTCATCAGCGCCTGGGCCAGCACGGCAGCAGCAGCAGCTTCGGGGAGAGGAATGGTGGTATCGCGTTTGGCATTGCCCGTCTTGAAGAGTGCCTCCGCTTCCTTGGGCGCGGCTTGGAAGTGCGTGAGCTGCTCCTGATAAAGCTGCGTGCAGATCGTTCGCTCCTTCGCATCTGGATCTCGGCTCAGGCAGAGCTGAAAGCCCATGTCGATTATCTTCGCGGGATCTCCTTTGGCGTAACGATGCAGGTTCTCACCGAGCACGCGGGCAGCCTCCACGTATTGGACACCATTGAGAAGAATCAGCGCTTGGAGCGGCGAGTCGGTGCGTTCGCGTTTGGAGATGCAGACGGCACGACGCGGCGCATCAAAGGCCACCATCGCGGGCGGCGGACTCGTGCGGCGCCAGCTCGTGTAGAGACTGCGGCGATAGACGGCATCTCCGCCGCCGGGACCGGCTGGCTTAAAGGCTTCTGTCATTTCATAAGGCAGCACCGGCGGACCACCGACCGTCAGCTTCAGCAAGCCTGCCGAAGCCAGGGCATTGTCACGGATCATCTCCGCAGGCAGTCGGAAGCGCGGACCACGGGCGAGCCACTGGTTCTCGGGATCATCCGCCATCGTCTTCGCATCGGCGACACTCTGCTGGCGATAGACCCGACTCATCACGATCTCCTTCACCAATGCCTTCACATCCCAGCCGCTCTGGATGAACTTCACGGAGAGGTAGTCGATCAACTCAGGATACAGCGGACGCTCGCCCTGACTGCCGAAGTCCTCCGTCGTCTTCACCAGGCCGCGACCAAAAAGGCTGTTCCAAAGACGGTTCACCGTCACACGAGCCGTCAGCGGATGATCGGGAGCCGTGAGCCAGCGCGCATAACCAAGCCGGTTCTTCGGCGCACCCTTCGGGAAAGGTGAAAGCGCCGCCGGTGTCCTCGGGCCGACCTCCTCGGTGCGTTTGTCATACTCGCCACGAGTCAGGAGATAGGCCTTCTTCGGCTGTGGCAGCTCGCGCATCACCATGATTTCCTTCTGCGCATCCTGCAGCGCATAGAACTCAGCGCGTGTCTTCTGAAGCTCCTCATTCACAGGCGCTGTACTCGACACATCGCGATTAAAGACACGCAGGTCGTCGATCATCCCGCCTTTGAAGCCACGATCACGGAAGCGCTCGCCAAGGCTGATGTTATCGCCACCGCCGCCCTGGATGGTCTTGGTCAGCGTATCGCTGATGATCTCCACCTCGGCGAGATTGCCATTCACATAGAGGCGCAAACCCGCCGCGCGGCTGCTGCCATCGCTCGTCACCACGACTTGTGTCCATTCATTCACCATCAGCGGCTGCTTCGTGCGGATCGAGATCGCATTGCCAGGCCAGAAGTGGATCAGCGACCACTTGAGCTTTCCTTCCTCGATCAAAAGCTCGTAGCCACGGCTCGCCGCGTCCGTCCAGGCTCGCGAGCGATGCATCACCACGGCACGATCCTTCACATCCGGCGTCTTCATCCAGAGCGAGATGCTGAAAGGCTCTTCGCGTTTAAAATTCCCCAGCGGAGTGTCCACCGCATCATCCCCGCTGAACAGCAGCGCCTTGCCGAGCTTGCCTTCCACGAGCTTGTTCTCGCCCTTCAGCGTCGCTGATGTTTTGTCTTCGATCTTCACGGGCTTGCCATCCTTGTCTTTCGTCTTCGTTGGAATCACGGGTTTCGCCAAAGCATCCGCGAGTTTGTTCCCTTTCTGTTCATCGAAGGTGAAATGAGCGATCTCCCCATTCGTGAAATCCGGTGCATCCAGCGGTTTCACCACCTGTTCCAGCGACTTCACCTTCTTCTCCAAAGCCGCCAGCTTCTGCTTCGTCGGCGCATCCATCAGCATCATGGCCGGAGTCGGAGGCGATGGAGTGAAGAAGGAATACAGGCCCGCTTCATCAATGTTCTGAAGCATGGAAAAGAGCCCGTAATAGTCCTTCTGCGAGATCGGGTCATACTTGTGATCGTGGCAGCGGGAGCACTCGAAGGTCAGCCCGAGAAACGCCGTCGCCACGGTCTGCACGCGGTCCGCCACATACTCCACGCGATATTCCTCCTCCACGCTGCCGCCCTCGCTTTCCTGCTGGTGCAGTCGGTTGAAGGCCGTGGCCAGCACCTGCTCGTCCGTGGGATTTGGCAGCAGATCCCCCGCGAGCTGCCAGGTGATGAATTGATCATACGGCAGGTTGTCGTTAAATGCCTTCACCACCCAGTCACGCCACGGCCACACTTCTCGTTCGCGATCCACCTGGAAGCCGTAGCTGTCCGCGTAGCGCGCCACATCCAGCCAGTCCACCGCCATGCGCTCGCCATAGTGCGGGGAGGACAGCAGGCGCGTCACCAGCTTCTCCATCGCCGCATTCGGATTCAAAGCATGATCCGCCGTGAAGATCGCCACCTCTTCCGGCGAGGGTGGCAGGCCGGTGAGATCAAACGACACGCGCCGAACCAGTGTCTCCGCCGTGGCTTCGGGTTGCAGGGCCAGCCCGCGCTCCCGCAAACCAGCGCTCACGACCTTGTCGATGTCCTGCCCTTTCAGCGACTCCGGATTCAGCGGGATGAAGGCCCAGTGCGCTTCATACTCCGCACCTTCCGCAATCCATTGCTTCAGCGTCGCCGCTTCGGCAGGCGTGAGTTTGCCCAGCTTCGACTTCGGCGGCGGCATCACTTCTTCGGGATCATCCGTGAGGATGCGTTCGAGGACCAGACTCTTGTCCGGCTTCCCCGGTGTGATGTGTCCATCCTTGATCGCGGCAGCGCGTTCATCCAGGCGCAGGTCCGCCTTTTGATTCTTGCTGTCCGGCCCGTGGCAGTGAAAGCACTTGTCCGAGAGGATGGGCCGGATGTCCCGGTTGAATTGCAGCTTGCCCGCAGCCGCAGCCACGCCTGCACAGGTCAGGAAAAGCGGCAGCCAGAGGAGATGAGAGAGTCGAGGACGCATCGCTACAGATACGTCCGAGGCCCGTGCCGTATTCCGGCTGTTCTGTGTCTAATCGTGGCTCACGCCCAGCTTCGCGATCTCCCCCGCATCCAGCGCACGATCAAACACCGCGATCTCAT
>NZ_JBILYB010000095.1:0-24468 GCF_044378005.1 Prosthecobacter sp.
GCTCGAATCATCGTCGCTGCGTGAGCCAAAGAAGGCCGAAGTGACCTTGCTGGCACTGGCCTGGCCTTCGATCTCCAGTTTGCCATTCAGATAGACGCGCACCTTCTCACCCTCACGCACCAGCACCACATGCTGCCAGGTCCAGCGCGGGATCTCCGTGGTTCCGGTCAGCGGCTTCGCGGTTTGAACAAGCAGCTTCCCGTCGCGGTTCACGCCCAGATGCTCGCCATAGGCACTGACGCCGTGATGGTGATCGCGGGAGTAAAACCAGCCCGTGATGTCGCGCGCTCCGGTGGGCATGCCATTCCAGAGCCAGAGGGAAACCGAGTGAGCATCGCCGATGCCAGACAGTTCCGAGCAGAGCCGCCCGCTGACAAAGTGCGGCGCGCGGTTCACCTCGCCCGCGCAGAACTTCGCCGAATGCGGACCGTCGAGATAATAGGCCACGCCTCCCTCATAGGCGGCATGGCGATGGTTCCCGCTCTCGTCCTTCGCCAGCGGGCCGGTGAACTCATTCATCCGCCACCACATCGCCGGCTTGAGACCTGCGATGGCCTTCGTGGCAGGACCGGCGCTGAGGCCATAAGGTTTACGTGGAGCCGAGCTCACGCTTTCCAGCAAGGAAATCGCTGCCTGGGTGATCTTCGGTTCGGCCATGACTTCGAGTCCGGCGGAGCGCGCAGCCCAGGTGTTGTAGCCGCCCCAGGCATGCATCTCCGGCGGCGGGATGTAGCCGTCGCCGCCGTTGGCCAGCTCGATCACCATGTTCTTCGGCAACGGGCTCGCGGCTTTGATCTTCAACCCGGTGATGGCGTAGGTTTCGTTCGGCGTGGTGGCGATGCCAATGTCCCCGATGCGCAGCGCCTGCACCACAACCTCTGTTTGCTGCCGCTCATGCAGGATCACCTGCTCGCGGGCATAGACCTCCGTCGTCGTCTTTGCCAGACGGTCGCCCATCTCCGCAACGATGCGCTGCGCCCATTCGAGACGCTGCTTGTCCGGCACGCGATACTTCAAGGTCATGCGCCGCTCCGCCATGGCGATGTCTGAGTCTTCGCGATACTGGATCATAGCATAAACCTCCATCGCGATGTCCAGCAGACCGCTGGTGTATTCGTCGATGGTCGGCTTTGGTCGATCCTTCTCCGGCACTTTGTAGTCCACGCGATAGATGTCCCCGCTGCACCCATGAGACATGATGCCGACCATCTTGCCCTGCGGATCGATGCGCTGCTTCAGACCTTCCGAAAAGAGCCCGAAGTAGTCCGCGCTGATGTCCTTGTCGCCAAAGTAGTGCATGGAGAAATTGCCCAGCACTGCGACCGGTTTGCCGTCCTTCGTTTGAATGGAGATGAGCGAGAGATCGGGATCTTCCGGGCCGGACTCACCGACTGCGTCATCCCACAAACGGCCCGCGTGCATGTTTGCCCTCACGCTCATGTTGCCAAAAGGATCTTCCACCAGCTTGTCGGGTCGGCGAATCCACTGACGCAATGCGGTGAACTCCGCCGCATCTGCTTTTGCAAAGCCGATCTTTGCCGGTGCCCGTGCGGCCTGGGCCGCTGCGATGGCCTCCACCAGCTTCTCTTTGAGAAAAGGCACATACGCCGGATCTGGATCAGTCCCCAGACAACCCATGGAAGCCGGCACCGAATGCGCGTGCGTGGCTGAGATCAGCATCTTGTCCATGGGGATGCCTGTCTTCTTGGATGCCATCGCCTTCGCCTCGTCCAGCACCTCACGACTCATCATGCAACTGTCCGCCACCACGATCGCGATCTGGGTCTTGGCATCGCTCAGGACGATGGCCCGCGCGTGGATGGGCGTCTTGATCTTGTCCACGTAGCGGCTCATCATGCCGCCATTCACCAGCACCGGCAGCTTCGGCGGGGAGATGTCGATCACCGCCGCCCCAGCTTGGAATTCCGCATGCAGTGGCGCTGCCGTGAGTGCAGCCAGGATCGGGAGAAAGGTGAGGCGAATCATGGCTGAACCATACGCACCCTGCTGCTGCGCTCTTCCCTCGGAACGATCTGACTGCGGTTACACATTCGTGTTTCCATAGCCGCAAATATGCCCTGCCATTCTTTCAACTAGGTCCACGCGCCGCCGTCCCCATCACATCGTTTCATGTGATGAGTTCAGTCTCAAGCCTGGCACAGAGTCCAGGCTTTCCAGGCTGAGTTCGGTGCTTCGGAGCACGGGCTGGAAAGCCCATGCTACGCGGTGAAGGAATCTTCGGCTGGTGTGGCCCCAGGAGTCAGTTTAGCTCGGCCATTGGCGGCGAGGTGGCTGAGCATGTGCCAGGCGTCTTCGACGTCGATGCCCACTTTCGCGGCGAGGTCTTCAGCGGTGGCGGCGGTGCTGCTCAGAGCGGCGAGGACGGCGGACATCTGCTTGAGGAAGTCGGTGGCTGCTTTCTTGCCTGCCTCGACGCCAGGCTGGTGGTAGGCGTTCACATTGACGAGGGTGGCGTAGAAGCTGACGGCGCGCTCGAAGAGCCCGACGAGCAGGCCGAGGCTGAAGGCGCTGACCTCGGAAATGGTGAGGGTGATGGACTCGCGGCCTTTGTCGGCGAGGGCCTTGCGGGTGCCACGCAGGAAACCCTGGAGGTAGTCGCCGCTGGTGTAGCCGGGCTCGACCTCGAAACCGGCGGTGTCGCGATCTTTGGCGACCTCGATGAAGGTGGCAAAGAAGTTGTTCACGCCGTCGCGGAGCTGCTGCACATAGGCGTGCTGGTCGGTGCTGCCCTTGTTGCCATAGACGGCGATGCCCTGGTTCACGACGTTGCCATCAAGATCATGTTCTTTGCCGAGGCTCTCCATGACAAGCTGCTGGAGGTATTTGGAGAAGAGCACGAGACGGTCTTTATATGGCAGGACGACCATGTCTTTCAAGCCCTTGCCCTGGCCCGCGCTGTGCCACATGAGGGCCAGCAGCATGGCGGCGTTTTCTTTGGCCGGGCGGCTGCGCGTCTCGGCATCCATGGCAGCGGCTCCGGCGAGGAAGCCGCGCACATCGACACCCTGAAGCGCAGCAGCGATGGTGCCGACGGCGCTCATGACGCTGGTACGTCCGCCCACCCAGTCCCACATCGGGAAGCGGGCCATCCAGCCCTGAGCGATGGCGTATTTATCCAGCTCACTGCCGGGGCCTGTGACGGCGACAGCGTGCTTGGCGAAGTCGAGCCCCAGCGCGGTGTAGGCGGCGGCGGCCTCCAACATGCCGTTGCGGGTTTCCTTGGTGCCGCCGGACTTCGAGATGACGAGGGTGACGGTGGTGGCGAGCTCTGTGCCGATCTGCGCCGCGATGCGGTCCATGCCATCGGGGTCGGTGTTGTCGAAGAAGGAGATCTCCAGCGGCGGGTTCGCAGGCGTGATGGCCTGAGCCACAAGCTGCGGGCCGAGCGCCGAACCACCGATGCCGACGACGAGCACGCGGGTGAACTTCTGTCCATTCGCGGCGGTGATGGCACCGCTGTGGACATCGGCGGCGAACTTCAGCGTGGCTTCGAGTGTTTCGTCGATCTCGGCACGCAGTTCGGCGGGGGCGAGGGATGAGTTGCGCAGCCAGTAGTGCCCCACCATGCGACCTTCATCGGGATTGGCGATGGCTCCGGCCTCCAGTTCCTTCATCTGGGCGAAGGCTTTTTCAATGGAAGGTGCCATCGAGTCGAAGAGACTCTCTTCAAAGGCCATGCGACTGATGTCGATGCTGAAGCCAAGCTGCGGGTAGCGGACGAAGAACGTCTGAAAACGGGTCCAAAGAGAAGAGGTGGTGCTCATGAGGTGGGAGTCACGGATGAAGCACGCGCCCTGCCAGGACGCAACCCGCGTTTGCCCCAGTCACCGCCCGTGAGCATGAAAAGCCTGCATGGGCTCAATGAGCCAGTCCTACTCCCGTCGGATGGATTCCAGCAGATTGCCACGCACGGCACTGGCCACGGCCACCCAACAGGTGAGCATGCCAAAGCCGAGCACGCCGAGCAACAACGCCCCGAGGAAGCCGACAGGCAGATCTCCGCCGCCCTGCGTGACGCTGGGCCAGACGGCGATGAGGGCGCTGATCATGCCGAGCAGCAGTCCGGTGACGAGCAGGGCCACATGTTCGCCGAGCACGAGCTTTCTCAAAGCGCCGGGCAGGAAGCCCAGGGCCTGCATGAGACCGAGTTCGCCGCGCCGCTCCAGCACATGCCGGGCGACGAGCACGCCGAGTCCGGCGGTGCCGAGCAGGACACCGAGTCCACCGAGCACGGTGAAGATGCCGATGTAGGTGTTTTGCACGGATAGGAAGGTCTCCAGCCGCTGCTTCGCAGGCTCCAGCGCCAGCCCGCGCTGCTCAAGCTGGCGGGTGAGGTGGGCGCTGACTTCGTCCACCTTGGCAGCGGGGGCGTCGATGAGGAAGAAGCGGTAGCCAGCGGCATCGGGGTAGGCTTTTAAAAAGGCGGACTCGCTGGTGATCATCTTCCCCTGGAGCACGGAGCCGCCGAGGAGGTCGCCAAGCGTGACCTGGATGGTCTCACCGGCGGCGTTCGCATACTCCACCGAGTCGCCCACGCCCTTGCCGAGGCCCCACATGGCGGTGGCTTGGTCGGCCACGGCCTTGTCTTTCTTGACCGCGTCCCACCCAGCCTTGCCGGTGAAGCGGAAGCGCCCGGCCAGCGGCGCGGGATTCACGCCCACGAGCACCGGCTTCTGCGCGCGATTGAGATTCAGGCAGCTCGCGTCATCACCTTCGCGGACGCGGAAGGGCACGATCTTCACGCCTTTCATGATCTCTTCGTCCAAGCCAAAGGCTTCGATGCCAGCCTTCGTGTTCAGGTCTTCGTAGATCGGCAGCGAGGACTCGCCGATGAGGGCAAAGCCGCCGGTGCCGGAGGTCGGCTGCGTGACATCGCCCGCGCTCATGCGAAAGGCATTCACGGCGGTGACGAGAAAGATGCCGCCCGCCATCATGCCGATCACCGCGAGACTGCGTGAGGGACGGCGCGAGATGTTGCGCAGGCCGATCTGCCCCAGGGTCTGCGCCAAAACTCCGCTATCCCGGCGCATCCAGGCACCTGCCAGCAGCAGCCCGGCAATCATAAGCATCATACCGCTGCCGAAGAACATGCCCGCCACCGCTTCCGGTGCCTTGGCCGACTTCGCCCCAAAGAGCAGCCCGATGGCGATAACGATTAACAGCCAGGGCATGGCTGCGCGGAGTTTGCCGGGAGGCCTGGCGTCTTTGCCAGATGTGGATTCATCGCCGCTCCACAGCTCGCGTGGCGTCTTGCGGAACATCGCCCGGCTGGCCCACCAGAGGGTGCCGAGCACGATGAGGATGGAGCCGATGGCCGCTCCGATCTGCGTGACGAGGCTGGCGGAGTAGATGAGCGGCAGCCCCTGCGCCGCGCCTGACCACGCGCCCTGGAGTCCGGCCAGGGCGAGTTTGGTATAAATCGCACCACCGGCCAAACCAAGGATACTGCCGATGATGGCGACGACGCCCGCTTCACCGAGCAACGTGCGGCGCACCTGCTTCGTCGTCCAGCCGATGGCGAGCAGCAGGCCGACTTGGGAGGCGCGGCGCTCCAGGGTAAAAAGGAAGAGCAGCGCGGCAAAGACCAACGCGGCAGCGATGAGGAACATGCTGAGGCCGATGAAGAGCCCGCCGAAGTCCACGCTGCCTTTCGCGGCGGCGTCGGCATCCTTTTTGAAGTCGCGCGGCACCAGCCCGATGTCGGCGAGCTTGAGTTGGCCGAGCAGTTCTTTCTTCAGCGCCGCTTCATCCTGGCCACTGTCGGGGAAACGAATGGCCGTGAGATTGCCAAAGCGGTTCGCCCAGAGTTTCTGACCCTCGGCGAGAGTGATGAAGCCCTTCGGGGTGCCTTTGTAGTCGTCCCAATACTTCTCGTCCTGGTCGCGGATGGCCTTCATGTCCATCGGGATGCCAGGTTCCCAGTCGCGGCAGTTGTCCACGTCGGAGACGCCGGGGAACTCAGGCGTCCAGGCGCGGGTCACCTCGGGATCAGTCATCGGCAGAATGCCACGCACTTTGAACTTGGCCGACTGCTGCTTCAGCTCGCGCCCCAGCCCGACCACGAAGTAGAAAACCTCCACTTCATCGCCGATGACGAGCTTTTGGTCATCCGCCAGCCATTGGGAGATGACGATGCCTCCGGGCGGGGAAGGGGCGGAGTGCTCAGTGCTCAGTGGTGGAGTGCTCAGAGACTGAGAACTGAGAACTGAGAACTGAGAACTCTTCACCTTCTCCGCATCCACCGCCGTGATCATCGAGTAAGGCGTCCCGCCCTTCGCCGACTTCAGCCCGTTCACTAGGTAGGTGAGCACGCCATGACTGCCTTCACGCGCCAGCAGCTTTGCCGCTAGACTGTGATCCATGAAAACACGGCTGGTGTTGAGTTCCCATTCCTTCCGAGCCCCGGCCACTCGGATGAGTGTCAAACCAAGATCCTCCAGCGTCTTCGCCTCATCCAACTGAGCACTGGGCACAGAGAGCTGCGAACTCATCGCCGCATTCACCTTCCCATCCATCTCGATCTGCACCTGCAAGTCCTCCAGACCGACGAACACCGTGTCCGGCGTGATCTGGGAGGCGATGAGCTGGAAGGCTCCGAAGTCCTCCGCACTCACGATGCCCGCCACCTGTCGGCGAAGGGAGACATCTTGATTCGTGCTGCCGGACAGCGGCGCATCTCGCGAGATGGCGCTCGGGCGTTCGAGGCGGACGATGACGGTGTCGCCGATTTTGATGCCGAGCTTGCGGGCAAGAGGTTCATTGATCAGCACCTCGCTGCGCTTCATCGCGGGGACTTTGCCACTGGTGCTGAGTTTCCAGAAGCCCTCTTCAATGCCGAGCACCTGGGTTCCGTTCACACGCACCTTGCCATTCGCCGAGGCCGTGGAGCCCACGGCGATGATCAGCGGCTCCGCGCCGGTTTTGCGTGCCAGATCCGCCGTGAACCAGCGATCCCCGCCGAGCAAACCGGACTGCACCTTGCCCAGCCGCAGCTCTGCCACGCGCCGCAGGCTGGCGCGGACGGAATCCCCCACGAGGAGGGAGCCGCTGAGGATGGCGGAGGCCAAAAAAGCCCCGAGCAGCAGGCCGAGATGCCCACGCCAGTAGTGCCGCGCGGAGGAAAGGATGAATCGGGACAAAGTCATGATGGCAATACGCCCACGATGCCGAGTCCATGCAGCCGTGCAATGCCGGTGCAGGACATACCTGCCCACCAGCCCCAAGTTGGAACTCAGGGCACCTGAACTCATTCTAAAACCTCACTTACGGAGGTCCATTTCGCAGTCGGAGTCCGGCGGGACGGGCTGCCCGACACTGTCAACAGGATGGGTGTAGAGGTAGCGCCAGACGTCTTCGTGGGCGAATTTGCCATCAGCGGTTTTCACGGAGGCGCTGCCAGGAGTGACGCTGGAGTGGGCGCGCTTGTCGTCGCCTTTGACATCGCCATCGGTGATGAGACGGCGGGTATTGCCAAAGGGGGGCTTGCTTTGATCGACGTTGACGATGGGGCCGAACTCGGCGAGCCCGAGCATCTGCCAGGAGCGGCAGTAGTGGTCGCCGGTCCAGCCGCCATCGAGGACGTGGCTGAAGCCGAAGAAGCGGTGGGCGGGAGTGGCGGAGGGAAGCGCCTGCCAGGCCTGATACTGATCGCGCGGGCCGCAGAGCATGACGACGCGGTCCACCTTTTGATGCTTGGCGAAGCGTGCTGCAGTGGTGCTGCCGTGGGAGGAGCCGGAGATGATGACTCGATCCCAGCGGATGCCTTTTCCATCGGCGGAGATGAAGTGCTCCCAGCGGCCCTGGGGGTTTTCTTTGGCAAGATGACGAACGAACTGATAGGCACGCTCCATCATGCCATCGGGCCTGGGGATGCTGACGGAGGGGCTGAAGTCCTCGCCAGTGGCAGCTTCGAGGCGGATGTCACCGATGAAGTTGACATCGGCGGGGGTGGGCGCTTTGCCAAATTTTCCGAACCAGCCATTGGCATAATGGACCTGGATGGCGTGGAGTCCGTAGCTGTTGAGGCGCTCGAAGAGGTTGCCATTGTGCCCCATGAGCCAGATCACGAGCCTGCCCTGCGGGGTGACGCGGGTATCGACGGAGGCGTTTTGCTCGTCGGCGGGTTTGCCTTTCTTTTCGAAGACGAAGTCGATCTCGGGATGCTGCTGAGCACGGGGATCGATGAGGCTGGCGCGAGCTTTGAGGAGGTAGCGCTGGGGGGCGGGATCGGAGAAGGAGAGGGCGTCTTCGGCGTGGAGGAGGCTGCTGAAGAGGAGGGGGAAGAGGAGGGGGAAGAGGAAGTGGTGTTTCATGAGATGTCCGAGGACAAGGTTCGGGTGGCTGTGATCCAGGAGGTTTCGCCCACATACTGTTGGGCTTCTTTGGCGATGGCTGCGGCCTGGATGTCCGTCTCCGTGATGGCGAACATGGTGGAGCCGGAGCCGGACATGAGGGCGGCGCGGACTCCGCCGTGACTGAGGAGCCAGTCTTTGAGGGTGGGGAGGAGGAGGTATTTGGCAAAGACGGGGCGCTCCAGATCATTGACCATCTGGCCCCAAGGGCAAAGTTGGGGCGCATAAGAGACGCCGATGAGTTCTTTGGAGGTGGACCAGTTCTGGTAAGCCCAGGGGGTGGGGATGGGAAAGGGCGGCTTGATCAAAACCAGCGGGAGCTGCCAGGGAAAATCGACGGGGGTGACTCGCTCTCCCCTGCCCTCTCCATCAGCAGCGGGGGTGTCGAGAAGGAAGCAAGGGACGTCGGAGCCGATGTGGGAGGCGATGTCGAGGAGGGCATCCGAGCCGAGTGGTTTGCCAAGCAGTTGGTTTGCAGCAAGGAGGATGGTGGCGGCATTGCTGCTGCCTCCGCCGAGGCCGGCCCCATGGGGGATGCGCTTTTCGAGATGAATGCTCCAACCGTGGGCCACTCCGGCTCGGGCCTCGAAGGCGCGGAGGGCTTTGATGGCGAGATTGGAGTCGTCTGTGGGGATGCCAGGGACATTGCAGGTGAGATGCATGCCGGGGGCCGCTCCCGTCAAAGAGAGGCGGACAGTATCGGCGACATCGATCTTAACGAGCCGCGTCTGGACCTCATGAAAGCCGTCCTCACGCTTGCCCAGGATGCGGAGCCAAAGATTGATCTTGGCGTGGGAGGGAAGTTCGAGAGTGCTGGCGGACATGGGTGGTGAATGGGGATCATCGCATCATGCCTGCCTGCCGAGCAAGGCCAGCATTCGCCCCGTGCGACCTTTTTCCATGCGATAGGAGTAGTAGCGCTGAAGATCGGAGGAGGTGCAGATGCCACAGTCGGAGTAGTGCTCGGGGAGGATGCCCGCACTGAGGCAGCTCAGGCGGATCTGCTCGGCGAAGTCGATCTCATAAGCCGGTGGACGGATGCAAGGTGCGAGCTGAACCCGAATGTTTCCAGGCTCAGCACCAAAGTGCTGATGCATTAGCTGGATGGCCTCGGCGGCGATCCCCATTTCCGAGCCTTTTTTCCCCGAATGCAGCACGCCAAAAGCTCCGCTAACCGGGTCAGCAAGGTAGATCGCGCCGCAGTCGGCGACATAAATTCCGATCACGAGCCCCACACTGGCAGAAATGATACCATCCATCTGGGGAATTGCCTGTGCCGGGGGGGCATGGATGACGGCTACACCTTTGCCATGAACCTGTTCAGCGATGCACAGTTTCTGCGGGGCAAACCCCAAGTCCTGTGCCTGCTGGCGATGCCAGGACCATAATCGCTCCACGACCTCCGCGCGCTCAGCATCGACGGAAATCGTTGGGTGACGAAGGGTGAAACAGTGGGCGAAGGCGGGCAGCGCATCAAGCAGGGGGAATGACATCCAGAGCGGATCAATCATGCGAGGGAGATGGCACATAAAATCAAAGGGCGCATGGGGAAACCCATGAGCCCTTTGATCGAACACAATCGAACTTAACAACCAGAAAAACTATCGTGCCAGCACTGGCTCCCGTGAGTGATAGGCGGAGAGGAATCCTGCGGCATCAGTGGCGGAGGACTCATTCATGGCATCGGCGATCTGGCTCTGAAGCTCATCACGCAGGCGACTGACGAGGTCCAGCCCCTTCGAGGTCACACGGACCATAACCTTGCGGCGGTCGTCAATGGCGTGGGTGCGCTCCATGTAGCCAAGCTTTTCAAGACGGTCCACAAGGCCAGTAGCAGCGGCGGTGGAGTGGCCCATTTTCTTCGCGATGTCCGTCATGGTCAGATCTTTGGAAGATGCCAGATAACTGAGGAGGAAAAATTGAGCGAAAGAAATATTATCGCGATTTAGCTCCCGTGACAGGTTGAGCAAGAACTCACGCTGGCTGAAGAGAATGAAGTCCGCCAGCTTAGCGTGGTCTTTGCTCTGAGGTGAGGCTGGTGTCATGGTAGGCATGTCAGGGGCTTATGGTTATCGAGATTTTTCAGGATGTGACGTATTATACAAAGTTCGGATTTTAAGTTCAAGCTAAAAAACCATAGAAACTGTAAAATCGTTCATTGGTTGAATGCTAAACTATCAACTGTGAGAATTTAATTACCCCGTATTATCAACGATGAACAGGATTGAGACAAGCTTTTTTATTAGCAGGGCTTTGAAGTTTGAGCCCAAGCTCTGTTTTTTTTGAAATTTGCATACCCAAAAAAATGGGTGAGTCGATATCGGGATTGCAAAATCGAGTAGGGGGCGAGGTTGCTCCGCCGTGCCTGACCTGATGTTACGCATCCAGAGGTTGCCTTCTGACTGCTGCCCCTGCTCTTTCCTTCTCAACTCAGGTTGAGTCCTGTTCACAGCCCTCCCAGGTATCGCTCAATCACTTCCCTGTATATCACCGCCACACCTACCTCACGACACTCCGAGGAAGTATCGGACTTTGAAGAAGGTGGCCTTCTTGTCTCCACCGTGAAGCCTCGCATGGGGTTCTTTTTCATCGGCGCTATGTTTTGCCCCGCCTTCTTTTTCGCACCCGCCTCGCCGCGGACTCCCTTGGCGTGCAGATAAGCTCGCCTTTGCCGGGTCCGGGCGGGCTTCAACTATTTAAGTGTTTGCTCCCTGCCGGGTGCAGCACAAAAAAACGGAACCTGAGTTCAGGTTCCGTTTTGAAATGAGTTCTGAATTTATGGGGGAAGTTACCAGCGCTCTTCGCCGCCACCTCCACCGCCGCCCTCGTATCCACCTTTACGGCGATCATCTCGCTCCCACTTTTTGCCGCCACCACCTCCGCCGCCACCACTGTAGCCGCCGCGTCCACCACCACCTCCTCCTCCGCCGCCGCCAGCATAGCCTCCACGGCCGCCGCCACCACCACCCCCCCCTCCGCCGCCACCACCGTAGCCGCCACGCCCACCGCCACCACCAAACCCAGCAGGGCGTTCTTCGCGAGGACGAGCTTCATTGATCGCCAAAAGACGTCCGCCAAAATCTTTGCCATTCAGACCAGTGATTGCGGCCTGCATTGCCTCGGGCGTGTCCATGCTGACGAAGGCGAATCCACGCGGGCGACCCGTATCGCGGTCCACAGGCATGAAAACATCGGTAACACCTCCAAATTGGCCGAAAAGGTCGGTAATATCTTGGGCGGTGGCTTTGAAGGGGAGATTCCCCACATACATCTTGGTATTCATATTTGACTTGAGTTCGGACTCTGATGCCGGGCTTGGGAAGCTGACACTACAGGCCGATCCATCGGTTCCCCGAAGACGCACCTGAGATGCTGCTTATCCTAACCCTTTCACAGGTGGTCGCGGCGGGTATTTAGTCTGAATCGCCACCAAACGGCAAGCACTTTGATAGGCGATTTTTTTGTCACTTAATACGGGCATATCCCGTGCCAGAAAGATAGGTTTGCAGTGCGGAAAGATCAATTTTCCCCAGCGGTGTGCGCGGCACTTCTGAGATTAAAATTGCTTCAGCGAGCTGGCACAGAGGCTCGGTGTCCATGTTGAAAATTCCGAGAAGCTCAGCCGCCGCCGCACTCTCCACGACCAAAACCAGTCGATTTTCACGCCTTTCGTCAGGCATCGCAGCAATGACAGGAGGTGTCGAAAGTCGATGCGCAAATGACAGTGCATCCAACCGCGCCTGCAAGGGGGCGAGGTGAATCAACTCCCCTGAAATTTTCACAAACCCTGACTCCCGACCTACAAAACGTAATCGCTGTCTGCTCCCGGAAACCCAAAGTTCAACCATATCCCGAGTCACTAGTTCATCCCCTAATTCCTGCCACTCCCAAACACCGGTAGAATTGAGCCGAACATAGCATTTGGCCAATGCTGATCCACGAAGCACGAGACGCCCCGTCAAGTCCGTGCGCACTCGCCAGTGCGGCAGAACCATCAGTCCATCATCATCCGAAGCGTCCAAGCTGGGGAACGGCTGCGTGGCGATCTGAGAGGCTGCCTCCGTCATTCCATAACTTTGAAAAACAGGCCAGCCCAGGGCCCGCGCCGCCTTTGCCAGCTCAGACGACATTCCTCCGCCCCCAACGATCACCGCACGTAGTTTGTCCGGTGCACTCAAATTTTCCCGCACAAGGTCATGTACTTGCGTCGGCACGAGAGAAACCAGCGTGATGCCATGACGTGAGCAGGACTCGCTAAACACCTGCGGCTGCCAGCGTGTATCATGCTGGATCACGACCGATCCAGACACATGCGCCCTGCCCAGAATGGCAAATCCGCCAACGTGGTACAGAGGCAGGGCAATCAACCAACGATCTGCCACCGAGACCTCGAAATGGGCATTCACCGCCTGGGCTGAGATGAGTAAAGCTGCTTTCGACAAAGCCACCCACTTCGGATTCCCTTCACTACCAGATGTCTGAAAAAAGCACATGCCTGCGATTCCCTGCGCCTCGGCAGCCTCCGAAAGGCCCATTGCGTCTGCAGGGCGATGTGGATTCACGGCAACGTGATTGGCATCTGAGGTCCAAAAATCTCGGTCAAGCATGAGAAGAGCCTGAAGAGATCAGCCTGCAGTTCGCTGATGCAAGTCGTGAAATCCAAATGACCATTTGCCATAGGAACAAAACGCAACGATAGCTTCGATGAAGTCAACCTGATGCAGGCCATACTAAGCTGTTCATCAGGTGATTCGTTAGATTCGTTGGTGTTCTGAAATCCGCAGTCGGAGCTTGTTATGCCCGCGTCACGATTGATTCGAACCCAAGAAGATAACGATATGAATAGCAAAATGTATGTGGGCAACCTGCCCTTCAGCGCCACCGAAACTGATCTCCGTGCCCTTTTCTCCGATTACGGCGCAGTGACGGATCTCTTCCTCCCTGTGGACCGCGACACCGGTCGTCCACGTGGCTTCGCCTTCGTGACCATGGACACTCCCACGGCCATGCAGGAAGCCATCAAAGGCCTCAATGAAAAAGACTTCATGGGTCGCCCTTTGGCCATCAATGAAGCCCGTCCGAAAGAAGATCGCCCTGCCTACGGCGGCGGTGGTGGCGGCGGCGGTGGTCGTGGCGGCTACGGTGGCGGCGGTGGTGGCGGCGGCGGCAAAGGCGGTCGCGGCGGCTACGGCGGCGGCGGTGGTGGCGGCGGCTACGGTGGTGGTGGTGGCGGCGGCGGTCGCTACTAAGCCAGGCCGCATTCAGCATTGAATGCATCCTTTCTAAAGCACGGGCTTCACGGCCCGTGCTTTTTCGTTTCGACGTCGAATTCGTCGGGCTGAGCGATCAGAACAAAAGCCCTTCGGTCAGCGAGTCTTCAGTCCAGCACCGGCTCGCTTTCGGTCAGTGCATAGACTTCAACTGGCTCTGGCTGGCCTTTGACAGGATGAATGCCGACGTTTTTGAATTCTTGGGCTCCTTCAGGCCAGCCTTCCATAAAACTCGCACTGACGAGCACGGGAACTTGGAGTTTGCGCGTGAGACTCTCGATGCGGAAGGTGACGTTTACCGCCTCTCCGACGGCGGTATTCACACCACGGCCCATGGCTCCGAGGGCGACATCCCCGATGTGAATGCCAATATGGCAGTGGACTTCGAGGTCTCGCTCTGTCTTGAGCGCTTTGCGCACGGGAGAATCACTGGCTTCTGGACCACTGAGGAGGCGGGCGGCCTCCGTCGCTTTGGCGCGGACTTCGGAGCTGTCTCCCGACCAGTAGGCGAAGACTCCGTCGCCGATGAATTTATCGATGATAGCCCCGCGGGATTTGAGCACCAGCTCACACTGGGCATACCATTCCCTTAACATGGCTGCGACCTCCTCAGCGCTGAGCTGGGCAGAGAGACTGGTAAAATTCCGCAGATCACCGACGAGCAGGGTGGCCCTCACCGACTTCATGGGCAGGGCGACTGTGTGCATCATCTGAAAACCACTGATCGACTGGCCAGTATGGTCGCCATCATCCGTCTCGAAGATGAATAGGCAGGTGCCAAGTTGGATGCGGTCGCCATGACGGAGTGCGCGAGCTGTGGTGACCGCGACGTCGTTGACGAAGCTGCCATTGGCACTGCCGAGATCAGACACCCAGTAAAGAGTACCGTCACGGCGGATGGTTGCATGCTGCCTCGATACGCCAGTGTCTTGAAGACGGATAGTGGCATCTGGGCTGCGTCCCAGGAGATTGAAGTCCGCCAGGGCGTGCTCCACTCCTTTGTCGTGCTGTCTCAGAAATGCTGCCATGATAGTTGTATGCGGAGTCTTCAAGCAACTGCCACGGAGGAAGTCAAGCTCCACACGGAAAATTCCCCAAGTAAGACCTCTTTACAACGTCGCCTAAACTCTAATCCATTCAGCAAACATGGCGACGCGCGCGCTTGCGTGGTCGGCACGCCTTGGGATGGTGGACGCTCATGCCTGCCCATGCCTATGCCCAACTTTGCGACCATGTGCGCGAAGTCTCCCTGCTCACCTCCACTGAGTCCACCCTCTCCTGGGATCAGGAAACCTACATGCCGAAGAAGGCATTGGCCTTCCGAGCAAGACAGATGTCCTGGCTGAGCGGCAAGGCACACGCCCTGGCGACCGGGAGGATGATGCAAAAGCTCCTTGCACAGGGACACTCGGCCCGTCTGCGTGATCCAAAGTCGGCGGCAAATCTGCGCGTTTTGACGGAAGAGTATGAGCGCAACGTAAAGATTCCCAACCGCCTCATCGTGGAAGAAAGTGAACTCACGGCACACGCAAAGCACGCTTGGATGGAGGCCAGAAAGAATGCCGACTTCCCTGTCTTTGCCCCACATTTGGAGAAGCTGCTGGGCATCGCAAGGCGGAAGGCGGATCTTTGGGGTTACGCTGATGAGCCCTACGATGCCCTGCTGCACACTTATGAACGTGGAGCCCGCACGCTGGAAATTGCCGCGCTGTTTGCAAAATTAAAGCCTGAGCTCACCGAGATTGCCCGTGCTGCGGTGGAGCGCGGAAAGACGATCAATGCCAACCTTCTGCGCGGCAGCTACCCCATCACAAAACAACAACAGCTCAATGCAGAGATCGCAGCGAGCATCGGTTTTGATTTTGAAGCAGGGCGGATCGATACCACGGCACATCCTTTCTGCACGACTCTGGGGCCTCGAGATGTCCGCCTGACGACACGCTACGATGAAAAGGACTTCACCTCATCTCTCTTCGGAGTGTTGCATGAAGCCGGGCATGGCCTGTATGAGCAGGGTTTGCCAGAAGAGGACTTCGGCCTGCCATCGGGCCGTGCTTGCTCCCTTGGCATTCATGAATCCCAGAGCCGCATGTGGGAAAATCACGTCGGTCGCTCACGCGCCTTCTGGGAAAAATGGCTGCCACGCACGGGTGAGGTGTTCCCACATTTGCGGAGGATTGGCTTGGATGACTTCCTGGCCGCGATCAACCGCTCGGAGTATTCCTTTATCCGCGTGGAAGCTGACGAGGCCACTTACGACCTGCACATCTTGCTCCGCTTCGAGATCGAGCGCCGCATGGTGCGTGGTGATCTGGCCGTTAAAGATGTGCCCGAAGCTTGGAATGCACTCTTTACCGAACTCTTCGGCATGACACCCCCGGATGCCTCGAAAGGCTGCCTCCAAGACATCCACTGGAGCATGGGCGGACTCGGCTACTTTGCCACTTACACCCTTGGGAACTTGAACGCGGCTCAACTCTTCGCCACCGCGCGAAAACAACGCCGCATCGCCACCGCCATCGACCGAGCGGATTACGCCCCGCTGCTGAGCTGGCTGCGCGAAAACGTCCACACTCATGGTGGGGCACCCCTTCCTGGGGAGATCATGCTACGCGCCACGGCCAAACCCACAGATGCCCGCCACCACCTGCGCCACCTGCGCGAAAGGTTTGTGGTCTAAACTCAATTTCAAGCAACGATACGCCATGCCAAAGCCCCCACCTGTCGCCCGCCAGAACCGTCACGTCTCGCCGAGCGCTTCGATGCCGCATCTCTATGAAGAAGCGGATCTCCCCAGCCTGCTGGAAGAGAAGCCCGACCCGCTCGTGCTCATCCTCGACTGCATCCAAGACCCCCATAACCTCGGAGCCTGCCTGCGCACTGCCGATGCGGCAGGCTGTGTGTGCGTGATCATGCCAAAAGATAAATCCGCGCCCATCACTGAAACCGTCGTGCGCGTCTCCTGCGGAGGGGCGCACAGCGTGCCGCTCGTGCGAGTGACAAATCTCGCCCGCGCCATGCAGCGGCTGAAGGATCTCGGCGTCTGGATCGTCGGCACGGCAGATGAAGCCAAGCAGTCCGTCTATCAGGTCGATCTCAAAGGCCCTATCGCCATCGTCATGGGTGCCGAAGGAGAAGGCATGCGCCGACTCACGGGTGAACTGTGTGATTTCCTCGTGAACATCCCCATGAGCCGCAACGGCAAGGTGCCGTGCCTGAACGTCTCTGTTGCCACTGGAGTCTGCCTTTTTGAAGCGGTCAGACAGCGGCAGAAATAACGCCCCTTGGTTTTCCTCAGGGCACGACTTGGATCATCTCGCTCAAGAACTTGTCGCGCCAGGTGGCCTTCTTTTTCGGGTCATTCTCAGGCCGCCAACGGCACGCCGTAGGGCAGGTCGTCGGGGAGCTTGACGAACTCGGAGATGCGCTCCCAGAGCAAGCTGTAGTCCTTGTTCACGTCACCGGAAAGGCAGTCGGTGATCTCGGCGCCGGCTTCGGGGTGCTTCATGACGACGTCTTTGAAGGAGAAGTTCGGGTCGTAGAAGGCATAGATGAGCTTGCGCATGTTCTCCACGCCCGTGCGCATCTGCCGCCCATACTCGGCGAAGCGCTCCGGGGAGACATCGCCCGCCGTGAGGGCCTCATGGATGGCATCTCCCGCCATGACGCCGCTCTTCATGGCCAGCATGACGCCGCTGCTGAAGACAGGGTCGAGGAAAGCAAACGCATCGCCGACGAGCAGCAGCCCCTGAGCGCAGCCGTATTTCGAGTGGCGGGAATATTCGCTGGTGAGCCAGAATTCGCCGGTGGATTCACCCGTGGAGAGGTATTCCTTGATCCACTGGTTCTCGCCGATCTCGCGATCGAACATCGCCTTCGGATCACGCACGCCATCTCGGCTGAGATACTTGCCCTCTGCTACGACGCCGACGCTGACCATGTCCCCATGCATCGGGATGTGCCAGAACCAGCCTTTCTCGGGAATAAAAGCGATGGTGGTGCCGCCTTCGTCGATGCCCTCGGCACGCTTCGAGCCTTTGTAATAGGTCCACACGGCCACCTTGTTTAGATAAGGATCGCCGACACGCCAGCCGAGACGATTCGAGGCAAAGGCTTCCTTGCCCGTGGCATCCACGACGAGCTTTGCCAGCAGGGTCTGCTTGGTGCCGTCCTTCGACTCCGCCTCGACGCCGATGACATGGCCGCTGTCGTTGCGCACAAGCTGGGTGACTTTCGTCTCCTCACGAACCTCCGCGCCTTTTTCGCGGGCATTGTCGAGCAGCATCTGATCAAACTCCGAACGCATGACCTGCCACGTCTGGGCGATCGTTTCCTTGTCGTAGCGGGTGTGGAAATAGAACGGCTGCGACTTCCGCCCGTCGGGCTGCACGAAGTTGACGCTGTATTTCTTCACGAAGTGGGAGCCCCGCATCTTTGGGATCATCCCCAGCCGCTCCAGCGGCCCGAAGGTAAAGGGAATGAGCGACTCACCGACGTGGTAACGCGGGAACTTTTCCCGCTCCAAAATGAGCACCCGGTGCCCCTGCTCCGCCAAAACAGTCGCCGTGCTGGCTCCGGCAGGGCCGCCGCCAATGATGATAATTTCGTGAGATGAGGTCATGGTGAGATAAGTTTACATAGACCTTAACGACTTGTCGGAGGAGCCAGTACATCTCTTCTCGTGATGGCTCTTATACGCGAAAGGCATCACCCAAGTGATGTCGTTCGGAAACTGAGGTCATTTGAAACTGAATCAGCCAACGATGATGCCCTTGGTCTTGCGCTCTTTTTCGCGCTCAAGCAGGGGGATCTTTTCGCCAGTCTCGATGATCTGGACGCCCAAATCGCCGATCTTGGCGAAGCTGAGTCCGGCAAAGGCGGGCACTTCAGCGGCGAGGCGGCTGAAGACATCCTCAATGCTGTGAAGGCCATTGGAACCACCGCAGGCGACGACGAGGTCGCGCAGGATCTCCCAGGTGTCGCGGGCGCTGCCGGGGGCGTTCACGGCCTTGTTCAGGCGCTGGAGGCGACCGGTGACATTGATCATGCTGCCGCGCTTTTCAGCGTAGGCATTGCCAGGAAGGACCACATGGCTGAGTTCTGCGCTCGGGTTGGCGAGGATATGCAGGGAGACGAGGCAATTGACCTTCTCCAGGTCACGCTGCGTGAAGCCGGCTTTGAGCAGATTTTCGCCAAGGGCGAGAACGACGCGGAGACGTCCGCGGCTCATGAGTTCGGTGATGCCCGCGAGCTTTGATCCAGGCTCGCTGCCGAGGATTTGCTTCGCGCCGGTGGTGTTTGGATTCAGGTCATCGGCACGGAGGTAGTTGTCAGCACCGCCGGTGCGGGGGATGACATCGACGTTTTCGGTGCCGAGAGTCTTGGCGAGCTGTTTCACAAAGAAGAGTTCTTCATTCGTCATGCGCGCACTGGCGATGATGGCGATCTCCTCGCCCTTCACGCCAGAAGCGGCATCGGCCACGGCCTGGATGGCCTTCTTCCAGGAGGCGACTTCATGCTTGCCAGCGCTCTTCACCATCGGGTCGGTGAGGCGGAACTCGCTGTTCACGAAGTGGAAGTCGAGACGGCCCTGGTCGCACATCCAGTTCGAGTTCACGTCGTTGTTGTCGCGTGGCGTCTGACGGTAGATCGTGTCGCCACGGGCACCAATTTCCGTGTTGCAGCCGCGACCACACTTCGTGCAGAGGGTGTTCGTTTCGCTCAGGAACCAGACGCGCTGCTGGAAGCGGAAGTCGTTCGAGGTCAAAGCGCCGACGGGGCAGATATCGACGGTGTTGAGCGAGTAGTTGTTTTCCAGACGCTTGCCTGGATGCACTGCCAGCGTGGTGAAGCTGCCGCGCTCGGTGAAGCCAAGCACGGGATCATCGGCGATCTCGGCGGTGAAGCGGATGCAGCGGCTGCACATAATGCAGCGCTCGTCATCGAGACGGACACGCGGGCCGATATCGACATTCTTCGGCTTTTTGACCTTCTCTTCACGGAAGCGGCTCTCGCCCTTGCCGTGCTCGACGCTGAATTCCTGGAGGCGACATTCGCCAGCCTGATCGCAGATCGGACAGTCGAGCGGGTGATTGATGAGGAGGAACTCCATCACCCCTTTGCGAACTTCCTGCGTCAGAGTGGACTCCGTGCGGATGCCCATGCCCTCGGCGACCGTGTTTGCACAGGCGATGACCGGACGCGGCATCCAGCCGATCTTCGGCATCCCGTGTTCGTCTTTCTCAGGCTCAGTGCCCGGAGCCGGACGCGGCGGCATGCCCATCTCGACGAGGCACATGCGGCAGTTGCCGGGGGAGGAAAGCTTCGGGTGGTAGCAGTAATGCGGCACCTCTTTCTGCACCTGTTTGCAGGCCTCGATCATGCGGGTTCCCTTGGGGAACTTGTGCCACACGCCATCGATCTGGACATTGACCAAATCCGCTGGAGGAGGGGCGGCGGGGGCGGGGGCGGTTTCGGGAGCAGGCATGGGGGGAGAAAGTCGGAATCGGAAACGAGTATCGGAGCCGTAAAGATGGCGGCAACCCGATTTTGTGAAAAATTTCACAAGCTCACCCAAACGCGCTTTCTCAAGCCGCGCGCTTCACTTCCCAAGTGTGGATCGCCGCGTTGCAGATGTCGCGGACGAAGGGAGCGTCGGGGGCGTTGTCACCGAAGACATAGATGCGCTTGCGCAGAGTCAGCTTCGTGATGCTGAAACCGGGGTTCGAGAGGGAGCGGAAGTAGCCGAGGATCGTCTCCTTTTCGAGATCCAGCGCACCGCCCTTCATGCCGTAGTCGAGCACGAAGGCTGCTTTTTCAAAGGCGGGTGTGGTGGCATCCCGCATCTCCTGACTGATCGGGTCCAGCAGCACCTGACGGACAAAGGCCTCCAGCGCTGCGGAGTCACCGTCATAGTCCACGCGATAGACGTTCGACTCGCGGAAGGTCAGCTTCTGCGTCAGCGGAGCATAGAGGAGCTTTTGGCAGTCACTTTCGTGGTCAAATTTGCCGAGGATTTCGAAGGCTTGAGTCATCGTGGGTATGAAGTCTGTGCCTAGCAAGGAAGGCGGACGCCGCAACCTTCTTCTCCCTCGCGAGTTGGATGGCGCGAATCCGCTTCCCGCCATGACTCCCCTGCCCTTCAACCGCCGCGACTTTCTCAAGACCACCAGCAACGGCTTTGGCTACCTCGCCTTTGCCGCGCTGGCTCAGCAGCAGGCTTTGCGCGCCGCAGCCACCAGCCCGCTCGCGCCGAAAACCCCGCACTTCGCCGGCAAGGCCAAGCATGTGATCTTCCTCTGCATGCAGGGCGCGCCGTCGCATGTGGATCTGCTGGATTATAAGCCCAAGCTCATGGCCGACTCGGGCAAAAGCGCCCCATCCATCGCTGGGCGCTATGGGCAGTCGAAGCTCATGAAGTCGCCGTGGAAGTTCAGCCAGAACGGCAAAAGCGGCCTGTGGATCTCCGAGCTGCTGCCAAACCTCGCCAAGCATGCCGACGACCTGTGCGTGATCAACTCTATGGCGACTGACCTGCCCGCACATCCGCAGGCCTTCACCCAGCTCCACACCGGCACCACGCAATTCGTGCGCCCATCACTGGGTTCGTGGGTGCTTTACGGCCTCGGCACAGGAAATGAAAACCTGCCCGGCTTCATCACCGTGAATCCTCCTGGCAATGCCACCCGCAGCTATGGCAGTGCTTTCCTGCCCGCTATTTATCAGGGCACGAAGCTCGGCGGCGCAAGCCTTACCGGAGGTGGAGCCCTGGCCCGGCGGTTCGGCGGCGCAGCCGAGCAGGCCAGCATCGCCAACATCAAAAACAGCCGCTACTCCACCGAGGCACAGCGCACGCAACTCGACCTCGTGCAGTCTCTGAATGAATCCCGCATGGCCCAGGACGGCGGAGTGAGTGCAGAGGTCGAGGGCGTGATCCAGTCCTACGAGCTGGCTTTCCGCATGCAGGCCGAGGTGCCCAAAGTACTCGACCTCAGCAAAGAAACCGCCGCCACGAAAGCCATGTATGGCATCGACGACGGTGAAACGGACACCTTTGGCAAACAGTGTCTCATGGCACGCAAACTCGTCGAAGCAGGCGTGCGCTTCGTCGAGATCACCCACGGCAACTGGGACCAGCACTTCAATCTCAAAGCCACCCTCGAGCGCAACACCACGCAGATCGACAAACCCATCGCGGGCCTGCTCGCCGACCTCAAAGCACGCGGCCTTCTCAAAGACACCCTCGTCATCTGGGGCGGAGAGTTTGGCCGCACACCTCACTCACAAGGCGAAGATGGACGCGATCACAACAACAAGGGCTTCACGATGTGGATGGCTGGTGGCGGCGTGAAAGGCGGCATGAACTACGGCAAGACCGACGACTACGGCTACGAAGCCGTGGAGAACAAAATGCACATCCACGACTGGCACGCCACCGTGATGCACCTGCTCGGACTCGATCACGAAAAGCTCACCTACCGCTACGCCGGTCGTGACTTCCGCCTGACGGATGTCTATGGCACGGTGGCGAAGGAGATCATGGCTTGACCTTTCAGGGTAACTCTCCTTCGGCGACCTTCCTTGCCAGTCGGCAATCACAGCCTAGGATGACCGCGTGATTCAGCGCCTCCGGTTTCTTCTCCCGATCTATCTCAGTCTCCTCATCAGTGCCGCTGCCCAGGACCTGGGTCCACAGACGGATGCCAATGGAGTCCCCACGGACCGCAACACGATCCTCCAGGTCCAGATTTTCCTCGATAAACACCTCTTCGGGCCCGGCAAGCTGGATGGAGCGCTGGGGGAATTCACCTTCAAAGCGGTGGTGAACTACAACTTTGCGAACGGACATCGCGAAATTTACGATTGGAAGCACGTCCTCGCCGCCGCCGCGAAGGAAGTGCCAGTCATGTTTGCCGCCTACAAGATAAAGCCGGAACTGGCGGAACATGTGATCGCCGACCTGCCGGAGAAGCCCGAGGAACAGGTCGCCTACCCCTACATGGCCTATCGCAGCCTGGCCGAGCTCGTGGCCGAGCGTTTCCACACGGATGAAAGCTTCCTCGCGAAGCTGAACCCCGACAAGAAGATCGACCGTCTCAAGCTCGGCGAGATCGTCGTGGTGCCGAACATCCGCTCCTTTCGAATCGAGGAAGTCAAACCCATGGCAAGCTACAAAGCCGACCCCGTGCTGAGCAAAAACACCATCGTCGTGGACACCACCGAGCGCATCGCCGTGGTCTATGCGCCGGGCGACAAGCTGCTGGCCGCCTTCCCCATCACGCCGGGCAAGCCGGAGTTCATCCCCGTGGGCACCTGGGAAGTGAAGACCATCATGAACACGCCGAGCTTCCGCTACGACAAGCAGTTCCTCGAAGAAGGCGTGCGAGGAGGAGAAGCCTACCAGCTCCCGCCAGGCCCAAACAGCCCCGTGGGCATCATTTGGTGCGGCATCAGCAAGAGCGGCATCGGCCTGCACGGCACGGCCATACCGAGGACGATCGGTCGAGCCCAGAGCGCTGGCTGCGTGCGCTTCGCCAACTGGGATGCCATCCGCCTCCCCTCGCTCGTGCGGCCGGGGTCACGAGTCATCGTGCGGTGAATGGCGGGGGTGCAAAAAACATCCCACACTCATCTTGCCAAGAACCGATGTCCCGCTAGTCTCCGCGCCACTGATCTCAGTAACTGGAAGGGTGGCAGAGTGGTCGATTGTACCTGATTCGAAATCAGGCGTGGGGCAACTCACCGAGGGTTCGAATCCCTCCCCTTCCGCCACGGCAAGCACAGCGCAGCCTTTCCTCATCCACTCTTGCCACCGAGCAAAGACGCTTTAAGGCATGTGGGGATGAAACTCTCCAAGAAGGCCGAATACGCGATGCGCGCCCTGCTCTCCATGGCTCGCGATACCGAGACCTCGACCTTTGGAATCCAGGACATCGCCACTCGGGAGCGCATCCCGCTGAAGTTCCTTGAGCAGATCCTCCTGGCTCTGAAGAACGGTGGACTGCTGCGCAGCAAGCGCGGAGTAGGTGGCGGCTATCAGTTTCAGAAGACCCCCACGCGCATCACGCTGGGTGAGGTGGTGACGCTGATCGACGGTCCCTTCGAGCCCATCTCCTGCGCCTCTCCTGACAGGCATGGTGGCAACTGCGAATGTGGAATCGCCGGTGGCTGCGGACTTGGGCAGACCTTTTCCCTGCTCAAGCAGCAGGTGGATGGCTGGATGAATGCCACAACGCTGGCCCAGGTGCTGGAGCGCGAAAAGCGCACGGCCATGAGCTTCGAAATTTAAACGCTCACTCCAGCCTGAATTCCTCCGTCCTCAGCAGACGTTCCAGCGCCTTTCTGTATGGGCTCGGCATCGGCAAGGCGGCGAGCTCATTGAGTGGAATATAGCGATGCGTCTCAGGCCAGTTCCCCTGCACCGGCTGCGCATGGACCCAGAGGGTGACTTTGTAGCGCGTGATGCCGTAGCTCGACTTCAAAAGCACCGACGGCAGGTGCTCATGATGCGCCTCGGGCAATGCAGGCAGTTTCCACAGCCCCGTGCGCCTGCTGCCCGTCTCCTGCTCCAGCAGCACACCCACTTCATTGCGGTGAAAAAAAACCCGCTCAGTGACGGCGGTGATCTCTGCGCGTGCCGATTTCACCGGCAGGCTCTCCGGTGCAGTCGCGCGGCAAAACTGACGCACAGGACAAACATCACACACAGGCTTGGTCGGGCGGCAGATTAACTGGCCGAGTTCCATCAGTGCGGAGTTCAGAGCCCGCGGATCATCCGTGCTGAGCACCACCTCACGCGCACGATCCCACAGCCGCTTCATTCCAGC
>NZ_JBILYB010000002.1:0-112753 GCF_044378005.1 Prosthecobacter sp.
CAGTCCGGTGTAAGTGCCAATGAGCTTCGTGGAGAGCGGGGTGATGGTGATGCCGTCCTTCAGGCTGCTGTGTTTGCCATGCATGTTCGTCGCTGTGACGACGATTTCGTAGGTCTTGGCCACCGTGGGTGTGCCGGAGATCAGCCCCGTCTTGGCATTCAGCGTGACACCTGGAGGCAGGCCAGTGGCGGAGTAGCTGGTGGGTGCTGCGTTGTTTGTGCCGTTACCCAGTGCGATCTGGTGGCTGTAAGGCTTGCCCACCGCGCCATCTGGCATGTTTTGATATTGGGCTACCGTGGGTTTGTAAGCGAGCAGGCGCACATCAAACACACCCGCCAGCACGGGACCTCCCCCAGGGCCGCTGACGTGACAGCGGTAGATGCCTGAGTGCACAAAGTGTGATGTGTTCACCGTGAGTGTGGCTGCTGTGTGGAAGGTGGAGCCGTTGTCCTTCGTCCAGGCATAGGTGGCCGGGCCGCTGGTGCTGACGCTGAGCTTCAAAGCCGCGCCGACTTTGACGATGTGCGTCTGCTCCACATACTTCGCCACCACGAGCGTGGCACTGCGGCGGACGGAGAAGCCGTTGCTCTTCATCTCCACGGTGTAGGTGCCGGCATCGGCTACTTTGAGACCGGTCTTCTGATAGCTGCTGCTGGTGGCTCCGGTGATTTTGGTTCCGTTTTTCAGCCATTGGTAGTTCACCGTGGCGGTCGGGTGTGTACCTTGGGCGGTGAAAGTGACGGCATCTCCCTCACGAGCCACCTGGGAGGCTGGGGCGGTCGTGACAAAGGGCATGTCCTGTGCAGTGACTTTCAGGCTGATGTCAAAAGTAGCTTCGTCGGCATCATCGCTAGTGATTTGGAGCGCTGCGGCGCGCACACCAGTCGTATTGCCCTGGTAGGTCACGGTGAAGGGCGCGCTCTGGCCGGGGTCCAGAATAGGCTTCACACCATCCGTCGAAAAATCCGCCGCATGAATGCCGGTGAGGTTCACGGCCAGACCGGTGAGTGGTAGCCCGCCACGGTTGGTGATGGTGAAAGTGCGCACCACATCTTCATGAATGCTGACGGAGCCGTAGTCGATTGTGGTGCTGCCATCCTTCAACTCGGTGCCCACCGTCTCCTCCACGGCGATCTCAGGGTGCGGCACGCCTTTGACGACGCGGTTGTTATTGTAGTCCATGACATAGATGACACCGGCACTGTCAATGGCTGCTCTCATGGGCTTGGAGAAGCGTGCGGCCAGATCCGCACCATCTTTGCCATCCGCCGCCAGTGGGCTGCCGCCAATGGTGGTGACCACTCCCGTCGGGGTGATCCGGCGGATGGTGTGATTGCGTCTGTCACACACAATGAGGTTTCCATACGCATCGATAGAAATACCCGTCGGCTCACGAAAGCTGGCAGATGTTCCGATGCCGTCGGCGTATCCAAAGGCACCGCTGCCAGCCACGGTGGTCACCTCACCTGCCGGGGAGATTTTGCGGATGCGGTTGTTATAGGAGTCCGCCACATAGACATACCCGTCCGCATCCACGGCCACATCTGTCGGCTGGTTAAAGCGTGCCGCCGCTCCTGTCGCGTCCACATAACCTCTCGCATTCGCCTGACCGGCCAGAGTCGTCACCTCACCCGCTGGAGTGATCTTGCGGATCGTGCTCACCCACTCATCAGCCACATATAGCGTGCCATCCGCTGCCACAGCCATGCCACTGGGGCTGTAAAACCGAGCCGCCGCACCCGTGCCATCCACTGTTCCGGAGACTCCCGCCATGCCAGCCAGCGTGGATACCTGCCCCATCGTGTCGATCTTCCTGATCCTGTAGTTGCCATCTGTCACATACACATTGCCTGCGGTATCAACAGCGGTGTCATGGGCATAGCCCAGTGTGGCTGTGGCCACCGGACCGTCAAGACTGCCCTCTTCCCCCGTGCCTGCATAAGTCGTCACCACTCCACCTGTGGTGGCCCTGCGCACTTTGTAGTTGTATAAGTCGGCGATGAAGACCTCACCGTTGGCCGCCACGGAGATGCCTCCGGGCCTGTTAAACCTGGCCGCATCTCCATTGCCGTCCGCATTTCCCTGAAAAGGAGCCTGCCCGGCAAAAGTGGTGACGGCCAGATCTGTGCCCACCCGGCGGATTGTTCCGTAATTGGTGTCTGCGATGTAAAGCCTGCCCGCACTGTCCACCGCAATGCCCTCAGGCCATGCCAGCCGTGCCGCCGTTCCGATGCCATCCGCCGTACCATATTGCTGCATGGTACCGATAATGGTCGTGACCTCGCCCGCCGGAGTCACGCGGCGGATGGCACTGTTACTGTTATCCACCACATACAGGTCACCATTCGGACGCACCAGCAGGCCATTCGGGTAGTCAAACCGAGCCGCACTTCCGGTGCCATCCACAGCACCCGAGGCACCAGCACTGCCTGCCAGCGTGCTCACCACGCCTGCCGGGGTGATTTTACGGATCGTGTGATTGCTCGCGTCCGAGATGAAGATCGCACCGTCCGCCCCCACGGCGATTCCGCTTGGGTACCTAAATCTTGCCTGCGTGAGACTGCCATCCGTACTGCCGATCGCGCCTGCCTGGCCTGCCAGAGTTGTCACCACACCAGTGGTCGTCACTTTCCTCAGCGTCTGGTTGTAAGTGTCCATCACCAGCAGGGAGCCGTCCGCCGCCTTGGCGATGCCTGACGGGCGAAAAAACCGCGCAGCCTCCCCCGTACCATCGGCAGTTCCGTTGGTATTCGCCTTACCCGCGAGAGTCGTCACCACTCCAGCAGAGGTGATCTTGCGGATCACACTATTGCTGCTGTCCGTCACATAGATCGTCCCATTGATGATGACGATGCCTGAAGGGTTCGAGAACAGTGCCTGGCTGCCCGTGCCGTCCGCATGGCCATACACTCCAGCCTTGCCAGCAAAGGTCGTGACCACGCCCGCTGGAGTAATTTTGCGGATGGTGTTATTGTTATTGTCCGTCACAAAGACATTGCCGGTTGCATCCACAGCCACGCCAGTGGGAGCTTCGAACCGTGCCGCCGGCCCAGTGCCATCCGCATTGCCGTCGCCGCCGGGTTTGCCGACGAAGTTGGACCATTCATAGCCTGCGCCGTGCAGGAGTGAACTGATGGACATGACCAAGAGCAAGCTGAGGTGCTGAAGTGTGATGGGATGTTTCATGAGGTGTTTCATTGTGGATTCCGCTTTGTGCGTGCGGCATCCATCCCATGACTCCGGCAGACCGGGTATCGGACCTCCGTCGGATGCGCGTCGGCTCCAGCGGGTGTTTTTATCCGACTTTGGTCGGATACCGTCGCGCGGCGGATTGTGGCATGTTAATGCCAATAAATGCCAATTAGACTGCCAACCTCGATCTGGGCCGCGCTCCTGTTTTTCACGGGAACGTCCGTTTTGCCTGCCCAGCAGCCGCAAGAGGCTGAACTAGGCTCCGTGGAGCAGGTGCTGGTCGTGAGCTCTTACGAGGCCGGCAATAAGCCGCGCCCGGTGCGGCTCTCAGGCGTCGTGCTCGGCGTAAACACCGCCCAGACGCACTTCACCCTCCACGACGGGGTGAAATCCATCGGCGTGGACCTCACGCAGCCGTTTTTTCAACTCAAGCAGGAAGACGAGGTCGAGATCCTCGGTCAGACGATGACGGCTTCCTTTCCCGGCGCGGCGCATCCGCGCGTGAGGGCGGCCTCCATCCATGTCAAAGGCACCGCGCCACTGCCGCAGGCTCTCCCTGTGGATCTGCCGGCACTCGTCTCATTCACGCACTTTGATCAATGGGTGAGCACAGAGGGCTTCGTGATGGACTGGCAGCACGCCGATGGAGAGTTGCGCATGCGTATCGTGGCCAACGGCGGTTACTTTGTGGTCATCGTGCGGCTGCCAGAGGCATCCGACATACCGGCAAAGCTCAATGGAGCACGCCTCAGGCTCACCGGCATCAATGCGGGCAACCGCAGCACGGAAAACGCCCTTTTTGTGCCATCCGCCGTGCAGTTGGAAGTGCTCGAAGAAGGCACCAATGATGTTTTTGAAGCCCCCATCGCCACCGTGCCGGATCTGATGCAGCGTAAGGTGGACTCCGGCCGCCGCTACCGCGTGCGTGGCGTAGTGGCCGCCGTCACTGAGGAGCGCAAAATCATGCTCGTGACCCCAGAGGGAGACATGATGGCCTACCTCCTCGTGCGCCGTGATCAGGACGTGCCCGGCACGCTCTACGGAACTGCGGGGAACTGGCCTCCACCTCAGGCTGGAGACCTCGTGGAGATCGTTGGCTCCACCTTTGAAACCGCCAACAGCAGCCTGAATGCCAACGGGCTGAACTGGTGCCAGTTGCGCAAGCTCGGCACACAGGCCGTGCCACCACCACGCGCGGTGGACATCGAGACGCTGCTTTCCTGGAGGAACCACGATGAATGGTGCAGCGTCGAAGGCACCGTCACCGGCTGGATGCAGGGTGCCACCACCCGCCTCTACTCCATCGTGGACACGCACGGCTGGGCCATCGTGCACGTGCGTGATGTGACGGGGGCGAGCTTTCCCAAAGACCTTCACGGCGCACGCCTCCGCTTCACCGGCATCAGTCGCAGCCGTGTCGCCAATCCTGGTGAGGCACTCGTCTTGGCAGGCACCTCGTTTATTGAAGTCATCAAGCCCGGCAGCGCGGATCCCTTCGCCGTGCCGCAGGTGGAGATGCGTGATCTCGTGAAGCAAAAAGCACCCTCTGGAGATCGCGTGCGCACGCGTGGCATCGTCACCGGGCACACGGGTGCCACCGTGCTCTACCTGCGGGATCAAAACAGCGCCATCTGCGTCATCCTGCAGGATCCCTGGGCCAGAGGAACTGGCACGCACTACGCCGATGCCGGTCCGCTGCCAAAGCTCCAGCCGGGAGATGAAGTGGAGGTCATGGGCTCTCCCATGCAGCCCCGTGCCGGCCTGGATGCGGATGGTTTTGACCTGTATCAGACACACGTCCGCGTCCTCGGTAAAAAAGATCCACCCGCACCCATACCCGCCACCATCGCGGAGATCGCCGCTGGTGCTCATACCAGTGACTTCGTCGAGACCCGCGGACGCATCGTCACCGTGCAGCAGCAGTCGGTGCGGAATGAATGGCGCACCACCCTCCTGCTCGAGGCGGACACCGGCGAACGCATCCCCCTCGTCCATCAGAGCACAAAGATCGCCAGCTTCAGCAATCAGCACGTTGATCACGACGTGCTCGTCCGCGCCTTTGTGGATCGTGTCACCGCGAAAACACCACGCCAGCTCTGGACCGTCGATGAGCAGGACATTGACATCCTCGGTGTCTCCTCTGTCGTGCTCACTCGCAGGCTCTGGATGTATGCAGTGGGCTTCATCGCCGTGCTCGCCCTATTCAGCGGCTGGATCGTCGCCCTGCGGAAATCGAACCGCGCCACCACCGCCGCCAATGCCACGCTCGAAAAGCGCGTCACCGAGCGCACCAGCGAGCTGCAAAAAGCGCAGACCGAGCTCCAGCGCGCCCTCGAGCAGGAGCGCGAGCTCGGCGAGCTGAAGTCACGCTTCGTCACCATGGTCAGCCATGAGTTCCGCACGCCGCTGGGCATCATCATGAGCGCTGTCGAGCTGCTCCAGCACTACTCCGACCGCCTGCCCGAAGAGGAAAAGAAGCTCCAGCTCCACGAAATTCAGGCCAGCACCAAGCACATGGGCGGCCTCATGGAGCAAGTCCTCCTCCTCGGCCGCGCCGAGGCCGGCAAACTCACCTGCAAGCCGCAGCCGCTGGATCTCATTTCCTTCGCCGAGCGCATCATCGACGAGACCCACTCCATCACCACCCGCAAATGCCCCATCACCCTGCAAACCGAGGGCGATCTCACCGGAGCACGCGTCGATGAAGCGCTGCTGCGTCACATCCTCGGCAACCTTGTCTCCAACGCCGTCAAATACTCCCCCGCAGGTGCCGAGGTGCTCATCCAGCTCCGCCGCGAAGGGCCGAATGCCGCCCTCATCATCACCGAACGCGGCATCGGCATCCCGGAGAAAGACCGCGAGCGTCTTTTTGAAGCCTTCCACCGTTGCAGCAACGTCGGCGAGATTCAGGGCACCGGCCTCGGCCTCGTCATCGTGAAACGCTGCGTCGATCTCCACAGCGGCAGCCTCGATCTGCAAAGCGAAGTCGGAAAAGGCACCACCTTCACCGTTCGGCTGCCTGTGTTTGTCGCGTAAGGGCGCAAGTCCCCCCTTCCCTCTGGCAAAGATCATCATCCCTCCTTCGCTCCAGCCTTCATCGTGCTCTCGACAGCACCATAGAGCGCCGTCCACGCCTCACGCACGTCCGGTGTGAACTTCCGGTCCAGCGTCACCTCCAGCATGTCCAGCAGCGCCGTGCCCACCGTGGCGTAGTGCTCATCCTTCACACCGTAGCCCGCATGACGGGCGCCCATTGCTTTCAACTCCGCCATCAGGCCGATGGGACTTTCCAGCATGCCGATCAGTGCCGCCAGCATGTCGGTGAGCTTCTGCGCCTGTTCGCGGATGTCGCCTTTGAAAAGCGGCCGCAGTGATGGATCAATCTCAAACAACCTCCGGTAAAACACCAGCGCACCCACCTCCTGGTGAATGGCCAGCTCGGCGAAGGATTGGCGGATCAGTTGGACTTGGTCGGATGTCATCGGCCGCAAACCAACCGCAGACCTGCCTGACAGGACATCCGACTTTAGTCGGATGGCGTTTCCCGGTGAAATCGCCATGATCCAGCCATGCCCGCCAAAATACTCATCATTGAAGACCAGTCCCCCATGCGCCGGAATCTCGCCCTGATGCTGCAAATGGAAGGCTACCAGACCTTCATGGCCGAAAACGGCCGCGTCGGCCTCGAAACCGCCCGCAAAGAGCGGCCGGACCTCATCTTGTGTGATGTCATGATGCCCGAGATGGATGGTTACGCCGTCATCCAGACCCTCCGCGACGACGAGGCCTTCGACAACACGCCCTTCATCTTCCTCACCGCCAAAAGCGACCGTGCGGACATCCGTCTCGGCATGAATTTCGGAGCGGACGATTATCTCACCAAACCCGTCGTGCGTGATGACCTGCTCGCCGCTGTGCAGATCCGCCTGGAACGGGCTGAGGCGCTGAAACAGCGCCTGGCTGACAACAGCGGCTTCAGCCCCAACTTCGAACGTCCCGACCTCCTCCAGCATGCCTACGGACTCACCCCGCGCGAGGCCGAGGTGCTCCTCTGGGTGGCCCAGGGCAAGAGCAACAGCGATGTGGCAGCCATCCTTGAAATGAGCGAAAAAACAGCCAAGCAGCATCTGGGCACCTGCTTTCAGAAAATGGGCGTCGAAGGCCGCAACGCCGCCACCGTGATGGCGCTGGAGGCCCTGAGCGCGAAGTAAGTGATGTAGGTTGGGAAGAGCGCATCTCCACCTTCCAAGACCTCACTCTGCCAATCTTTCCCGACGTTTTCAGGACTCGTGAATGCGTTGGGATGCTCGAACCCGGTCGAGAAGTCGGGCGACATTGGCGCAGCGTGTTTTCGAGTTCAACTCCAGCCGGACCTTACCGACCTGCTTTGAGGCAGTGGGTCAAAAGGGTGGATTTGGCTTTCTTTTACGGGTTCTGGGCACCTTGGGTTTGGGGTGATCTTTCTGGCTTCCTCAAGCTCCTGGGGGCTTTTTTGCTCAGGCACCATGACACTGCCGCTCAACACCATGATCATAGACGTGAGGTCCATGGTGCTAGCGGATGGTCTGCGGTTCCGGGGAGAACAACGACGCTGCGCCTTCAGGAGTTGGGTCAGTGCGAGACCTCAGCCGGGGCATTGAGCTCCTTTGGCGGATAGAAGGCGATGAGGAGCAGCACGGCAGCGGCCAGGGAGAGGCCGGTGGGCCAGAGGAAGAGTTCCTTGTAGTTCACCACGCCATCGACGGTGAGCTTGCCCTGAAGCGGGATGAAGAACCACTTTGCAGCGAGATCGCCCAGGCCGAGCACGAGGAGATTGAACAGCCCCTGAGCGCTGGAGCGCACATCTTTCGGGAAGGCGCCGTCGATAAAGATGTAGAGTGTGGCGAAGAAGAAGGCGTAGCAGATGCCGTGCAGCACCTGCACGAGGATGATCATTGTCTGATTCTGCGGCATGAAGGCGAAGACGGCGAAGCGCGCGGCATGACCGAGGATGCCGAGGATCATGGTGGTCTTCCAGCCCATCTTGGAGAGGAACCAGCCGAGGATGGCCATCGTCGCGATCTCAGCGATCTGGCCGATGCTCATCACAGGCATGATCCATTCAGGGGAGATGCCCACTGTCTTGCTGCCGAGGAAACCACCCGCCATGAGGAAGTAGCCGTTGTGGATCGTCGAGTCGATGAAGGTGACGAGGAAGAGAACGAGCAAGAAGGGTTTGCTGAGGAACTTCGCGGCTTTGACCCAGGCGAATCCGCCTTCGCCAGCGGCGGCGGGTTTGGCAGGCGTGTGAGGAAGGCTGAGGCTGAAAACAGCAAGCACGAGCGAAGCGATACCGGAGATGAGGAAGATATTCCGGCTGGCGGTCACGGCATCGACGCCTGTCTTCCCCTGAAGGATGAAGTAGAGAGGCCAGGCGGCGAGGATCCAGCCGATGGTGCCGCCCATGCGCACGAGGCCGAATTCCTTCTGCGCGTCCTTCAAATGCGTGAAGGCGATGGAGTTCGAAACGGAGATCGTCGGCACATAGAGCAACGAGTGGATCAGCATGAGGCCGAAGAAGGTATTGAAGTCCTTCACGAAGTACATCCCGAGGATGGCAAGGCCGCCGACGAGGTGACTGAAGGCCATGAACTTCTCCGCCGCGAAGTTACGGTCGGCGAACTGATTGCTGAAGAAGATGCCGACGACGGAGGCGATGGCGAAGGCACTGCCAACCCAGGTGATCTGCATGTCCGTGAACTTCAAACCATCCGCTCCCATGTAACCCCAGATGAGCGGCAGCCAGGCCCCCCAGATGAAGAACTCGAGGACCATCATGACGAACAGTTTCTTGGCGGCGGGTGATTTCATAAAAGAGCGCGGAGGCTAGGGAAGTACGCCAGCGGTGGCAAGGTTTATATGCCTCGGGCACATCTGAGCACATGGACATCATCCCTGGTAACAAAAGGCCCGCCAGAAGCGTTTAGCGTGCGTCATGACACGCTCTCTTCTCTTCTTTATCACCGCCCTGTTCCTTTCCTCCTGCTCGATGACCTTCCATCGCGAATGGAGAGCCTCTGTGAAACAAGGGCCCAAGCCCGGCGTCGAAGGTGCCTGGCAGGGAACCTGGAAAAGCGATGTGAACGGTCACCATGGCCGCCTCCGTGCCGTGGTGGGGCCGGTGAAGAATGCTGAGGGCGATCATGCCTTCCGCTACCATGCCACCTGGGGAAACATCCTGAGCGGCTCCTACCTGACCGATCATCGAGTGAAGGATGGCAAGGGCAGCAGCACCTTCACAGGTCAGCATGACATGCCAAACTGGGCCGGTGGTCGCTACACCTACTGTGGCACTGTGAAGGGGGATGAATTTAGCGCCTGCTACCAGTGCGCGAAGGACAAAGGAACCTTCCAGATGAAGCGGGTGAGGTGAGCCCGGCGAGTTGGAAACTCTGCAAAAAAGAGCCAATACAGCTCCCTGGAGGCTGTGGAAATACAGGGGGAAATCCGGCGACATCTACTCTCCTTGCCCAATCTCACAGCCGTAGCTTCAATCCAGTGACATCCTTCATTCCTTCGTTGAGCTATAGAAATTGGCTCAACCAGCAGGTATATATGCGCTGGTTAGCCAGCGCAGGTGTGAACGCAGGGTTGCTTGTGGCTGCTCTTTTCTGTCGGTGTAGCAATCAAACTTGAAGACGGTGGCCGCCTGGACTGACACTGAATGAAATCACGGTGAAACTTCATTTCGGCCTCTTCGCCCGCTTCGTTTCAAAAGTGAACGCCTTCTCCGGGTCCATGCGCTTCAGATCTGCTTCACTCGGACCACCGCCAAACTGCGCCCAGTATTCCTCGGCGAAGGGATTCAGCTTTGGGCCCACGGCCTTTTCATTGAGGTCGATCTGTCCGGCCAGGGAGTCCCACCAAGCATCGTAGGTGGCGAGCATTTGCTTCACGACCTCGGGTTTCTCGGCGGAGATGTCTTTCGTCTCACCAGGGTCTGCTTTGACATCAAAGAGCTGCCAACCGGTCTTCGCCGCACCTCCATTGGCCTTGGCTTTCGCGGGCGCCTGAGCCTCGCTCACGAGATGATACTGCGCTGTGCGCAGGGCGGCATTCCGGGTCTTCGCGGCCTGATAGTCGCTGCCCTTCGGCCAGCGGCCGGTGTGGCTGAAGAGGTAGCGATCTTCCCACGCGGCCTTTGGATTCTCCAGGAGCGGGATCAGACTGCGCCCTTCGGCCTGCTTTTCAGATTCGGCGCTGAGTTTAGCCCCAGCAAGCCCGGCCCAGGTGCGATAGACATCGATGTGAGCCGTCAGCGCGCCACAGTCCGCCGGAGTCAGCGTGCCCGGCCAGCGCCAGAAGGAACTGGCGCGCGTGCCGCCGATCCATGGGGTACCTTTGGCTCCATGCATCCCTGCATTAAAAACCTTCACGCCCGCCGTGCCACCGTTGTCATTCATGAAGACGACCAGCGTGTCTTTGGCGATGCCCCATTCGTCGAGCTTTGCCATCAGCTTGCCCACGTTTTCGTCGATGTTATGCAGCATGCCGAAGAAGTTCTCCGTGTCTGCACCGAGATCTTTTCCCTCGTAGAGCTTCCGGTCCTCAGGCCGCGCGATGTAGGGCCCGTGCGGCGCATTGGTGGAGATGTGGCAGTAGAAAGGCGTCTTTCCCTTCACCGACTCGATCCACTTCGCCGCCTGGGCAAAGAACACATCTGTGCAGTAGCCCTCGGTCTTCTCGAAGCGCTCATTGTGCAGGATCGCCGGATTAAAATACAGGTTCCCCGGCGCATCGCCGCAGCTCCCCGGATAGCTCTGGCCGATGCCACCGCCGCCATGGATGAACTGCTCATCAAAGCCACGGCTCGTGGGGCGATACGCCTTTTCATCACCGAGGTGCCATTTACCAAAGATCCCGTTCGTGTAGCCCGCCGACTTCAGCACCTGAGCCACCGTCACCGCCTTTGGGTCCATGCGCTCGCGCTCCAGAATCGTGTGCGTGATGCCATTGCGGAACTCATGCCGCCCAGTCTGGATCGCGCTGCGCGTCGGTGCACAGGTCGGGCTGACCATGAAGTCGATGAAGCGCACGCTCTCGCTGCGCAGCTTGTCCAGATTCGGCGTCTTGAGCACCGGGTTTCCATGCGCTGAGATATCTCCATAGCCCTGATCATCCGTCAAAATGAAGAGGATATTCGGCTTCTTGCCCGTGATCTCAGCATGCGAGACGGGTAGCAGAGACACCAACGACAACAACGAGAGGACAAAGGCACGATTCATGGTCGCTCCCAAACGCAGCGCCCATCCCGGAGCTATCACAGGGTTCTGCCTTCCCTGGTTTTACACTCCCTTAACACATTCTCCCCAGACAATCCCCTCAGCCTCCTCCAAAATAGACTCGTCACTGCCCGGCGAATCTGAGACAGGTCTTGGTAAGCCACCGAAAATATCCCCCCACGTCATGACCAGCCTTCGACCACGCTCGTCCGCTCCCCGCGTCGGCATTCTGAACTGCGCCACCGGCGAGCGTGCGATCATCGCCGCCACGCCTTTCATCATCGGCGCGAGCGCTGCGGCCGACTTCCGCACGCATTCGCCCACCTGCCCGCCTGTGCTCGGCACGATCCAGCAGCGGGGCGATCTCTTTGAGGTCACGCTTCATGCCGATAGCGCCGGAGCCTCGCTCGTCGATGGCGCTCCTGGCACGCAGTTCACCCTGCATCTCGGCGAAGAGCACACTCTGCTCTCCAATGGCGAGGCGCTCGCCTTCAAAGCACTGGCCGATGCTGCCGAGTGGAGCGACTTCGATGGCAACATGCACTGGCACTTTTACGATGCCCGCGCCCGCCAGTGGTATGGCCCCTTTGATCCCGCCGAGATGGGCGACCACCTCCGCCGCCAGTCCGCCGAAGAGGCCGAAGACAACATCGCCATGCCCGCCGGGCTGCGTGATGTCGGCTTCTTCGTCAAAGACATCCGCCACATCTTCCCCGAGCGCGTCGTGGACTCCGGCCCTGCCGAGGACCTCGTTCAGGCCGTGCATTCAGAGCCGGTCAATGTGGAGTATGGTGAGTTCACCTGCCCGACCTGCTGGTTCAAGTTTGATCGTGGCGATGCCATGAACATCGCCGTCCACGCCACGCTCCGAGGCGATCCGCTGCTTGGTGAAGACGCCATGCAGCGCTTCCACGCCACCCGATTTAATGATCGTGGTCAGGCGCTGGATGCCATGGGGCTCGCCGCGCCGGATCTCGCCTGCCCACACTGCCGCCGGAAGCTGCCGCCGGGCTTCATGGACACGCCGCACCACATCTTCAGCATCGTGGGCGCACCTTCGTCGGGCAAAAGCTACTACCTCAGCGTGCTCACCCGCACCCTCCAGACCAGCCTTTACCAAAACTTCGGCGTTACCTTCCGCGATGCCGATCCATCGGAGAACGTGATCCTCACGCAGATGCGCACGCAGCTCTTCTCCGCCTCCACGCCTGAGGATGCTTTCCTGGCAAAGACGGAGCTGGAGGGCATGCTTTACGAGACTCTTCCACGGCAGGGGAGAAAGGTTCGTTTGCCGAAGCCCTTCGTTTTTAAACTCACCCGCAGCCGTGCTCACGACACCGACTTTGCCCTCGTCTTCTACGATAACGCAGGCGAGCACTTCGAGCCCACGCGCAACAGCGCCGACTCTCCCGGTGCGCAGCACATCGCTGTGGCCTCCGGCATCTTTTTCCTTTTCGATCCGCTGCACAACACCGAGTTCCGCGCCCGCCTGCGCGGCATCCGCGATCCGCAGATCCAGAGCCGCCGACTCGATCAGCAAGACGTCATCCTCGCCGAAACCGAAGTCCGCATCAAAAACGTGCTCGGCCTCGACTCACGCCAGACCATCGACACGCCCTTCGCCGTCATGGTCGGCAAGAGCGATACCTGGGAGCATCTGCTCGGCGATACCCCGCTTCTGCCCTGCGTGGAAAAAGGCGCGCTGCTGCTCGAAAACGTCCGCCAAAACTCCGCCCGCCTCCGCGAACTCCTCCTCGAACTCTGCCCCGCCATCGTCGCGAATGCCGAGGCCATCTCATCAAACGTCGCCTACTTCCCTATCAGCCCCCTCGGCTGCTCCCCCGTCCAATTCACCGACAGCGAAGGCCATGTCCGCATCGGCCCCGACCCGCAAAGCATCCAGCCGAAGCAGGTCGAAGTGCCGTCACTCTGGGTGCTCTCGCAGTTGGCTCCTGAAGTAGTGATCGCAAAATGACGAAGCACGAATGTCGAATGCCAAAACCAATCCCATTTTTCGTCATCATGGCCTCTGAACTTCGTCATTCGTCATTCGGTATTCGTCATTCCTAACTCTATGGCCTCCCAGCTCCTCTACACCTCCGCCCCCCGCCTTCTCGAAGCGGGTCGCACCGGCTTCGGCACGGTGGCGCGGCATCGTGCGGTGAGTGGGCTGCTGGTGGCGTCAGTGGAGCGTGCATCGCAGTTCGCCCGTTTGTCAGGTCTAAGCACGCGTCGCGTCGTGTTGAGTCATCGCATCATTCATGCAGGCGCCGCGAGCTACCATGTGCTGAGTTGCATCCGCGATGCTGGCTCTGACTACACTGGGCGCACGAATCATCTCGCGCATCACCTCATTGCAGATGCGCGCGAGGCCCGAGCTGCCGCTGAAGCCGGAATCACGCCCGCCGATGTCTTGAAGCAGATGCGCTGGCTGACGACTTGGAATGAAGCCCCGCGCTTCTTCGAGCCGAGCGAGGAGATCTCCCTCACCAGCTTCCGCGCCAGTCCAGGCAGTGGGGCATGGCAAAGGGTCACCGGCAATGCAGCGAACGCCCTGCTTCCCGCTCAAGCACAGCGCTGCCTCATGCTTCTGCCGGGTGAAGACGGCGCGCTCGATCTCTTCCAAGAGTCCCTGCAAACCATCGGCGGCACCGCCGCATGGCTCGTCAGCTTCACTACGCATCTGGAGCCTACCGACGACCTCGCCGAACTGCGCTGGCTGGCTTTGAGCCACAGCTCTCCACTCCGCCAGCAAGTCGAGGGAGCCGTGCGCACAACCTTTGATCTTACCGCTCCAGAGTCACTTCCCACACCGAAGCTGCCCGAACTCAAACCAGCACCCATCGCCTCACCAAGCACAAACGTCCTCCGCACCACGCCCAGCCCGCACCAGGCCACCACCGCCGTCCCCAGCAGCCCGCTTCCGCCCATCTTCGCCGAACCAACAGAACGGCCTCAGCGCTCCCCCTGGCCGATGATCGCCATCGCACTCGTCATCGCCGCCGCAGGCATCGGGGCCTTTGTTTTCCTGCCAAAACTGCCCTCTGTGCGACCATCCAGCGCGGAAAGTGCCATCAGCATCGCCAAGACCGTCGATGACCTTTGGCTCAAGCATCGCCTGAATCTGCCGGAGACAAAAAGCTGGCTAAAAGCCGAAGCGGATGAATCGCTCGTCGAGGCTCACGAAGAAGCTCTGAAGCAGATCCTCGCCGCGAGCCGCGAGCCGCTGCGCCCGATGGAGATCGCGATACCGCCACGCACGCAGAACGACTTCACCGACCTCATCACCCACTTCCGCTCCTGGCAAAAAGCCGTGCAACAAGGCGTGCGAGACCCGCAGTGGTCCGGCGAAGATCCGCACGAGGTGCAGGCCGCCGCGCTCGTCGCCCTCAGCCGCATGAAAGAGGCCTGGAGCAAGGTCGCCTTTGCCATCCGTGGCGTCCCCGAGATGCCCGATGACCTCGCCACCGAGATCTACACTCAGGTCCTGAAGCACCTCTCCGCCAGCACTGCACCAAAGCTCGGCACGCCGAACCAATGGCTCGACCTCCTCGAACTCACCCGCACGAGCAGCAGCCCCCAAGTCGGCTGGATTCATCATTGGAGTTTCGTTTCCACACTCACCGTCGCCCCTACTGCCAGCGAACGCGCGAAGCTCGAAGAACTCACCAAGATGCCCGACGCGCCTGTGTGGTTCCGTCAGCTCACGCAGAAGCACCTGGATGCCAAAACACTCGTCCCAGCGCCAACTCCACCGCGACCCGCCGTGCCCACGCCAGCGACGTTGCCACCCGCGAGCCCGGAGCAACTCGTCGCCGCCGATGGCCCCACCTCCGCCCATCCGCGCTACATCGTCATCGAGACCAGCTTTCAGAAGCTAGACACACTCATCGCCGCGCTGCCCACCTTGCCGACCGAGGCCGACATGCAGGTCTTCCTCGGCTCTGCTGGACAAAACGAATCCCAAATGACCCGGCTCCGCGCACTTGGTGCACCCGGTGTTTATCGAAAGAGCTTCAACGACCCGCTCACCCTCGAATTCAGTCAGCATCGGCTCGCCAAACTGCCCGATCCCAGTGTCGCCACACGACTCTTTGCTCGTGAAGCCAATGGAGCCCGGGTGCTCTTCGAGATCATCGTTTTGCCCAAAGCCGCACCGCTGGCAGATGCATGGCAGTCTTCGCCCGCCTTCACCTTCCGTGACCGTCATGATGGTGCCCGCACGCTTTTGGATGCCGCCGCTTCGCGCTGGCTACAGACCCTCATCATCCCCGGCGGCATCCCTTTGCGCCTCCAACATGTCGATGACCCCACACGCCGCTTCCGCCTGAAAAATGAAGGCAACAACGTGCTCGTCGAAGCCGACACCGAAGCCACCACCCAAAACGAGACCAACAAGTCCAAGCTCAACGCCCTTGATGTCGAAATCGAATCTCTGCGCCAAGGCATCCGCATCGACGAACAACGCCGTGGCGACCTCGCCAGCGGCAACCTCGCCAAGCAGCAAAAAGAAGACGCCATCCGCCGCCTCGAAGACTCGTTGGCAGTCCGTCAGCAGCGCCTCCTCCAGCTCGAAGAAGACCGCAAAGCTCTCACTCCCACATCGCCAAACTTCGTCGGCCTGCCGACTGGCATCTACTCCCTCTTCGCAGGACCTCGCAGGCTTTGCGAGATCAAGATCGAGTCCAGCAAGTAGCTCCCATTGAATCTTTCCCCATACTTCTCGTGAAAGCCCCCACTGACACCATCGATCTCCTGCGCTCCACTTTGCAGACTGGCGTCGTCTCCGGCGCGGTGGAGACGGCGGCGAGCAACTACGCCCGTCTTTGCCAGGAATGCAGCACGCGGCTGGAACGCATCGCTGCCATGCTGGAAAAGGGTAGCGACTATCAAGCACTCCAAGCGGCTGAAGAAGAACCGCCGCTGCTCGATCTCATCGGAGCGCTCAGCTTTGGCAGCGAAAAGGCTTGGCTCGACTTCTGCCAGGCGCATCAGCTTCCCATCGCTCCGAAGTTGGATGCGAAAACGGTGCAGGCGCTCGACCGCCTCTATGCGCAGGGTGTCACGGCCAACCATCCTTTATACAAAGACTTCCGTGCTGCTGTGCTGTCTCGCGAAGATGACAAGGCGCTGCGCATCATCCGCACCATTCACAAGGTCAATCCTGGCGACGAAAACGCCCGCTCTGAACTCCAGCGCCTGGAAAACAAGCAGTGGCAGGACATGCTGGATCAACTGCGTGCCGCGCTGAAGACCGACGACGAAGAGCGCATCGCCACGCTCGCGGAAAAGATCACCAGCAGTGTGCCTGCGGACAAACGCACCGCAGCTCCTGAACTCACCCAGGCCGAAGGCATCCGCCGTGCTCTGCGCCGCCGTCAGGCGGGTGAAAAAATCCCCGCCTTGCTCGATGACGCTGCTCAGCACCGTGACGCAGGTGACTGGCAGTCCGCCGCGTTGGCTTGCGACATCATCCAGGAACTCATCGAGACTCACGATCTTGATCTCACTGCCAGCCAAAAGTCTGCCCTCGAAGACGCCGCCAGCTATGCCCGCCGCGAGCGCACTGCCGCCGAACGTCAGCGTGCCTTTGCCCGCACGCTGAACAGCTTCACCGCCTTCGCCCAGGAAGCGGGCACGCGACTCATGACGGGCTCACCTCCCGGCCTGAATGAAGCTGCTGCCTTGGACGAAAACTTCATCCGCCGCTGGCGCGAGCTTGAAAACTTCAGCCTGCCCGTCGCTGATGACGTGCTCGCCAGGCTCCGCCAGACGGGTCAAAGCATCCGTGCCGCACTCGAAAGCGCTCAACGTGGTCGCCGCACTCGCGCCATGCTCAGCGCCGCCGCGTTGATCGCCTTTTTGCTCGGCATCGGCGCACTCACCTGGCATGGCTGGCAGGCACGCGCCTATGCGCTGGATCTCGCCAGCTACCGCGCGCGTCAGCTCGCCGAACCCGCTGCGAAACTCGCCTCCAGCCTCAAGCAGGAGCATCCATCCCTGCTTCGTTGGCCTTACCTGAAATCGAAGATCGACGAGACGGAAGCCTGGGTCTCTCAGGCACGGGATCTCGCCGCTCACTCAGATCAATCGTTGGCCCAACTCGAAAGCGCCGCCGCCCAGAACTTCACCGGCATGAAACCGACAGAAGTCCTGAAGCGCATCGACGACGCCCATGCTGAGATCGGCCAGCTCCCCGGTGATCTCGCCGCCACTGCCAGCCAGCGAGTGACATCTTTAAAAACGAAGGCCGAACTCATGCTCGCCAACCTCGGTGAAACGCGCAGCACCGATGTCCGACGCCGTCTCGAAGAAGTGAATGCACTGCTCAAATCAGGCCTCAGCTACGAGCACCCCGCGAGCGAAGTCGCCACCGCCGTGCAGAAGCTCGACACCCAGCTTGCCGAACTCGAAACCTGGGCGAAACCCGAAGCTGCCACGCTTCAACTTCCCGCCGATCTCCAAGCGCAGATCAAATCCGCTCGCCAGCGCATTGAAGACTTCAAAGCCGAACTCACCCGCTTCGATGAACTGCGCGAGTCCACCGTCAGTGCTGCATCGCTCACCGATTTCGGCAAAGCTTTGGCCAAGTGGCAGGACATCCGCTTTGCCGAAGCCGCTCCCGCCGCCAGCACAGTGACCGCACTGCCGACAGAGGAGCAGTTCCTCGCCAATCTCATGACGGGTGGCGATCTCACACTTTGGAAAGCCGCTGTCGAAGATTCCTCCGGTCAGATGATGCACCCCGAAGCGCCGCAAGACAGCGATTTGAAAGTGCTGCTGGCTCTGCGCGATGATCGCCACCTCAATGGCGTCTGGGAAAACATCGTCGTCGATCACTCTACTGGACGTGGCAAACGCAGCGTCTGGTCCCAAGGACCGCTGAGCGAGAGCCGCATCGGCGATAGCCAGCGCCGCTGGAGTGGCAAGGCCTTCGATCCGCATCCGCAGGACACTGGCGCGGCCTTTATCAATCAGGATTACAAACGTCTCGTCATCGGCGGCGGCAGCGAACAGGGGCAGAGCGTTACTTCATCCAAGCCCGCTGCCGTCAGTGCGCTCATCCAGAACCTCCAGCTCGACCGCATGACCGATGCGAACGGCGAGCGCTTCGAACGCAGCCTGCTTTCCGTCATGGATCGTCTCATGGCCGATGTCAGCACACCCGCCATCGCCAAAGCTTACGTCATGCTCGAACTCGAGCGACTTACCCGCGAGCGGCCTTTCACCTGGGGCATGCACCTCGTGCCAACGCTGCGTGCCGACTTGGCAGAGCTGCATCGTTTGGTCGGCGACCATCCCCTGCGCAGTGAGGACTGGATGATCCCGAAAGTGAGCACCTCACTCGGCAGCATGTTGGAGAAATTTTTCCAAACTCGCCAAGGCCGCCTCTATGAAAAAGAAGCCCAGGCACGTCGGCTGCTCGTCACCCGCGTCTCCACCACCGGCGTGAAGTTCGGCGGCTATGTCGAAACGGATCGTGCCCTGCATCTCAACACCTCAGCCCGTGCAGCGAAAGAGCTGTGGCTTCTTGGCAAATCAGGTCCGTTGCTCATCGCCACCGATGCCAAGACTGCACCCGCCGATGCTTTGCCACTGAGTCCCGTGCTGTTTTTGCCTTTGGATCGACAGCAGCTTCTCGAAACCTACAGCACCAGCATCTCTGGCGTGTCTTCAGATAAAGCCGAGCCCACCACGAGCGAATCACCCTTCTTGAAGCCATGAGTGAATCCCAGCACCAGCTCCAATGGCGAGGCCGCACCATCGGTCCATGGGCGCTTGCGCAGATTCGTGAGGGACTCGACTCCGGTGAAATCCATTCCCTTTACCGAATCTGCATCAGCGGTGAATGGCTGACGCTCCGGGATTATCTTGAGCAGGTGGATGCCGTGGAACTCGAACGCCGGGCTGCACAACTCGGCGCGGCCTCACGCCCGAAAGAGCAAGACAAGCCCGCGCCGCAGGAAAGACACACTCTGGGCTTCGCCACTCAAGTGACTAAACCGAATCCCTTTGGCAAGCCGCCACCAGTCTTCGTCAAAAGCACGAGCGGCATCGACTCACTCCGCACTTCCTATGCACAACAGAATGGTGACGATCCGTCCGCCGACCTTGCCCCCACCTGCTGGCTCGCCGTCGCAGCCTTCGTGGTGAGTTGCGCCTGCTTCGTTCCCTATCTTAATTTGGTGAACTGGCTGCCAGGCATCGTGCTCGGTCATTTGGCATTGCAGCAGTTTGAGCGCCATAGCGCACTCGAGGGCCGTGGTCTGGCGCTGGGTGCGCTGATCATCAGCTACACCACCCTTGGCTTTGCAGTGATCACCGCCTGCTTCTTCCCTGATCTCTTCTACCGCGTCTTCCCCATCGGCGACGCCTAGCTTCAAATCTCACATCCTCCATGGACCCAAATCCCTTCACCACTTCCCCGATGCTCCTACTGAGCTGGTCGCGCATGGACCCCGAGCGCCGCATCGGCTTTGCCGCTGGCCGATTCACCTCGCCGAACAAATGGCTCTCCTTCCTGATCGGACTCGCGCTCACCGTGATTTTTTACATCCCACTCCATCTCGGCCTCGCCCCAGGTTGGTTCAACGACATGTTCACGAAGCGCGGCCCATGCCCGTATCCCACGATGTTCCTCTTCTTCTGGGCGCTGGCCATGCTGCTGATGAAATGGCGAAAGTTTGAACTTCAGGCACGTGCACTCAAACTGCCCGTCATGCCGCAGCAGCATGACTTTGAACTCACGCCCTCCACAGCCCGTGCCCTGCGCGAGCGCATGAGCGCCATCGTCGATGATCCGCATCAGTTCATCCTGCTCAATCGCATCGACCTCGCTCTCGCAAACCTTCACAACATCGGCCACACCGCCGACGTGGCCGCCATTTTGAAGATCCAGGCTGAGAACGACGAAGCGCAGATCGCCTCCAGCTACGCCCTCACGCAGGGCTTCCTCTGGGCCATCCCCGTGCTCGGTTTCATCGGCACCGTGCAGGGACTCAGTCAGGCCATCGGAGCCTTCGCCGGCACGCTCGCGGCGGGCGGTGACATGGCTGCTCTGCGTGGCTCTCTTCAAATGGTTACAGGAGGTCTTGCCACTGCGTTTGAAACCACGCTTGTGGCTCTCGTCTGTGCGCTCATTCTGCAACTGCTCGTCAGTTGGCTGCAATCTCGCGAGTCTGAGTTTCTCGATGCCTGCAACGACATCTGCCACAAGAACGTGGCGGGCAAACTGCGGCTCAACGGCCAGTAAACCATGCGCTCACGCTTCGGCAGACAGTCCGGTGGCATCAGCTTCTTTGCCTTTCAGGACATCATCACCGGCACCTCCGGGTTTCTCATCGTGCTCGCGCTTTTCCTGGCGCTGAATTTGGATGAGAAGCTCACCGAAGGCACCGGTGCCGAGCCGTATGCGAAACGTGAAGAAGAGCTGCGATCCATGCTCGCGCAGATCGTCTCGGAAAAGAACAAGGTGGCCGACTACCAGCAGCGTCCGTCAGACGATGCCGCCACGCTGCGTCGCATGATCGGGCAGCTCACCAGCACCATCGCCGAACTCGATGCCAAGCCACTGCCCGGCATGAATCGCGATGCCGATGCCACGGGCCGAGACCGCGAACTCCGAGCCGAGAAAGACAAGCTCCTCTCTCGTCTGGAAAAGATGAATGCCTCGGCGCATGAAGCCGAAAAGCTCTCCTCAGGCATCAACAAAGACATCCTCGACCTCGAAAAAAAAGTCATCGACGCCCAAAGCTCCCTAAAGCGCAAACGCGAGCGGAAGAATGTCCTCAGCCTCATCCCCGAGCGCTCAGGCACCAAGAAAGAACCCATCCTCGTGCTCGTGCAGTCATCGCTCATCCGCTACCAGCGTGCCGATGGCACCCCTGGAGGCAGCGGCTCCGTGAATGAGCTCATCAACTACCTGCGCCAGAGCACGCCAGCCACTCACTACGTCGTCTTTTACTTCAAGCCCTCCGGCTCGCCACACTTCGAGATGCTGACCAAGCGCGCCCGCCAAGAAGGCTACGAGATCGGCTACGACGTGATCCCCGAGGACATGGATGTCGAGTTCAGCAACGAAGCCTCCGTGAAGCCATGAAACGTCGTCTTCACTCCAACAATCAGGACAGCCTGGAACTGCTGCTCGACACCCTGTGCAACGTCTTCGGCGGCATCATCCTCATCGCCTGTCTTCTCGCGATGCTGAGTCGCCCGAAGCCTGAGAAGCAACCCGCCAACGAAGTCGTGGATCACGAGTCAGGCATCCTTTTGGAAAAGAAGATCGAGCAGGCGCGCGCCGAACTCGACGGCCTGCAGAAGCTCCGCGCCCAGCTTCAAAGTGAAGATGATCCCTCCACACGCCCGCTCATCACCGAGCTTCAGGCGCTGAAGAAAACCGCCGAACAAAAGCGACAGGAACGAGCCAAGCAGGATGAGTTCGCAGCCGCCAAGGCCCAACAAATCATCCGCGATGCTGGCCAAGAAATGGCCCGCCTTCGCGAGCAGGAGCAGGCTTTGGAAAAGAAGCTCGGCGTCATGAACAAGGACACTGAAGCCGCACGACAAAACCATGCCGCGATTCAGAAGAAGCTCGCCGATCTCCAGCTCGAACTCGAAAGCGTGGACAAGCTCAAGATCGAGAAGCTCCGCTTTCCCCGCGAACGCCAGATCGACAAGCCACCTGCGCCCATCATCGTGCGCCACGGGCAGGTTTTCCCGCTTTATGACGCCAGCGGAAAGCCAGCGCCTGGCATCAATCATGTCAGCACGCCCGACGGCAATTTCACCGCCGTGCCACAGTCTGGCCAAGGCCTGATGCCCCTGCGCGATGCACAACGCCTCCGCGAGTTCCTGCCTGCCCTTGTGGGCCAGAAACGCTACCTCACGCTCTACGTCTATCCCGACTCCTACGCCACGCTGCGCGAGTTGAAGAAGATCATCTTTGAACTCGGTCTCGATTACGGGCTCGATCTCTGCACCGAGCATCGCGTGCTCATCTTCAGCGCCACGGGTGCCAAGCCAGCGCCGCTTTGATTCATCGTTGTCTAGTCAGCAAGAGGAAGGCTCGGCGACTCGTTCCAGTCCCATGCCCAGCCAGACCACTTCCCGCCGTCGATTCCTCGCTCAAACCAGCCTCGCAGCCGCCAGCACTCTTGGCTTTCCGGCCATCACCAGCGCGCGTTCGCCAAACGCAAAACTGAACCTCGTCTTCATCGGTGTCGGCGGACGCGGAGCCGCCAATATCCAAGGTCTCGTCGGCGTGCCGCTGATGCGCCCGAAGAACGCCAAAGCTGGTGAAGCACCTGCTCCGTTGCCCGAGCCGAGTGAGAACGTCATCGCCATCTGCGATGTGAATGGTCAGAACCTCGACCGCGCTGCCGATGCCTTCAAAGGCGCGAAGGCTTTCCGCGATTTCCGCAAGCTCTACGACACGATCAAGGAGTCCGAGATCGACGGCGTCGTCGTCAGCACCACCGAGCACACGCACGCGTATGCCACGATGCCCGCGCTGAAGATGAAGAAGCCTGTGTATTGCGAGAAGCCTCTCACGCGTGATGTCGCTGAAGCGCGACTGATCACCCAGGCTGCCGCCGAAGCCGGAGTCGCCACGCAGATGGGCACGCAGATTCATGGCATGCCGAACTATCGCCGCGTGGTCGAACTCATCCAGAGCGGTGCCATTGGCAAAGTCAGCGAAGCTCACGTCTGTGTTTCACGCGCCTGGGGTTTGCAGAGCAAGGAGGACGCGGAGAAGAACAAGGACGTCGTGTTTGTCACCGAGCGTCCCAAGGAAGAACAAACACCGCCGCCTTACCTCGACTGGGATCTCTGGCTCGGCCCGGCACCGTATCGCCCCTACCATGAAGTCTATTTCCCCGGTCCGAAGTGGTATCGCTGGTGGGACTTCGGCAATGGCACCATGTCCGATCTCGGCAGCCACTGGAACGACCTGCCCTTCTGGGCGTTGAAGCTCGACGCGCCGCTGAGCATCGAAGCCCTTGGCCCCGAGCCACATCCCGAGATCGCACCCGCCACCATGTCGGCCGTTTATGAATACGGTGTCCGTGGCGAGATGCCCGCCTGTAAAATCCACTGGCATCAGGGAGCCACGAAGCCCGACGTGTGGAAGAACGATCCCATCATCAGCCAATGGAACAGCGGCGTGCTTTTCATCGGCGACAAAGGCATGCTGCTTTCTGATTACGGCAAGCACGTCCTGCTTCCTGAGGCCTCCTTCAAAGACTTCCAACGTCCCAAACCCTTTATCGCTGACTCCCCCGGACAGCATATCGAATGGCTGAACGCCATCAAGAACGGCACGCCCACCGGCAGCCCCTTCAGCTATGCTGGCCCGCTCAGCGAGGCGAACCACCTCGGTAACGTCGCCTTCCGAGCTGGCAGCAAAATCCTCTGGGATGCCAAAGCCATGAAGATCACGAACAACGAAGCCGCGAATCGTTTCCTCAGCCGTGAGCCCCGTGCAGGCTGGAAGCTCGCTTGATCATCCTTTCTCTTATTTCTCCCATGCGCCCCATCCATCCCATCCTCCTACTCACTGCCACCGCCGTCCTCGCCCAAGACTGGCCCGAATTCCGCGGCCCGGACAAGCAGGGCAACAGCGCCACGATTGGCCTGCCAACGGTGTGGAATCCGAACTTGAACAAGAACATCGTCTGGAAGGCTGCGCTTCCGGGTGTGGGCTGGTCATCCCCAGTCGTGGTGGGAGATTGTATCTACGTCACGAGTGCTGTCCCCGTCGGAGGTGAGGAAAAGCCGGTCGTTGATCGTAGCCTGCGTGCGCTTTGTGTTTCAGCCACAGATGGCAAGGTCATCTGGGACAAGGAAGTCTTCCCCCAGACCGCAGCCACGGCCCCGAACATCCACAAGAAGAACAGCCACGCGAGTCCCACGGCGATCTTTGAAGCGGACAAGCTTTACGTCCACTTCGGGCACCAGGGCACAGCATGCCTGAACGCAGCGGATGGCAGCATCGTGTGGAGCACACGCGAGTTTGCCTATGAACCCGTGCATGGAAATGGCGGCAGCCCGGTGATCGAAGGTGACTTGCTCATCTACAATGCCGATGCAGCCAAAGATCCGGCGGTGATCGCGCTCGATAAAACGACTGGCAAACAGCGCTGGAAGTTTGCCCGCGTGAGCGATGCGAAACGCAAGTTCTCCTTCTGCACACCGCTCGTGATCGATGTGAATGGCAAGCGCCAGCTCATCACGCCCGGCAGCGGCGTGGTGAATGCGCTCGATCCTGTGACAGGCACGGAAATCTGGAAGGCTCGTTACGACCAGGGCTATTCCGTCGTGCCACGGCCAGTTTATGCTCACGGCATGGTTTTCATCGCCACGGGTTATGACAAACCTACGGTCATCGCCGTGAAGGTGGATGGAACGGGTGACGTGACGGACACGCACGTCGCCTGGAAGATGGAGAAATACGCCCCGCACAATCCGAGCATGGTCGTCGTGGGAGATGAACTCTACCTCGTGGCCGACAACGGCATCCTCTCCTGTCTCGATGCGAAGACCGGCACCGCTCATTATCAGGAGCGCTGCACCGGCCCCATCAGCGCCTCGATTCTTCACGCCGATGGCAAACTTTATCTCCAGGACGAAAAAGGCCTCGGCGTCATCGTGAAGCCTGGCAAGACCTTTACCGTGCTGGCGCAGAATGATCTCACCGAACGCTCGCTGGCCTCCTACGCTGTGGTGGGTGACGATCTTCTGATCCGCACTGAGAACAATCTCTGGCGCGTGGGAACGAAGTAATCGTCCTCACTCCATCGCTGAGTAGAACGCTTCTGTCTCATCGGGGTCAGGAATGACTTCGATGAGATAGGCTCCATCGGGAATCTTATCGAGATGTGATGGCTTTGTGGCGCGGATGTAGCCCAGGCCCCACATGGCAGCCCAGGGCTCAAAGGTGACGCGGTGCTGGTTCTCGATGATTTGCCGCGCCTCTTTGGGCAAAGAACGCAGGCTCTTCACACGGGAGAAAATCTTGCCGCCCCGGTTGTTGATCACCACGAGCTTGCGATTCCCCTGCGGGAGCTGCGGCATGATCCAAGGTGCAGCGAGGTCATACATGGCGCTGAGGTCGCCGATGATGAGCCAGGAGTTTCGTGAACTGGCGCTTGTGCCGAGCCAGGTGGAGACGATGCCATCAATGCCATTCGCCCCACGATTGGCAAAGAACTCCACCCCTTCCTCCGGCGACTTGAGCGCCAGATTCATCTCACGGATGGGCAGGCTGTTGCTGATGAACACGCGATCTCCTGCACTGAAGTGGTGGGTGATCTCGCACATCCAGGCGGGCTCGGACAAAGGATGCGCATCGAGCAAAGGCTGAAGGGCGCGTTTGTCGTGATTGAAGGCAGCGGCGGCGAGCTTCCGCTCCGCGAGCAACTCCAGCGCATGCCAGGGCAGAGTTTGCACATGCTCCTTTCTTGCGAGACCGGGGAATGACAGGCGGGAGATGTTCGTGACCCAGACCTCAGGCCGGTTTTCCAAATCCCGCCACCAGCGGGCCGATGGCACGCCGCCGATGCGGATGACCTGACGGATGTCGAGCGCCCGGAAGGTAGTCTCCGAGGAAGGCAGGAGCATTGGCGCTAGTTTCGGACGGCCCCAGAGATTCGAGGTCGCTTCGGCAATGATGGGCAGGCCAAGCTTGGCGAGGACAGGGGCCGCTTCACGAGCCTCATGCGGGTGCAGTCCACAGGCGATGACTGCGGTCGGCTCTCCAGATAACATGAAGTCGTTCACCGCTGCGGGAGTCAGTGGCTTTTGGTGATGATGCTTGAGGAAGTCGATGCCGTGATGCTCGGCATCGAGAGGCTCGTCGAGGCAGACATTGATGTGCAGCGGCTTGTCTGTCAGCCGGGTCGGCCAGGAGATGCTCGCGCCCTGCTCCACATCGATGCAGGCGCTGACATAAGGTCCGAAGAGATCCTTTTGCTCAATGGCCTGCGGAGCACCGCTGCCACGATAGCGTCGCGGGCGGTCTGCGGTGACGAGCACGAGTGGCAGGCCTTGGTAATAGGCCTCGATCACGGCGGGCAGCAGTTCCGCCGCCGCTGTGCCAGACGTGGTGAGCACGGCCACAGGCATGCGGTCCGCCATCATCCGCCCGAGGGCAAAGAAGGCGGCGCTGCGTTCCTCAAAGAAGCTCCAGAGCTTGATGCCATCACTGGCGATCAGCGCGGTGATGAGCGGTGCATTGCGTGCGCCTGCCGCCACACAAACCTCGGCCACTCCGAGACGCGCGAGGGCGGTCAGCGTGGAGCGGATGAGGAGGTTTTTCATTCGAGGATGTCGGGGATTTCGCGCTCGGGCTTCAACACGCGAAGCGCGGGCAGGTCGTGCATGATGTTCGCGCTGCGCATGAGCGTCTCTCCCACGAGCAGGGCATCCGCACCACAGGCGGCCAGACGTTCCGCATCCGCCACGGTCTTGATGCCGCTTTCGGCCACGAGGATGATGTCATCGGGCACTTCCTCGGCCAGCTCTTCGGTGGTGGAGAGATCGACGGTGAAGGCTTTCAGGTTGCGATTGTTCACGCCGATGATGCGCGCGTCGGTTTCCAGAGCGCGCTCGAGTTCGGCCATGTTGTGGACCTCCACGAGCACATCGAGCTGGAAGGTGTGGGCCACGTCCAGCAGATGCACGAGCGTCGGCTGATCCAAAGCGGCGACGATGAGCAGGATCGCATCCGCCCCGGCCACCACAGCCTCAAAGATCTGCGCCTCGTGGATGATGAAGTCTTTGCGCAAACAAGGGATGTCCACCTGCTCGCGGATCAGCGTGAGGTAGTTCAGATGGCCCTGGAAATACTTTTCATCCGTGAGGATCGAGAGCGCCGTAGCACCCGCCTTTTCATAACCACGGGCGATCGTCAGAGGGTCAAAGTCCTGGGAGATCGTGCCCGCCGAGGGCGAGGCGCGCTTCACCTCGGCGATCATGCCGAGGCGGGTGGGATCGGCGCGCAAGGCATCCGCCAGCGAGCGGAAGTCATCCCGCAGGGTGGCTGCGGCGCGCAGTTTCTCCGCACGCGGGAGCAGCTTCTCCACCTCGGTGCGTTTATGGGCGATGATTTCGTCCAGTTTGTTCATGGGGCGCGGACAATGGGGCGCGCGGAGCAGGGCGCAAGACAACAAAGCAGCACTGCACAAATCGCATTGCGCCTTGCACGCCGCCCCTGGCTCATTACCCTCGCCGCCTTATGGCAAAATCCGCACTCGGCAAAGGACTTGGCGCCCTGATTTCCGCTCCCCAGGCGAACTCAGGTGCAATGACGCGCATCCCGGCGCTCAGCCAGCCATCTCCTGGAGATGTGGTGCAGCGGGTTCCGCTTGATCAGATCGTCCCCAGCCCTCTCCAGCCTCGAAAGGAATTCGTCTCCGAGCAGCTCACGGAGCTCATGGAGTCCATCCGCGAGCACGGCATCATCCAGCCGCTCATCGTCCGTTCGGTGAATGGCAAGATGGAGCTCATCGCCGGTGAGCGCCGCTTCCGTGCCTCCCGCGAACTCGGATTGAAGGAAGTGCCCATCATCGTCCGCCATGCCAGCGACCGCGATGTGCTGGAGATGGCCCTCATCGAGAACCTTCAGCGCGAAGACCTCAATCCCATCGAAGAAGCCCGCGCCTACAACCGCCTCGCCGAGGAGTTCCAGATGAAGCAGGAGGACATCGCCAAGCGCGTCGGCAAGAACCGCGCCACCGTGGCCAATGCCATGCGCTTGCTGGATCTCGCCCAGTCCGTACAGGACCTCGTCTCTCATGGCAAAATCACCGCCGGTCATGCCAAGGTGCTGCTCATGCTGAAGTCCTCCGAGGCCCAGGTGAAGGCGGCGGAAGAGGTTCTGAAGAAAGGCCTCACCGTGCGTGCAACCGAGAAGCTCGCCCACAACATCATCAACCCACCCGTGCCAAAGCCGAAGGTCGATGACGCCGACATGAAGCAGGCCGTGGAAAGCTGCGAGCAGCGCCTCATGCAACACCTCTCCACCAATGTCGCCATCAAGCACAGTGAGAAGAAGGGCAGCATCGAGATCGACTACTACGGCGTCGATGACCTGAACCGCCTGCTCGCCCTCATGGGAGTGCCTGAGGAGAAGCTGGAAGACTAGGCAATGACGACACCCGCAGCACGAATGACGAAGGAAGCCCGAAGCCCGAAACCCGAAGTCAGCCGTCTCATTCGTGGACTCTGGATCGTCTGTGTCTGCCTCATCACTTCCTGTTCGCAGGCAGCACATCTGGATGAGCCCGCCATCCAGACCTTCCTGAACCGCTACTTCTCCACCTGGTCCGCGAAGGACATGGACGGCTACGGCTCATGCTTCCACCCCACCGCGCGCATCACCTTCGTGCAAAACGGCGGCCAGGCAGGCAGCCAGGGCCTCACCGACTTCCTCCATGGGCAGAAGCTCGGCCACGAAAGCTCCCCCGTGCCCATGACCGAGGTCCCCACCAGCATGAAGATCTCCGGCGATGCCCGCGTCGCCCAGGCCGAGGTCCGCTGGAAGCTCACCAAAGGCCGTGAGATCGTCACCGGCACCGACTACTTCACGCTCCTCAAGACCCCCGACGGCTGGAAGATCGCCGCCCTCGTCTTCTACAACGATTAACGTGAGATCCTCGGCCCAAAAAACTGAGAACTGAGAACTGAGAACTGAGAACTGAGAACTGAGAACTGAGAACTGAGAACTGAGAACTGAGAACTGAGAACCTTCCCCGCATGTCCAAGCCCGCCTCCCCTTCCCCGCTCCCGACCCGCCTCTACCTCGGCGCCGCCTGCTTCCTCGCCGGGGCGGCCATGATGGTCATCGAGATCTGCGCCTTCCGCCTGCTCGCCCCCATCTTTGGAAACAGCGTCTATACCTGGACCGCCCTCATCGGCGTCATCCTCATCGCCTTCAGTGCCGGGGGCTTCCTCGGCGGGCGGCTGGTGGATAAATTCGCCCACCTCAGCCTGCTCGGCTGGCTCCTCGGCGGCTCCGCCATCCTCACCTTCCTCATCCCACCCCTGCACCTCGGCTTCGGCGAGAGCTTCTCCTCCAGCGGCATGATTGGGGGATCGGTCATGCTCTCCCTCTTCCTCTTCGCGGTGCCTGGGGCCCTGCTCGGCGCGGTCTCCCCTGCCGCAGTGCGCCTTTACAGCCTCACTCAAAAGGACACCCACGTCGGCGCAGCCGCAGGCACCATCTCCATGCTCGGCTCCCTCGGTAGCTTCGTCGGCACTTTCCTCTCCGGGTTCGTACTGCTCTCCCACTTCGGCGTGCGCAGCATCTTCATCGGTTGCGGCGTCCTGCTCGTCCTCCTCGCGCTCATCGCCTTCCTCCTGGACCGGGCCAGTGCTAGGAAAGCGGGCGCGCTTGCCGCCCTCGCCCTTGTTTCCGCCCTCATCGGCTCCCAGGCCCATGAGCAGCCGGGCAAAGACGTCCTCTTCGTGCAGGAGTCCTTCTATCACCGCATCGAAGTCTCCGAGCAGGGCACCAGCCCGCACAAACAACGCCTCCTCAAGCTCGACTCCACCCCCGAAGGCGCCATGAACCCCGACGATGGCTCCCTCGTCATGGACTACCAGCACTACTGGAAACTCCCCCTGCTGAAGGACCAGCCCAGGATGGAAAGCGCCCTCTTCATCGGTGCCGGCGCCTTTGGCATGCCCGAGGCCCTCTCACGCGAATTCCCCCAGGCAAAGGTCGATGTCGCCGAGATCGACCCCCAGGTCATCGAGGTCGGCAGGCAGTTCTTCAAGCTCACCGACCACCCCCGCGTCACCGCCCATGCCGGCGATGCCCGCCGCTTCCTCAATGAGCAGACCGGCCAAAAGTGGGACCTCATCTTCGGCGATGCCTACGCCGGCGTCCGCTCCATCCCCGCCCATCTCGTCACCAAGGAGTTCTTCCAGCTCGTCGCCGACCACCTCACGCCCGAGGGCACCTTCGTCATGAACGCCATCTCCGCCGTCCAGGGCCCCCGCGCCGAGCTGCTCGGCGGCCTGCTCGCCACCCTCCGCAGCGTCTTCCCCCATGTCGAGACCTTCGCCGTCCAGGGCCCGCGCCATCTCGCGCAAAACATCATCATCCTCGCCTCCCGCCAGGACTGGAAGCCCCTGCTCACCGACCGCTTCCACGCCACCGGCACCTGGCAGGACCGCATCAGCCGCAGCTACATCGCCGCCAACCAACTCCCCGCCAACGGCCCTGTGTTCACCGATGATTTTAATCCCGTGGACAGGATCATCGCCCGCGGATTGCTGGAGTGATGTCTCCTAGGTATCGACGAATCCTGAAGCATCCTGCTACATCTTGTAACGTGGGCCTGCAAAAGATGGCATAGTGCAACGACTGGGTCAGGCAAATGTAGAGGTGACATGGCTCGTCAGGAGTGCGATCAAGCGTCGTATAGAGCTGCCGGAAGTCTCGAATATGCTCGTCAACCTCTGGTGAGGGTTCGAGTCGCTTCAATGCCATATTGGTCCTGAATCGGTAAATGTCAGCGTAATGGCGACAAGTAAGCGATGGGCGGTCGTCTCCCGCCGCCAACTCTACACTACCGTAGAACTCGCTATAGCTTCCTGCTTGTAGAACCGCCAGCAAGTCATCCCGATGAGGAAACTCTGATGAGCCATAGTCAGTGATAAACTTTTCTGGGCTAGCTCCTTGGATACTCACGAGCGGTGTGTTGGTTGGACTAACAGTTCAGTGGGTTAACAGATCACTAGGTGTGCCTAAAGCCTGATCCCCCAATGCGGGGAGGTCTGAGCAGAGGCAGAGACATTCATAGAGGTGGGTTTACTCTGCCGGGCCGGGCTCAGGCAACCCCAATCTGCGCTTTGTCCGGCCTGGGAGGGGAAATCCGGGGCGACTCCTCCCAAGCCGCGCCGCCAGAATGAGGGGAGCCAGCGAAGGGCTCATGTCAGCAAGGTGGCGCAGCATCTCTCAAGAGTATCGCAGGCCACAGCACCGGCTCCTCTCCCCCGAATCAAATTCGGGAGGACTCGGGATACACCCCCGGCAGATTCAGCACCTATGCCCGCGAACGGGTAATGGGGGAACTCCTGCGGAGTTCGGGGCTGATCGAGGCGTGGTGCCCCGGGTTTCGGAATTGACTCCTTAAACTTCACTCCGCCCTCACGGCACCGGCTCACCCGAATCATACACCCAGCGCAGAAGCTGATTGTCACGGATGTAAGCATGGCTCGGGACTTCCTGGGGGCCAAAGATCGTGTTCGTCGGGTAGGTGACATCGATCACCCAGGTCGGCTTGCCATCCACCGTCTCCTGCCGTGGCAGGCTCCAGTGCGTGACCTTCTTGGGGTCCACATCGGTCACACGTCCGGTGGAGATCACGGCCAGCAGCAGATTGTAGCTGCCATCAGGATTCTGCGTGGGTTTGCCATCCGCACCGAAGCTTACGCCCAGGCCGTTGGCCATCGTGCTGTTGTCCTTGCCAGGCGTCGTCACGCGCGTCTTCGCATTCACCCAGGCCTGACGTGCCTGCTCGATGCGGCCCGCCTTCCACTTCTCGTAGCTCACCTGGATCTGCTCCGGGAAATCCGTGTCCGTCACCGCGATGCTTCCTCGCGCTGGCGATGTGGCCGTGGGTGCCACGGAGAGCATGCCCTGATCTGCTGCCATGGCCTGGGCCGTGGCTCCAGCACGCAGCGTGGAGCTGCCCACGCTCATCTGGACTTGCACATCCTTTTTCAAAATCACCGGGCGGGGAAAAGCCTGCTTTGGGATCATCGTCCAGTTCTTCGTCACCGACTCCACCGTCGGGATCGTCGGTGGCACAAACTCACCTGTCGGCACTTTCGGGATCGATGGCTGCCAGTTGTCGTCTTTCTTTGCTGCCACGGGTGCGGCGGCAACAGGTGCCGCCCCGTCATCCTCCACCACATGAGTGGGAATCCGTGTCACCACAGCCGCCGGACGCGGGCCTTTTTCAAAGATGACTCGATCCCATTTCGGAGCGAGGAAGTAGTCGTACGCGGTGAACAGGCCACCGATAATGAGGAGGGTGAAGAAGAGCGATTTCATGGGGGGAATGAAGCCAGCGTTGAGCTTGCCGAGCGTGAAACGAATTCCCAGCACTCAGTTAGAGAAAAACTTCTTCAGGCCCCGCGCTGCTGAATCTCCGCCACCGCCCATGCCGCATGTTCGGCGATGAGCGGGTGCTCATCCTCCACGAGCGGGAGCAGGGCTGAAAGATCATCGCTCGTGCCCACATTCCCCAGCGCCACGCAGACATTGCGGAGAAAGGCCGGGCGCTTGATGCGCTTGATCGGACTTTTGGCAAAGAGCGCGCGGAAACTCTCATCCGTGAGCGAAAGGAAATCGCGCAGGCTTTGGCTGAAGACTGACTCTCGCGCCTGGAAAGCCGCCTCGTGAGATAGCTGGGCAAATTTGTTCCAAGGGCAGGCTGTCAGGCAATCATCGCAGCCGTAGATGCGGTCCCCCATCGCGCGGCGAAACTCCTCCGGGATCGGCCCCTTGCTCTCGATGGTCAGGTAGCTCACGCAGCGGCGCGCATCCATGCGGCGCGGGGCCGTGATCGCCTGGGTCGGGCAGGCATCAATGCATCGGGTGCATTTGCCACAAAGATCCTTCGCAGGCGCGTCCGGCTCGATCTCCAGCGTCGTGATCAGCTCCGCCAGGAAGAACCAGGTGCCGAGCTGCCGATGGATCTGCATCGTGCTCTTCCCGCCCCAGCCGAGGCCTGCCTCGCTGGCCCAGTCGCGCTCCAGCACCGGCCCCGTATCCACATAATACCGCTGCTGCCCGCCCTGTTCGATCAGCCAGGCATCCAGCGCCTTCAGCTTCGCTGTGATCAGGTCGTGATAATCCTCATTCCACGCATAGCGGGCGATCCGATACCCGCCCGCGCTGCCCGGCGGCAGGTGGCCTTGGTGATAATTCAGCGCCAGCACGATCACACTCCGCGCCCCCGGCTGCACCACACGCGGGTCCGTGCGGCGGTCCATGTTTCGCGCCATCCAGGCCATGTCACCGTGTTTGCCCTCCGCCACCCATTGCTCATACAGCTCACGATGCGGTGCCAGTTTTGCCTCCGCAATCCGGCAGTCGGCGAAACCCAGCTCACGTGTGTAGTCGAGGAGCTTGGATTTGAGGTCGGGCATGGGCGCATCGTGCCGTGCCTGCCCGGGATGTCAAAAGCACACCTCCTTTCCCTCCGCCTCTCCGAGCTTGCACTCCGGCCATTCCCTCCGAATATCCGCGCCCCTTTCCGCCTACCCGCCATGATCCCGAACGACTACCGCTCTCTCCACTGCAACGCCATCCGTGCCGAACACATCGGCCAAAACGTGACGCTCAGCGGCTGGGTCAATTCCGCCCGTGACCATGGTGGCGTCATCTTCGTGGACCTTCGCGACCGCGAGGGCCTGACGCAGGTGGTTTTCCGCCCGGAAGAAAACGCCGACCTCGCTGCGCAAAGCCACGAGCTCCGCGATGAAGATGTGATCCAGGTCACCGGCCGTGTGGAGAAGCGTCTGGCTGGCACCGAAAACACCAAGCTCGGCACCGGCGAGGTCGAAGTCGTCTGCACCGTTCTCAAGGTGCTGAACAAGTCCGACGTGCTGCCCTTCCATCTGGACCGCGAGCTTTCCAACGAGGACATGCGGATGAAGTACCGCTACCTCGACCTGCGCCGCGAGCGCATGAACAAGAACATCCGTCAGCGTCACAAGATCACCACGGCGGCCCGCAATTACCTCGATGGCAACGGCTTCATCGAAGTCGAGACTCCGATCCTCAGCAACCCGACGCCCGAAGGTGCGCGCGACTTCCTCGTGCCAGCCCGCCTCAGCCCGAGCAAGTTCTTCGCCCTGCCGCAGGCTCCGCAGCAGTACAAGCAATTGCTCATGGTCGCCGGTCTGGAACGCTACTTCCAGATCGCCCGCTGCTTCCGCGATGAAGACCTGCGCGCCGACCGCCAGCCCGAGTTCACGCAGATCGATATCGAGGCCAGCTTCATCCAGCAGAATGACATCATCAATCTGGTGGAAGGTTTGCTCGCCAGCATGTTCAAAGCAGGACAAGGCGTGGACATCCCGCTGCCCTTCCAGCGCATGACTTATCAAGAGGCCATGGACCGCTACGGCGTGGACAAGCCTGACACACGCTACGGCAACGAGATCGTCGATATGGCGGATGTCTTCGCCAACAGCGGCTTCAAGATCTTCCGCACCACGCTGGAGACCGGCGGTGTCGTCCGCGCCATCAACGCCAAAGGTTTCGCCGGCATCACCACCGGTCAGATGATCCGCCTGAACGAACTCGCCATCCAGGCCGGCATGAAGGTGAAGCAGCTCGCCTTCATCAAAGTGGAGCGCAACGAGGCTGGCGTGCTCGAATACAAGAGCCCCCTTTGGAAATTCTTCGGCGAAGACGAGCAAAAGGCCCTCATCGCCAAGCTCAACGTCGAAGAAAACGACATCGTCTTCTTCTACGCCGGAAGCTGGGATGACGCCTGCAACATCCTCGGCAAGGTCCGCACCGAGATCGCCGACATGACCGGCCTGGTGAAGGACAGCACCGCGCTGAACTTCCTCTGGGTCGTGGACTTCCCGCTGCTCGCCTACAGCCCTGAAGATCAGAGCTGGGTGGCCGTGCATCATCCCTTCACCCGTCCAAAAGCGGAAGACGTGCCGCTCCTGGACGCGGGCGAATACGGCAAGGTCCGCGCTGAAGCCTACGACGTGGTCCTCAACGGCTACGAACTCGGCGGAGGTTCCATCCGAATCCACGAAAGCGACCTCCAGGCGAAGATGTTCAGCGTCCTCGGCGTCACGCCGGAGGAACAGCAGATCAAATTCCGCCACATCCTCGAAGCCTTCAAATTCGGTGCCCCTCCGCACGGGGGTCTCGCCCTCGGACTGGACCGCATCGCCATGCTCGTGGCCGGTGAGCACAGCATCCGCGAAGTCATCGCCTTCCCGAAAAACAACAAGGCCTGCGATCTCATGACCGACAGCCCGACGAATGTGGACTTCAAGCAGCTCCGCGAGCTTTACGTCCAGAGCACCTGGAAGGAAAAGAAGAAGGAAGACGCGCTAGCGGCAGTTCAAGCTCCAGAAGCGCCTTCTGCTTGATGGCAAGGTAGCATCTCCTGCGGAAACCGTTGCTCAGCGTTCGGAGAAACGTTCTGCTTGCTGTGGGGAAGGAACCATGAGCCAGTTGCTCCAGGTTCCGCCTACGAGCCTACGACCACCAAGCCCACTTTGGGGGGAAGGTGGACTATTTGCGTGCTCGTCGCCGCAGGAAAACACAACGGACACGGTAGAGCAGGAACGAGATGAACCCATAGAAGAAAGCAGATGCGATGTAGCCCATCCCAGGAACGTCGTTGTGGGTTGTCGGGTCAAAGTACAACACGCGCCAGATGCCCCAAACAAAAATGACAGCGAAAGGTAAGCCAAAAGCTCGTGCCCCACGTCCGAGAGGCAGAAACCAAGGATGAACAAACGTCAGCAAGAAAATGACCCCTTGAATCAAGTAGTCGGCGATAGATAAAATCATCGTATGGAAAGTGGCGGAGGCTCGTGAGCTTGATCGTGACTCTACTCCAACATTTCAAAACACCGCAAGAGCCTAGGATGTCGCAAGAGTTCTGATTCCGATGAGTGGATAACGTGCCGTTGGCACTTGCGAAATGTGTGCCCGTCCACACCCCCTGCTCAAAATACCGCCTTGCGGTGAAACAGGAAGCTTTCCAGCAGCAGGATCGCCAGGGCGAACCAGATGAGGAGTCGTGGCCAGTCGCTGACGCCGGCGTTGGCGGTGATCTTCGGAAGGTTTGGCTGGGCGATCGTGCTGGCTTCGTTGGTTAGCGCGGGGAGATCCGTTTCAGCGAGCGAGGCGAGCACGCTGGTGCCGCTGCGTTCAGTCGTTTTCCACGCTCCGACTCGATGGATGGAGAGCAGGCCATTACCTGCCTGATCGCTGCTTTCGAGGAACTGACTGCCATCCCATTCGGTCCATTCGACGATGCCGGACTCGGTCATGAGCTCGCCGGGATGCAGCGCGCGCAGGTCGGACACGGCGTCGCTGTTTTCGGCGCACCAGTAGAGGGCATTGCCGAGCAGCAGAGGGAAGGCCGGAAGCAGCGCGAGCTGCTCGGAGCGAGCTGGGGAGAAGGTGGTGACGACCAGCCGCTGCCCGTTCACGTCACCGGCGGCGAGCACGGGTTCATTTCCCGCCATCCAGAGCGGTTCGAGCGAGCCCTTCAGGTCCAAAACGCCCATCTGAGTGATGGCGAGCCTGGCTGTGGCGATGCGGAAGAGCAGCGGATGATCCGGCGCGACACTGCGGACGCTGTCGTGCGGCAGGCCGGGCTCCTGGAGTCGGCGCACCTGCACGGCTCCACTGCTTTTGGGTGGGTTCAGCGCGATGATCGGCCGGTCGGTGGGCAGTGCCTCGGGCAGCCAGTTCTCAAAGACATACACGTCCGGCTTGTCCTTCATCGGCCAGGCATCGGGTTTGCCTTTTAGAACTTCCAGACGGCCAGCCTCGATCATGGAGGCGAGCGCGAGTTCGGTGAAAGGATCAGGCTTCTCTGCCACCATCGCGACGATGAGTGGTCGCGTCTCTGGCAACGGCGCGGCGACGGCGTCATCCCAGCCGAGGCAGTCGCCGTCCGCCTTCAAATGCATCTCCATCCGCTGCCCGCGCACGCCTTCCAGCGGCACAATGAGGGAAGACGAAGCTCCCGGTTCGAGGTCGATCTCCCGAAGCTGGGCCAGCCTTCCGGCGAGTGTGATCTCCAGCGTCGCAGTGATCTTGGTTGGGTTCGCCTTCGCGGCGCTGACTTTGACAAAGGCCTCGAAGCGATCCCGTGCCAGCAAGGCCCGGCGGATTTGGAAGCCGGTGATGCCAACATTGATCGGGCTGGCGAGCGCGACATCCAGGAAGGCATACGGCAGGCCATCCGTGCCCGGCAGGGCCAGATCGCCCGCGTGCCAGACTTGGGATCGTGCTTCCAGTTCGGCGAGCCGGCGGATCACCGTGAGTGCAGCGTCGGGATGACCCTCGATTGGCGTGGGCTGCACTTCTTGAAGAAGGCGCAGGCACTCGCGGCGGTTACGACTGCGGGAAAGCAGCACGCGCGGTTTCGCATCGTAGGCGATGAGCGAGACGACGACCTGATCTGGCAGCGTGTTGAGTTTGTCCTTGAGGCGCTTCTTCGCTTCATCCAGCCGCGTGCGGCCCTGCGCGTCCCGGGCGCTCATGGAGGCGGAGCGATCCACGACCACGACCACCGCGCCGGGCGAGTCGGCACCGACTTCACTCGTCGGGCGTGCCAGAGCGATGACAGCGGCGATGATGACGAGCAGCGTGAGCAGAAGCGAGAGCCACTTCTTCAGCTTCCGCAGCCAAGCCGATTCCTGGTGCTCGCGTGACAGCGAGCGGAAGAAAAGCAGCGTCGAAACCGGCACACGGCGCGCTCTTTTCCTGAACAGGTAAAGCGCCAGCGGGATGAGAGCCAGCCAGGCCAAGTGCAGGAGTTGGGGAGTGAGGAAGCGCATCAGCAGCCGGCCCCGATGAACGACGGTGCCGCCGAGATGGCAAGGGGAAAGACGCATCCTGCCACTTGCCCCCGGATTATCCCCCGGCAGAATGCGCGCCCTCATGCCACTCCAGCTCCACGACACTCTGACCCGCGAGTCCCGCACCCTGACGCCACTCGATGGCAAGACGCTGCGCTTCTACTGCTGCGGCCCCACCGTGTATGGACCGGCGCACATCGGGAACTTCCGCACCTTCGTGGCGCAGGATGTCTTCCGCCGCGTGGTGGAGATGGGCGGCATCCCCACGCTGCATGTGCGCAATCTCACTGACGTGGATGACAAGACGATCCGCGACTCGCAAAAAGCCGGGCAATCCCTGACCGACTTCACCCGCTTCTGGACGGAGAAATTCCACGCCGACTGCTCCGCGTTGAATCTCCTCTCCCCGCACGTCGAGCCCAGCGCCATCGCCCACATCCCGCATCAGATCCGCATGATCGAGGTGCTCATCCAGCGCGGTCACGCCTACGCCGCCGCCGATGGCAGCGTTTATTTCAAAGTCTCCTCTTATCAAGACTACGGCCGCCTTTCTCACCTCGAAGACCGCGAACTGAAGCTCGGTGCCTCCGATGCCGCCGGAGCGATGGACAACGACGAATACACCAAGGACTCCCTGGCCGACTTTGCCCTCTGGAAGGCGCGCAAGCCGGAGGATGGCCCGAACTTCTGGCCCAGCCCCTGGGGTGACGGACGGCCCGGCTGGCATCTGGAGTGCAGCGCCATGTCGCTCGAATACCTTGGCGAAGACTTCGATGTCCACAGCGGTGGCATCGACCTCATCTTCCCCCATCATGAAAACGAGATCGCGCAGAGCTGCTGCTCCACGCATGGCAAATTTGCCCACCATTGGTTCCACGCCGCCCATCTGATGGTCGATGGCGGCAAGATGAGCAAGAGCCTGGGCAACCTCTACACGCTCGAAGATCTGCAAAAGCGCGGCTTCCATGCTGCCGAGGTTCGCTACGTGCTCATCAGCGGCCACTACCTCACGCCGCTGAACTTCACCTTCCACTCCCTGGAGTCCGCACGGCAGGGCACGCAGAAGCTGGCCAAGTTTGAGAAAGCCCTCACCGCCATCCTCGGCTCGACGCCATCTGTGACACGGGACGAACTCATCGCCCACGGCCCCGGCGCGCTCTTTGCAGATGCCTGGAAGTGCCTCAATCACGACCTCAATGTGCCCGGCGCTCTCGGAGCCGTTTTCGGTGCGGTGAACAAAACCAAACCCGCCGGGCTGACTGCCGACGAAGCCCGCTCCATCTGGATGGGCTTGCACTTCATCCTAGAAGCCATCGGCGTGAAACTCCCGCCCATCATTGACGAAGCCACCGTCGAGGTCCCCGCCGACATCGCCGAACTCGCCGAAAAGCGCTGGCAGGCCAAGCAATCCAAAGACTGGCCCGCCGCCGATGCCTTCCGCAAGGAACTCGACGCCCTCGGCTGGATCATCAAAGACAACAAAGACGGCTATCAGGCGGTCAGGAAATAGAGGGCAGGAAGCACCCCCGAAAATGCGGATGGCCGGGGAAATCATTGGGAGGCACCTCCGAAAATACGGAAGGCTGGGGAAATCGTTGGGAGGCACCTCCGAAAATGCGGAAGGACGGGGAACTCATTGGGAGGCACCTCCGAAAATGCGGAAGGCTGGGGAAGTCGTTGGAAGGCACCTCCGAAAATCGGAAGTGCCGGGGAACTCTTGGAAAGGTCGTTCCGAAAACTCGGAATGGTCGGGGAACTCGATGGGAGGGCGTTCGTGATTTTCGGGGGCGTCATTCACGGACTTGGGGGTGTTTGGGTGATCTTTTAGCCTCGCGTGTTCAGCGCAGGACCTTAATTCGCTGGAAATAGGTTAACTTTTGACCTGATGCTGGGGTTGTTTTGTGAAATTGGGGGCAAAAACCCAAACTTTTGATTGTGATTTTCGCTTTTGACCCCACTTTGCCCACCGAAACGCCAATTTTCACCTAAACACCTCATGAGTCAGCAAAAAATGGACGGCGCACAGGCCCTCATCAAAACCCTCGCCGATCTCGGCATCGAATACATCTTCGGTTACTCCGGCGGCGCAGCGATCCCGATCTTCGATGCTCTGGAGACGGTCAAAACGAACATGAAGTTCATCCTTGTCCGCCACGAGCAGGGAGCCGTGCACATGGCTGACGGCTACGCCCGTGCCACCGGCAAGCCCGCCGTGGTTCTCGTGACCTCTGGCCCCGGCGCTGGCAATACCGTCACTGGCCTCATGACCGCGCAGATGGACAGCGTGCCGATGATCGTCCTTTGCGGTCAACAGGTGACGTGGATGCTCGGGAAGGATGCCTTCCAGGAGGCGGACATCTTCAACATCACGGCCCCGGTCGTGAAGCATAACTTCCTGGTGAAGAGCTCGAACGCGCTGCCCCGCATCGCCAAGGAGGCCTATCACATCGCCACCACAGGCCGCCCCGGTCCGGTGCTCATCGACATTCCGAAGGACATCAGCCAAGGCCCCTTCACCGGCACCTTTGACGAGCCAATGGACCTTCCCGGTTATCACCCAGAGGAGAACTTCAAAATCGATCAGGCCGGTATTAAAGAAGCCGCCCGCCTCATTTCCCAAGCCAAACGCCCCATCATCCTCGCCGGTCAGGGAGCGATGATCGCCCGTGCGGACAAGGAACTGCTCATGCTGGCCGAGACCCTCGGCTGCCCTGTGACCACCACCTTGCTCGGCAAAGGCGTCTTCCCCGAAACGCACCCGCTTTCCCTCGGAATGCTGGGCATGCACGGCACCGCGTATGCGAACAAGGCCATCTGCGAAGCCGACCTCATCTTCAACGTGGGCTCCCGCTTTGACGATCGCATCATCGGCAAGCCGCACATGTTTGGCCGCAATGCCAAGCTCATCCACATCGACATCGACGCGGCGGAGTTCAACAAGATGATCAAGGTGGACGTGACGATCAAAGGTGATGCCAAGGCCGCGCTCAGCGATCTGCTGCCGCTCGTCGAAAAACTGCCGACCGAAGACTGGCTGGCCCATCTCGACGGCTATAAGAAGAAGTTCCCCCTCTCTTATAAGAAGCAGGGCGGCCTACGCATGCAGCAGGTCATTGATGAACTGTACAATCTCACCAAGGGCAAAGCCATCGTCTCCACCGACGTGGGCCAGCACCAGATGTGGGCGGCGCAGTTCTACAAGAACGACTCCAGCTACCATTGGCTCAGCTCCGGCGGTGCCGGCACGATGGGCTTCGGCTTCCCGGCCGCCATCGGTGCGCAGCTCGCCTGCCCGGACAAGACGGTCGTCTCCATCTCCGGCGACGGCGGCTTCCAGATGACCCTCTTTGAACTCGCCACTGCCGCGATTCACAAGCTGCCCATCAAGATCCTCATCCTGAACAACAGCTACCTCGGCATGGTCCGCCAGTGGCAGGAACTCTTCTTCGAGAACCGCGAAAGCGGCGTCGATCTCATCGGCAACCCCGACTTCGTGAAGCTCGGCGAAGCCTACGGCATCAAAGGCTGGCACATCCGCCGCCCCGCTGATGTGGAGCGCATCCTCCAGCAGGCCCTCGATTACAACGACGGCCCCTGCATCATCGAGGCCGAGTGCATCAAGCTCGAAAACGTCTTCCCCATGATCCCAGCCGGTGCCGCCCTCGAAGACATGCTCACCGAAGCGCCGAAAACGAAAATGGAGAAACCCACCGGTTCGACCTAGCAGTGTCGGCGCGCTCGCGAGAGCGCGTCATGATGGCCGATGAAAACGAACCAAGTCATCCAAGGCGACGCCCTCCAGGAACTCCAAAAGCTCCCCACCGCCGTCGCTCAAGCCATCATCGCCGACCCACCCTATTTCAATGTTCTCGAAGATGAAGCCTGGGACACCCAATGGAAAACAGCCGCCGACTACCTCGCCTGGTGCGAGGCGTGGGTCGCTGAGTCCATGCGTGTCCTTCGCGAGGATGGCCTCGCTTTCATCTTCGGCCAGCTAGGCAAACGCGAGCACACCTTCCTCCACCTCATGTCCCGCCTCACCCAGCAGCACCAGTTTCACGATCTCATCATCTGGGACCGTGCCGTGGGCTATGACGAGCGGCGGGACAGCTTCACGCCTCAGTACGAGATGGTGCTCGTCATGCGCAAAGGCGAGAAGGTGAAGTTCAACAAAGAAGCTGTGCGCATCCCCTACGATGCCAAGACCATCGAGGTCTATCTCAAAGACAAACGCTACAAAGACATGGACGCCCGCCGCGCCCATCTCGACGCCGGCAAATTCGCCACCAACATCCTCCGCGTGCCCAGTTTAAAAGGGAACTCGAAGGAAAAATGCGGCCACCCCTCGCAAAAGCCCATCGATCTCATCGAAAAGCTCATCGCCTGCTCCACCGACGCGGGAGATCTTGTCCTCGATCCCTTCCTCGGCTCCGGCACTACCGCCGCTGCCGCTCATCGCCTCGGCCGCAAGTGGCTCGGCATCGAAAAGGACTCCAACTACATCAAGATCGCCAAGAGCCGCCTCAAAGCCGCCAAGTAACTTCCAAATTCAACATCATAAACCGCCATGTCCGACCGCATCCCCGCCACCACCGACAAAAAGCCATCCCCCCAGGCTGACATCATCAACATCCACACGCTCAGCGTCATGGTGAACAACCAACCCGGCGTCCTCGGCCGCATCTGCGCCGTGTTCAGCCGCCGTGGCTTCAATATCGAATCTCTGGTCGTCTCCCAGACGCGCGATCCGCGCTTCAGCCGCATGACCATCGGCATCAGCGGCCATCCCGAAGGCCTGCATCAGATCATCATGCAGGTGAACAAGCTCATCGACGTCATGCATTGCATCGAGCACACCGACCGTGACGCCGTCGCCAAGGAGCTCGTGCTCATCAAGGTCGCCGCCACCGCCGCCGAGCGCACGGAGATCCTCCAGATCATCGAGCACTACGCCGGCAAGACCGTCGATCTCCAGGAAGACAGCCTCATCGCCATGATCTCCGGGAACACTGACAAACTCGACGCCGCTGTCCGCCTGCTCAGCAAATTCGACATCGTCGAAACCGTCCGCACCGGCAAAGTCGTCATGGCCCGCGGCCTGGAGACGACCTAGTCCCACGCTCCTCTTTATTTCGGCGGTGATGCAAGCCCACGCTTGCGTCACCGCCGTTTCTTTTGGCAAAGTGTCAGCCCAACCGTGACGAATTCTCCCGATTCATCTGATCTCCCCGCCCCGCGTCTCGTGTGGTCGGGCATGACCCATGTGGGTCGTTACCGCCAAAACAACGAAGATTCCTTTCTCGCGCTAACCTACGATGCCCGCGAGGTCCGCTACCTCGGCAAGATCGGTGACTCCACCCTGGCCGATGGCGACTTCGTCTTTGCCGTGAGCGATGGCATGGGCGGAGCCAAATCGGGCGAATTTGCCAGCCGCATGGTCGTGCAGCAGGTCATGCGCCTCATGCCGCGCAGCTACAAGCAAGCCGCCCAGGGTCTCGACTCCGGCTATGGCGATGTGCTCGACGAGATCTGCCACAAGGTCCACGCCGAGCTCAACACCATGGGCAAGATGTACAGCGAGTGCGCCGGCATGGGTGCCACACTCAGCCTCACCTGCTTCACGCCCGGGCTCATGCATTTCGTCCATGTCGGCGACAGTCGCATCTATTACCTGCCCGCCGGTGGAAAGCTCGCCCAGATCACCGAAGATCACACCCACGTCGGCTGGCTGCGTCGCCAGGGAAAAATCAACGAACGCGAAGCCCGCACCCACCCCGCCAAGAACCGCCTGACCCAGGCACTCGGAGCCGGGCAGCAAAATGTCATCCCTCACATCGGCTCCGTCCGCTACCAGAGCGGAGATCGCTTCCTCATCTGCTCTGACGGCATCACCGACGCCCTCTGGGATCACCGCATCGAAGATCACCTCAAAGCCCCGCCCGATGACAAGCCCCGTGCTTTCAAAGTCGTCGAGCACGCCGTCACCGAGTCCGGTCGCGACAACTGCACGGCGATCTGCATTGAAGTGGAATGACGAGTGAGTGAGCTGGTTCGTTATTCGCCATTCGGATTTCGTCATTGCCCTCCCTCCCCTTGCCCGCAGCCCTCTTTCATGGCATGACAGAGCACGCTTTGAAACCGCACCTGCCCAATCACCCCACTCAGCTCTTCCTCATCCGCCACGGCGAGGTCGAGGAGCGCTACCACAAAGTCTTCGGCGGCAGCCGCATCGACATGGGGCTCTCCCCGCTCGGTCATAAGCACGGCCAGGCCGTAGCGCAGTGGCTGAAGGACACGAAGATCGACGCCATTTATGCCAGCCCCATGCTGCGTGTGCAGCAGACACTGGCACCCATGGCTGAGCAGCGCGGTCTGAAGCCCACCATCATCCCTAGCTTGCGCGAGGTCGATTTCGGCGACTGGACCGGCTACCGTTGGGAAGGCGTGCAGGAGCACTTTGGCGTCAGCGCCTTCGACTGGCTGGAGATCATCGAGAGCAAAGGCATCCCCAATGGCGAATCCGCCGCCGAGCTGGAGCATCGCGTGCAGCCCGCCCTTCTAAAGATCCTCCACGACAACCCGCACAAGAGCGTCGCCATCTTCTGCCATGGCGGCATCATCCGTGTCATCCTTGCCCTCATGCTCGGCCAGCCGCTGCGGCACATGGCACATTTCAACATTGAATATGGCAGCATCAGCGTCGTGGAGGTCCAGCCAGAAAAGAAACACGCCTTCGAGATCGAGCTGCTGAACTTCTGCCCACCGCTTGCAGATTCAAGCGGGCTCGCCGACTAACCGCCCAACGATTTTACCGATATGTTCTCCCTCCTCACCGACAAGATCGAAGACGCCTTCCGCAAACTGCGCGGACTCGGCAAGATCAGCGAATCCAACATCGCCGATGCGATGAAGGACATTCGCATGGCCCTGCTGGAAGCCGATGTGGATTTCACCGTCACCAAAGATCTCATCGCCTCCGTAACCGAGCGCGCCAAGGGCGAGGAAGTCCTCCGCACTGTGAGCCCGGGGCAGATGATCGTGAAGATCTTTCAGGATGAGCTGGCCAAGATCCTCGGCAGCGATGCCACCGAGCTCGATCTCTCCCCGCCGCAGCGCATCCTCATGGTCGGCCTGAATGGTGCCGGTAAAACCACCACCTCCGCCAAGCTCGCCTCCTGGCTGAAGAAGCAGGGCAAGCGCCCGCTGCTCATTGCGCTCGACCTTTACCGCCCCGCTGCCATCACCCAACTCCAAGTGCTCGGCCAGCAGCTCGGCGTGCCCGTTTGCGTGCCGCCCGTCGGCGAAACCGATCCCGTCAAGGCTACGAAGGCCGCGCTCAAATGGCTGGAAGAACAAGGCGGCGGAGTCGCCATCTTCGACACCGCCGGTCGCCAGGAAGTGGATGAAGATCTCCTCAAGGAACTCCGCCAAGTCCGCGATCTCGTGAAGCCGAGTGAGACCCTCCTCGTCGCCGATGCTGCCACCGGTCAGCAGGCCGTCAGTGTCGCCACGAAGTTCCACGAGACCGTCACCATCAGCGGCCTCATCATGACGAAGCTGGACGGCGACGCACGCGGTGGTGCTCTGCTTTCCATGCGCCAAGTCACCGGCTGCCCCGTGAAGTTCCTCGGCACCGGTGAAAAGGTGGACGCCCTCGAAGTCTTCCACCCCGACCGCATGGCCCAGCGCATCCTCGGCATGGGCGATGTCGTTTCCCTCGTGGAGAAAGCCTCCCAGGAGATCGATGAAAAGGAAGCGATGGGCATGATGCGCCGCTTTGAGGAGAACAAATTCGACTTCAACGACTTCCTCGGGCAGCTCAAGTTCATGAAGAAGCTCGGACCGCTGGAAGGCATCCTCGGCATGCTTCCCGGCATGGGCGCGCTGAAAAACATGCCCGGCGTGGACGACAAAAAACTCAAGCACACCGAGGCCATCATCCTCTCCATGACCCCGAAGGAGCGCGCCAAGCCCGACATCCTCAACGGCAGCCGTCGCAAACGCATCGCCGGAGGCAGCGGACGCCCCGTCATGGAGATCAACCAGCTCGTGCAGCAGTACGAGATGATGAAGAAGCTCATGGGCAACAAAGGCATGATGTCCGCCCTCGCCGGTGGCATGATGGGCGGAGGCGGCATGGGCGGCCTCGCCGGCATGATGGGCGGCGGAAAAATGCCCCAAATGCCCAAAGGCATGTTCCCCGGCATGGGCGGCAAGCCCAACAAACTAGGCAAATTCGGCAAACGCCCGAAGCTTGGGGGTTAGTTCGTAGTTCGGCAGTAATGCCGAAAACGAAGCAACTGAAACGACAGTGTCTTTGAACAAAGCCCCCCGGCGTGTGCATCCAAGCACGCAAGGAGGTCACTATGAGACACACCCATCCCACTCCAAATCAAGGGACAGGGATTCTGCGCGCCGCGAATGACGGTCAGGAGTATGGCGGCACTGGCGCAGTTACCCGGGTTCCCAAGATCGGGCTCGTTCTATCCGCAGGTGGTGCTCGCGGGCTGGCGCATGTCGGCGTCATTCAGGTGCTGGAGGAAAACCACATCCCCATCACTGCCATCGCGGGCACGAGCATGGGTGCCTATGTCGGCGCGGTCTATGCCACCGGGCTGAATGGCACGGACTTGGAGCAGCTCGCGAGAGAGATCCCGAACCGCAAAGCCCTGAAGGCCTTGCTCGATTTCAACATCCCTCCCACAGCAGGGCTTATCCGGGGAAACAAGATCCGCCGACATCTGGAGCGCAGCCTCGGCGAACAAACGTTCGAGCAAATGAAGCGGCCGCTCATCGTCGTGGCGACTGACCTCGATGCACTCCAGGCCCACGTCTTCGATTCCGGCCCCGTCGCGCCAGCCGTTCATGCCAGCGCGGCCATTCCTGGCATCTGCTCGCCGGTTCTTCTCAATGGCAGGCGATACACGGATGGTGGTGCTGTTGATCCTTTGCCCGTCACATTGCTACGTGAGCGATTCGATCTCGACGCCATCATCGCGGTGAATGTGCTGCCAACTTACCATGATCTGGACCGCTGCCAGAACACGACCTTTACCCCACTGATCAAGAAATCCAGCTTCATGTCCAGGCTGCTCCGCCCTGTGAACCTCCTGGCTGATGGCAATGTGCTCGACACCTTCCGCCGCTCGCTCATGTGCGCCCAGGTCGGACTTGTGGAAAAAGAAGCACGCGATGCCGAGGTGCTCATCCATCCCTTCCACTGCGGCAGTTCGTGGGCCGACTTCGAGAACCACGCCCGCTACATCGAAACGGGCCGACGCGCTGCCGAAGCGGCCTTGCCAGCCATCCGCTCACTCCTTTCACCCACCCCAACCAACTCAAGCCATGAAATCGCTCACCTCTCCTCCGAAGTGGGATGCCTCGCCGCCTGAAGTCTGGCACGACTGGCAACTCCACCGCCTCCACACCTACCTCAAAGAGCGCGTCATCCCCTTCAGTGCACACTATCGTCGGCTCTTTGCCGAGCACGACATCCATCCCGAAGACCTCCACAGCTTCGATGACTGGAGCAAAGTGCCCTTCACGAGCAAGAGCAACCTCACCGTGCCGCGCGAGCAGCAGCGCGACTTCGTGCTCATCCCGAACGAAGCGGTGCTCAAGCGCGAGTGGGGCGTGATTTGGAACGCTGTCTTCCACGGCAGCGCCTTTGCCAAAGAAGCGATCGAGAAGGAATTTCGCCCCGTGATGATGACGAGCACCACGGGCCGCTCATCTGATCCCGTGCCCTTCGCCTTCACGAAGCACGACCTCGCGAATCTCGACAGCACGGGCCGCCGCCTGATGGAGGTCGGAGCCTCGCAGCGTGAGTGGCGGCATGTGAACACCTTCCCGTATGCGCCGCACCTAGCCTTCTGGCAGGCTCATCACGCGGGCCTTGGCTTCGGCACCTTCATGGTCAGCAGCGGTGGCGGCAAGGTCATGGGCACGGAGGGAAACATCGCCCTCATCGACAAAGTGCGGCCCGAGGTCGTCATCGGCATGCCCACCTTCCTCTATCACATGCTGCGCGAGGCTGTGGAGAACGGCAAACACTGGCCACAGCTCCACCGCATCGTGCTCGGTGGCGAAAAAGTCGCCGAAGGTATGAGGGCACGGCTCACGATGCTGGCTCACGATCTCGGTGCCGATGATGTCAGCATCATCAGCACCTACGGCTTCACGGAAGCCAAGATGGCCTTTCCCGAGTGCCCCACGCATCTCGGCGTCAGCGCCAGCGGCTTCCACCTCAGCCCCGAACTTGCCTTCATCGAGATCGTCGATCCTCGCACAGGCGAGCCCGTGCCCGAAGGCCATTCGGGTGAGATCGTCTTCACACCGCTCGATGCTCGCGGCACCGTCGTCCTGCGCTACCGCACGGGCGACATTGCCGAAGGCGGCCTCACCTGGACACGTTGCCCGCATTGCGGACGCCAATGTCCACGCCTTCTCGGCCCCATCAGCCGCGTCAGCGAAGTGCGTGAGATGCAGTTTGATAAAATCAAAGGCACGCTGGTGAACTTCAACATCCTCGAACACCTGCTCGACGACATGAAAGGCGTCGCCGCCTGGCAAGTCGAGCTGCGCAAGCACGACGACGACCCGCTCGATCTCGATGAGATCCTCCTTCACGTCTCACCTGAGCCTGGCGTGAATGCCGAAGACCTCGAACATCGGCTCGAACGCCGCTTCGCCGAAGTCACCGAGATCCGCCCGAACGAAATTCTCTTCCATGACATGCCTGACCTCCGCGAACGCCTCGGAGTCGGCAGATTGCTCAAAGAAGCCAAAGTCCTCGACTCACGTCCGAAGGCTTCATCAAGCAGAGAACTGAGAACCGCGAACTGAGAACACCACGCCATGAAACCTCTCTTCATCATCGCCGCCACCCGCACACCTTTCACTCGTGCCGGTTCATCGCTCGCATCACTCGATGCTGTCGATCTCGGAAAAGCCGCAGTCTCTGCCTTGCTCGCGCGTAGCGGCATTGATCCGCACGCGGTCGATGAAACCATCTTCGGCTGTGTCGGCCAGCCTGCGAACGCTCAAAACATCGCCCGCGTCATCGCGCTGCGTGCTGGTTTGCCTGAGTCAAGACCTGCCATGACCGTGCATCGCAACTGCGCCTCCGGTCTCGAAGCCATCACCACCGCTCATGCCAAAATATGCGCGGGCCAGGGCGAGGTCTTCATCGTCGGCGGCACGGAAAGCATGAGCAACATGCCGCTCTACTTCAATCGAGGTGCTGTGGAGAAATTTGCCATGATGAACAAGGCTAAAGGCTTCACGCAAAAGCTCGGCGCGGTCGCCACCTTCCGTCCTGCCGACTTCGCCCCGCTTATTGGCATCAAGCTCGGTCTCACCGATCCTGTCGTGGAAATGAACATGGGCGAGACGGCTGAGCTCCTTGCTCGTGAGTTCGGCATCAGTCGCGAAGATCAGGATGAATTTGCCAATAACAGCCATCGCAAAGCCGTCGCTGCTTCCGCTTTGCTGCAAAAAGAAGTCTCACCCATCTACGTCATGGGCCGCGAAGTCACTCCAGAGCTAGCCGACAACGGCATGAGGCCGGACTCAAGTCTCGAAAAGCTAGCCAAGCTCAAACCCATGTTTGCCCGCGAGCATGGCAGCGTCACCGCAGGCAACTCCAGCCAGCTCACCGATGGTGCCGTGGCCCTGCTCGTGGCGAGTGAGGAGGCCGTGAAACGTCATGGCTGGGAACCGCTCGGCATGATGACCGACTACGCTTACACCGGCTGCGATCCGCGCCGCATGGGACTCGGTCCCGTGCGTGCCATGGATGCCGTTTTGCATTGCACCGGACACACGCTCGATGACCTGGACGTCATCGAGATCAACGAAGCCTTTGCCGCACAAGTGCTGGCCGTGCGGCAGTGTCTGAAAAACCCTGCCAGCGCCCGTCGTGCAGGATTGGAGCAGCCTCTTGGCGACCTCCCTGAGGCCAAGCTCAATCCTCGCGGCGGGTCCATCGCCCTAGGGCATCCCGTCGGTGCCACCGGTGCGCGACTCGTGCTCACCGCCCTCGATCAGCTTCGCGAAACCAAAGCCAAACGCGCGCTCGTCAGCCTCTGCATCGGCGGAGGCCAGGGCGGTGCCGCCATTCTCGAACGTGTCTGATTTGAATACCTACCACCATGAAAACACATCTCCTCGAAACACTCGTGATCCATCCCGCATCCCACGATGAGTCACCGCTAAAACACTTCCGTGTCGAAGTGGATGCCGAGCACCGCGCCTGGATCACCTTCGACATGGCGGGCAGCTCGGCGAATGTCTGGAATGACACCACGTTGCGCGAGTTCAACCGCTGTCTCGACCATGTCGCGCATCATGCCGGAGTTCGCGCGCTCATCATCCGCAGTGCGAAGGAACGCGTCTTCATTGCGGGCGCTGATTTGAAATCCCTGCGCAGTGGCTCGACGAGGAAACTCGAACACCTGATCGACCTCGGCCAGTCCACTTTCAATCGTCTCGCTGCTCTGCCGATGCCGAAGGTCGCGCTCATTCACGGAGCCTGTGTTGGTGGTGGACTCGAACTCGCCCTCGCCTGCGATCTCCGCATCGCCAGTGACAGCGAGCACACACGCCTTGGCTTACCCGAAACTCAGATCGGCCTCATCCCCGCCTGGGGCGGTTCGACGCGTCTGCCAAAGCTGCTCGGACTTCCCAAAGCTCTCGACCTCATCATCACGGGCAAGCTGCTGAAACCATCCGAAGCCAAACGAGTCGGCCTCGTTTCGGCAGTGATGCCGCGTGAACACTTGGAGCGAGCCATCAACATGGAAGTCGCCAATCCTGCTCGGGCACGAATGCTTGATCGGCTGATGGCACCCTTCATCGCCCATCGTGCCAAAGCAGCGCTTCAGGCCAAAACACGCGGCCTATATCCCGCACCTCTCCGCGCCATTGAAGTCGCCACACGGGCTCCTTTCACCTCCATGGCAAAGGCGATGGAACTCGAAAAGCACGCCATCCTCGATCTCGCCGTCACACCGGAGACGGAGCGGTTAATCGACTTCTTATTCCGCAAAGAAGAAGCCTCGAAGAAGCCCTGGTCCGCAGGCGTCGCGCTGCCCGTGCATGATGTGACAGTCATCGGCGCAGGAGTCATGGGCTCGGGCATCGCGCATTGGATCGCCTCGCGCGGAAACAAGGTACTCATGCAGGACATCAGCACTGAATCTCTCGCGAGAGGTCTCGGACGCATCCGTGATCTGCTGAGCGAAGGACTTAAACGCCGTGCAGTCACCAAACGTGAGATGCGTGACACCATGGATCGCCTCACCGCTGAGCAGGTTCGCGTGCCGTTGACACATCAGCAGTTCGTCATCGAAGCCGCCACCGAGGACATGGCGGTGAAGAAAAAGATCTTTGCCGACCTCGCTGCACGTTCCAGTGCCGACACGATTCTCGCCACGAATACGTCCGCCCTATCCGTGACCGAACTCGCTGCCACCGTGCCGCATCCTGAGCGCGTGATCGGCCTGCATTTCTTCAATCCCGTGCATCGCATGCCGCTGGTGGAAATCATCACGACCAAACACACCACCGACGATGTCATCGCCACGACAGTGAGCTTTGTGCAGAAGCTCGGGAAGGTGCCCATCGTCGTGAACGATAGCCCCGGCTTCATCGTGAACCGCATTCTAGTCCCCTACCTCATGGAGGCCGTGCATCTGCATGAAAGCGGCGTGCCTGCGGATCTCATCGACGAAGCCATGCTCAACTACGGCATGCCCATGGGCCCCATGCGTCTGCTCGATGAGATCGGGCTCGATGTCGCCGCGCATGTCGGCAAGACACTTGATGCGACTTTCCCGGCACGCTTTGTCAGAACGCAGATGATCCAACAACTCATCGACGCTGGGAAGCTCGGCAAAAAGTCGGGCGAAGGCTTTTATCCATATCCGCAACCCAAACACAACCCGACCTCATGGACCGAAGCCGATCATCATCTGATGGAGCGAGTCCGCGAACGTCTCGGTGGCCTGCTCGCTGAAGAAGCTCGCCGCGTTTCGGAGGAAGGCATCGCCCGTAGTGATGCTGACATCGAGCTGGCGATGACCTTGGGCACTGGCTTCCCAGTTTTCCGCCCGCTGCTAAGTCCCGTCTTGAGTTAAACCATCCACACCCACCACCATGAACACGACCACACTGCCTGAAAAACCTGTGTCGATGATCGACATGTCGAAGATGTCCGCCGGTCAAAAAGCCGCTCTCGAAATGGCGGAGGCGGCTCGTGATGAACGCCACAACAGCGGACTCGCCGCCGGGCTCTTTTTTGGTGAGCCAGACTTCGCCAGCCATGTGCCTTTTCCCAAGCAGTCAGACGTGGACAAGGATCAAGGTGATGCCTTCCTCGCTCGACTGCGTGCCGTGCTGGATGCTCACGCTGATCCAGATGCCATCGACCGCACAGGCGAAATCCCTGACGTGCTTTTGAAGGCACTGGCAGACATCGGAGCCTTTGGGATCAAGATCCCAGTGAAGTATGGCGGCCTCGGTCTTTCGCAGACAAACTATTCCCGCGCAGCCATGCTTCTGGGCGGCGAATGCGGCAATCTCGCGGCGCTGCTTTCCGCGCATCAATCCATCGGCGTGCCTCAGCCGCTGATCCTTTTTGGCACCGAGGAGCAGAAGATGAAGTTCCTACCGCGCTGTGCCAAAGGCGAGATCAGCGCGTTTGCCCTCACCGAGTCCGATGTCGGCAGCGACCCCGCGAAGATGACGACCATCGCCGTGCCGGATGGTGAGGATCATTTCATCATCAATGGCGAGAAAGTCTGGTGTACGAACAGTCTCAAAGCCGGGCTCATCGTCGTCATGGCGCACACGCCAACGAAGGACAAACCTCACGCCACCACAGCCTTCATCGTGGAGGCCAAATCACCCGGCGTGGAGATCATCTGCCGCTGCCGCTTCATGGGACTGCGGGCGCTCTACAATGGCGTCGTGCGTTTTGAAAACGTGCGAGTGCCGCGCGAGAACATCCTCGGTGGAGAAGGGAAGGGGCTCAAGGTGGCGTTGACCACGCTGAACACGGGCCGCATCACTCTTCCTGCCGCTTGCACGGGCCTCGCAAAACGTTGCGTGGACATCTCCACGCGCTGGGCATCGCATCGAGTGCAGTGGGGGCAACCCATCGGCAAACACGCAGCCATTGCTGACAAGCTCACCCGCATGAGTGCGGACGCTTTCGCCATGGAAGCCGTGGTTCGTTACGTCTCGTCGCTCGTGGACAAGGACAAGCACGCCGACGTGCGCCTCGAAGCCGCCATCGCCAAACTCTGGGGCAGTGAGCGAGCCTGGGAGATCGTGAACGACACCATGCAAATCCGTGGCGGACGCGGCTACGAGACTGCCGACTCACTCAAAGCCCGAGGTGAAGCTCCCGAGCCCGTGGAGCGCCTGATGCGCGACTGCCGCATCAACACCATCTTTGAAGGCAGCAGCGAAATCATGCGCCTTTTCATTGCCCGTGAGGCCCTGGAGCCACATTTGAAGATCGGTGCCGATGTCGTGAACAGCACACTGCCACTCAAACAGCGCGCGAAGGCCGTGCTGACTGCTGGGATGGCTTATGCGAAATGGTATCCGATGAAATGGCTACCCGTGGGCGCGGGCGATGCCACTGACAAACTCCACCCCGCTTTGCGCGAAGACCTGAGCACCATCGCCAATCAAAGCCGGAAGCTCGCGCGGACTCTTTTCCTTGAGATGGCGCTGAACGGTCCCGCGTTGGAAAAGCGGCAAGTCTTGCTCGGTCACTTGGTGGACATCGGCTCGGAGTTGTTCGTGTGGTCCTGCGCCCTCGGCTTTGCCCAAACAAAGATCACCGATGCCGCCATGACCTCCGCCGAAGTGGACAAGCTAACGCGGATGATGCGCTACTTCGGCAATCTCACCCGCAGTCGAGTGACGAGCCACTATGCGGCGATGAAGGCTGGTTTGGACAAGGAGTCCTATCGAGTGAGTCGCGACATTCTGGACTGAATGCGCCAGCGTGAGACGATCAGGCACAATTGACCGCCTCTTTCGTGCCAATATGCGCCTTGAGAATGACTTAAGATCTCGGTGGCAATGCGCGCCAAGCCCTTACCAAGTAAGGCGTGGCGCGACACTATGCCGTGCTGGCATAGTGAAAGCGTAGAGATTGGACAAACAACCACCACCCATCATGTCCCCCGAAAAATTCACCGTTAAGCTTCAGGAAGCCTTCAATGCCTCGCAATCCATCGCCACGCGGCATGGGCATCAGGAATTGAAGCCTGCTCATCTTCTCCTCGCCCTGCTTGAGCAGGAAGGGGCTATCGCTGTGCCGTTGTTTGAAAAGGCAGCCGTTAATCCGGCAGCGGCTTCAAGTTTGAAGTCTCAAGTTTCAAGTTTGCTGGAGCGTCAACCCAAGGTCAGCGGCGGCACCAGTGGCCTGCATCTCTCCAGTGAGTTGCGCGAACTCATGACGAAGGCCGAGGACGAGCAGAAGAAGCTCAAGGACGACTTCCTGAGCGTCGAACACATCATCCTGGCGCTCTTCAAAACAAAGACGGAGCTTTCCGATGTGCTCAAGCAGGCCGGTCTGACCTATGACACCGTTTCCAAAGGCCTCACTGCGGTGCGTGGCAGTCAGCGAGTGGTCGATCAGGACCCGGAGGGCAAATACCAGACGCTGGAGAAATACGGCACCGATCTCACTGCCCGCGCAAAGCAGGGCAAGATCGACCCCGTGATCGGTCGTGATGAGGAGATCCGCCGCGTCATGCAGGTGCTCAGCCGTCGCACGAAGAACAACCCCGTGCTTATCGGTGAACCCGGCGTGGGCAAGACGGCCATCGCGGAAGGTCTCGCACGACGCATCGTCGCGGGCGACGTGCCGGATTCGCTGAAGGGCAAAAAGCTCATCAGCATGGACCTCGGCGGCATGATGGCCGGGGCGAAGTTCCGTGGTGAGTTTGAAGAACGCCTCAAAGCCTTCCTCAAAGAGGTCACTTCGAGCGAGGGCGAGATCATTCTCTTCATCGACGAACTGCACACCATCGTCGGCGCTGGCAAAGGCGAGGGCGCGATGGATGCAGGCAATCTTTTGAAGCCGCAGCTCGCTCGCGGGGAGCTGCGCTGCATCGGCGCGACCACGCTGGATGAGTATCGCAAGCATATCGAAAAAGACCCCGCGCTGGAGCGTCGCTTCCAGCCGGTGAAGGTCGGTGAACCGAGCGTAGAGGACACCATCGCCATTTTGCGTGGCCTCAAAGAACGCTACGAAGTCCACCACGGCGTGCGCATTCAAGACAACGCCATCATTGCCGCCGCCACGCTGAGCAATCGCTACATCACCGACCGCTTCCTGCCGGACAAAGCCATCGACCTCGTCGATGAAGCCGCCAGCCGCATCAAAATCGAACTCGACTCCATGCCGACCGAAATCGACGTGATCGAGCGCCAGGTGATGATGGGCGAGATGGAGCGGCAGGCTTTGAAGAAAGAGAAGGACGCCGCTTCCAAAGCCCGCATCGAAAAGCTCGACAAAGAGATCGCCGATCTTAAAGAAAGCTCCTCGGCACTGAAAGCCCAGTGGATGAAGGAAAAGGAATCCGTGCAGGTTGGTCGCAAGATGAAGGAGGAACTCGAACGCCTCCGCACCGAGCAGGAGCAGGCGCAGCGCCGTGGTGATTTCGGTCGTGCGGGTGAGATTCAATACGGCCTCATCCCTGATCTCGAAAAGAAACTCGCCGCGTCGTCCACCGAGAACAAAGAACCTCGCGCCGCACACACTTTGTTGCGCGAAGAAGTCACCGAGGAAGACATCGCCCGTGTCGTGGCGAACTGGACCGGCATTCCTGTCTCACGCTTGCAAGAAGGCGAGCGCTCGAAGCTCGTGAAGATGGAGGAACGCCTCGGCAAACGCGTCATCGGCCAGAAGGACGCCATCACCGCCGTCAGCAATGCCGTGCGTCGAGCGCGTGCAGGCATTCAGGATGAAAATCGCCCCATTGGCAGCTTCCTCTTCCTCGGCCCCACCGGTGTCGGCAAGACGGAGCTTTGCAAAGCGCTCGCCGAGTTTCTGTTCGACGACGACAGCGCCATGACGCGCATCGACATGAGCGAGTACATGGAGAAGCACAGCGTCAGCCGCCTCATCGGAGCGCCTCCCGGCTACGTCGGCTATGAAGAAGGCGGCCAGCTCAGCGAAGCCGTGCGGCGTCGGCCTTACAGCGTCGTCCTGTTCGACGAGGTCGAAAAAGCGCACCCGGATGTCTTCAACACGCTGCTCCAGGTGCTCGACGACGGACGCATCACCGACGGCCAGGGCCGCACGGTCGATTTCAAGAACACGGTCCTCATCATGACCAGCAACATCGGCAGTAGCGCCATTCAGGATGTCAGCAATCCCGAGCAGCGCGACGCCTTGGTGCGCGACAGCCTGAAGCAGTTCTTCCGCCCCGAGTTCCTCAACCGCATCGACGAAATCGTCATCTTCGACCGCCTCGACGCCGCGCAGCTCGACCAGATCGTCAAGATCCAGCTCCAGCGCGTCATCGACCGCCTCGCCAAGCAAAACATCCACCTCACCGTCACCGACGACACCACCCGCTACCTCGCCGACGCCGGCTTTGACCCCGTCTTCGGCGCGAGACCCCTCAAACGCGCCATCCAAAAGCACCTCCTCGATCCGCTGTCCCTCGCCGTCCTCGAAGGCGGCTTCAAAGACGGCGACCACATCACCGCCGTGATGAAGGGAGGGAAGCCGGTGTTTGAGAAGGTATGACGGAGCGCGGAATTTATTCCGCAGCACCGCACGCCCCGATGTCACATCCCAGGCCCGCCCAGCATCAACTGTTGGCGGGCTAGGTTTGGCGATCATCACCCACCTCATGCAAGCGACACGCTGCGGAATGAATTCCTCGCTCCGATGGTGGTGGTCAGACTTGCCTCCGGGTAGTTTTTGTTGGGTATGAATCAGGCGGCATGATGCGCCGCCATGAGCTGCTTTTAACATCCTCTTCGTGCCCTGACGAAGTTCGACAGGCTGCTGGACGATTCAAAATTAACGGGGAGAACTGGCACCTGCCCGTTCTCCCCGTTTTGTTAATCAGACCTGATTCAAATCGACACAGGCTTGCCAGTCTTCGCGGAAGCGTAGATGGCGTCGATGACCTGCATCAAGCGGAGGGCTTGCTCGGGTGTGTTTAGCGGGGCGGCTTTGCCGGAGATGGCGTCGATGAAATTCGCTGCTGAGCCGATGCGGCCCATGTCTTCACAGGCAGGGGTGACGATGCTGCGGTTCACGCTGTTGCCGTTTTCCTGGACGTAGAGTTCGCAGGTGTCGATGGCGGTGTTGTCGAGGCCGTCGATGCCGAAGAGGCGCTCCACTTTGCCGCCGGCCTTGGTGCCCTGGAAGGTCACGGAGACTTCCTCGCGCTTCACCATTTCGGCCCAGGAAACCTGGAGACTGAGCACCTGGCCGGTTTTGAAGGTGACGAAACCGTGCGCTGCGTTTTCCACATCGGTGGTGCCGCCGACACGGTCGGGAATGCCCCAGGGGCCTTTGAATTGCTTGTCCTGGATGAAATCGGAGAAGGTCTGGCCGAGCACATAGGCGGGCTCGGGATAGTCCATGAAGTACATGGCGAGATCGACCATGTGCAGGAGGTCGATGAGCGGGCCGCCGCCGGAAAGTTCCTTCGTGGTGAACCAGCCGCCAAAGCCAGGGATGCCGGTGCGGCGGATCCACTTGGCCTGTGCGGAGTTGATTTTGCCGACCACGCCCTGCTTGACGTAATTCATCATCGCCTGCGATTCAGGACGGGCGCGGTTGTTGAAGTTGAAGAGCACTTTCTTGCCGGCCTTCTTGGCGGCCACGATGATCTCCTTCACTTCCTTGGCATTCAGCGCGGGTGGCTTCTCCGAGAAGACGTGCTTGCCCGCCTTGAGGCACTGGATGGTCAGTGGCTTGTGGAATTTATTCGGGACGATGACACTGACCGCCTTGATCTCCGGGCTGCCCTTGAGCATGGCCTCGACGGATTCATAGGACTTGGCGATGCCATACTTCTCCGCAGCCTTGGCGGCAGCGCCGGGGGCCGCATCGGCCACGGCCACGATTTCCGCTCCCGCCTGACGGAATCCCGCCGCGTGATACTGCAACATGCCGCCTGCTCCGATGACTCCGACTTTGATGGACATAAAGGTGTGTGTTTAAGGTGGTTGATGGATAAAATCCGGCCGCAAAAATGCGGGGCGCGGGCTGCTGAGTCAAGACTGGAAAGACAAACGCGCGAACTTCATGATCGCTTCGCTTCCGCTTGTCAGACTGAAGGGCTGCCAAGCCAAAACCTAGACTTGCATTGTTTCCAGAAATTTGAAACATGGGTCCTTCTTTTGCTCTGTGGAATGTCCAGCAGTGCGTTACATCACCTGCCCTCCTTTATTTACTCCCTCTTCCCCGAACCATGACAGAACTGATTTCCAAAGGCGGACCGCTCGTGTGGCTCCTCATGGCTTGCATGGGGTTTGCTGTGGCGATCTTCTTGGAGCGACTGGCCTACTTCCATCGCGCGAGCATGAATGTGGGTGAGTTTCTGGCCGGGCTCGCTGCCCTGATCCGGCGGCGGAATTTCGCCGAGGCGCTGCAGGAATGCGTGGCCACGAGGGTGCCTGCCGGACGCGTTATTCATGCCGCTCTGCTCCGCCACCATGCGCCTCGTGAGCAGTTGAAGGAGATCGTTCAGGAGGTCGGCCAGCTCGAAGTACCCCGTCTGGAGCGCTATCTCGCCATCCTCAATGCCATCGCCCATGCGGGGCCGCTCATCGGTCTGCTCGGCACAGTGATCGGCCTGCTGGACAGCTTCACCAATCTGTCCTCCGCCAACGGCATCACCACGCCCGCCGAAGTGGCTCGTGGCGTTTACCAAAGTCTCGTCACCTCCGCACTCGGACTCGTGGTGGCCATCCCAGCCTATCTTTTTTACGCCTTCCTCAGCGCCCGCGCCCAGTCCATCATGCACGACTTGGAACGTGCCGGAGTGGAGATCGTGAACTTGATCGAGGACGCGAAATCTGCGGATAACATCGTCGAATTCCGCCAGCCAGCCGAAGAGGTGCCTGCCCGCAGTCGCGCGCGGAAATCGCATTCATGATCCCAGCCTTGTTCGTGTCATGAAACTCGTGAGCCATCTGCCAAAGCAGAGCCCCTGGCTGTATATCACGCCATTGCTGAATGCGATTCTGCTGCTGCTCGTGTACTTCCTTTTCAGCAGCGGCTTCGTTGTCCAGTCCGGCATCACGGTGGAAAAACCCCGTTCCAGCAGCCGCCTCACCGGCTTTGACCGCGCCCACATCATCACCATCGCTGGCGGGCAGGATGCCCCGATGTACTTCGACGGCCAGCGCATGACTTTGGAGGAACTCCGCAGCAGCCTGGAGCAGCGCCGAGATGGCGAGCGCCGCATCCTCCTCCATGCTGACCGCTACGCGACGACTGGACGATTTACGGAGGTCAGCAGCCTCGCCATGGGCCTGGGCTATGAAGTGGCTCTCTCCACCAATCCCAGCCAGCAGCCCGCTGCGACGAAATGAAAAAAGCGACGCCCCACGAGTCCGCGCTGATTTTTGACTGGAAGCGTCGGGAGCGCACCGCCCCCTGGCTGCTGTCTTTTTTATTGATCACGATCTTTGGCATCGCCTCACTCTTCGTCCTCTTCCGCATTGTCACCCCCGGCGCGCCGAAGCTCACCGCCCGCCCTCAGCAGATGATCGTGCTGAATCCCGACGTGCCTGCCGAGCGCGCTCTCATCCACCGTGCCATGGATCGCAGTTTCACTTTGCTGCCTTCGGAAACTCCCGGCATTCACGATGTGCCCGCCGCCGCCAGATTGCCCGGTTTTAAACCCACCTCTTTTGAGATGAAGCTGAAAGCCGCCAACAGCACCCTTGCTGCACGTGAGCGCCCAGGCCTTCTGGATCAGAACTTTCTCGACGCCCTTCCTCCCCTGCCTCCGACCAAACCCACCGAACTCAAACCCGCCCCTCGGGCCACGCTCCAAGCGCGCATCGAAGGTCCGGCGAAGCGTGCGCTGATTTCAGACGGCGTGCTGCGGGACATTCCGCTCGTCGATCCTGGTAAAGCACGCTTCCGAGTCGCCATTGGCCGACTGGGGCAGGTCCTGCTCGCGGTGCCGCTCTCCGCCTCCGAAGACCCTGCGGTCATGGTCAAGCTTCATGCTGCGATGACCCAGCTCCACTTCCAGCCCGACCCCGTCCAGCAGCAGGACATGGACTGGGCTGAGATCAGCTTCGTCTGGGAAAAGGAGGGTGCCCCATGATCCGAGTCCAGCTCAGTGGTCTCATCGTCGCCGTGATGCTCATCGGCGTGTGCCTTGTCTGCGGCCTATGGATGTGGACGCTCTGGCGCGAGCGCCGACGTGAGGTGAGCCGCCGGCGCATCGCCATCCAGTGCCGCATCTGCAACTGCACCTACGCCCTGCCAAAAAAGAATCCCCTCGTCTCCCTCTGCCCCTCCTGTGGCTGCAAGAACCAACGCGGAGCCCTCGACCCGATTTAGTCGGCGATTGATCCTCCTGCTTGCATCGCCGCCTCACCGCTTCACTCTCAACACTCCCGCCGCTACTTCGCGGCTCTTTTGTCCCCATGTCCAAGCACACCTACAAACAAGCCGGCGTCGATATTCATGAAGCAGCCTCCTTCGTCGATGACATCGGCGCGCTGGTGAAAGCCACGCAGAAGAAGCGCAAGCTCGCCAACGCCTTCGGCCTCTTTGCCGCCGGTTACGATCTCAGCAAATACAAGCAGCCCGTCATCTTTACCGGCTGCGACGGCGTGGGCACGAAGCTCGAACTCCTGCTCAAATACGATCTCCTCGAAAACGCGGGCAAAGACCTCGTCGCCATGAACGTGAACGACGTGCTCACCTGCGGTGCCGATCCCATCATGTTCCTCGACTACGTCGGCGTGAATCAAATCAAGAAGCGCCAGCTCACGCGCATCATCGCCGGCATGTCCGAGTATCTCCAGGCCTGTAACTGCATTCTCGCCGGTGGTGAGACCGCCGAGATGCCCGGAGCTGTGCTTGATGGCATGGTCGAGCTCTCAGGCTTCGCCATCGGTGCCGCTGAGAAGGCCGACGTCATGAACCCCGCCGAAATCAAGGCAGGCGATGTCCTCATCGGCTGGCCCAGCGCCGGATTCCACGCCAATGGCTTCAGCCTGGTCCGCCGCATTTTGGCGAAGGAAAGCATCAAGCTCAGCAAGAAAGACGCTGCGCAACTTCTCACTCCGACACTGCTGTATCACGAGCAGTGCTGGGGCCTGCGCAAAGCCAAGATCAAACCTGCAGCCATGGCGCACATCACTGGTGGCGGCCTCGTCGAGAACCTTGGCCGCATCTTCACCCGCAACGGTTTCGGCTGCCATCTGAAGGTTCCTTTCTGGCAAAACGACGTCGTGCAAAAGGTCCTCCGCCACGCCGACCCGAGCGATGCCTGGGACACCTTCAACATGGGCATCGGCTGGGTCGCCATCATGGACGCGAAACATGCCAAGAAAGCCCTTAAAGTCGGCACTGGTGCCGTCGTGCTTGGCGTGATGGACAAGTCCGCCAAAGTCACCTGCGAGATCGCTAAGTAGATTTTACCCACACCACAGCGAACCGTGCCTCCAGGCGCGGTTCGCTTTTTTGTGCTCAGGTCAAAACAAATCACCCGGCAGATGACTGCCGGGTGACTCAAAAACAAAGCTAACCCAAAAAGAGACGCTTACTTGCCCCAGACCTTCAGCAGTGCGGCGGCCATGTCGGCCGGGCTGTCGGCCACAGAGATGCCGCACTCGGCGAGGATGCGCTTCTTGGCAGCGGCGGTGTCGTCGGCTCCGCCGATGATGGCTCCGGCATGGCCCATGCGGCGTCCAGGAGGTGCGGTGGCACCGGCGATGAAGGCGGCGATGGGCTTTTTGCAGTTGTCTTTGGCCCAGAGGCCGGCTTCGACTTCCGCGTTGCCACCGATCTCGCCGATCATGATGATGGCCTCAGTCTCGGGGTCTTCGTTGAACATTTTCAGCACGTCGAGGTGGTTGGTGCCATTCACGGGGTCTCCGCCGATGCCGACGCAGGTGCTCTGGCCGTAGCCACGAGTCGTGAGTTGCCACACGGCTTCATAAGTGAGGGTGCCGGAGCGACTGACCACGCCCACGTTGCCGCGCTTGTGGATGTAACCTGGGGCGATACCGATGCGGCAGCCGCCCTGGGATTTTTCGCCATGACCGGGAGTCACGAGGCCGGGGCAGTTCGGGCCGATGAGGCGGGTCTTGCTGCCCTTCATCGCCGCTTTCACGCGGATCATGTCGTTCACCGGGATGCCTTCAGTAATGGCAACGACGAGGTCGAGCCCGGCGTCCACGGCTTCCAGGATCGCATCAGCAGCGAAGGGCGGCGGCACGAAGATCACGCTGACAGTCGCGCCGGATTCCTTCGCGGCCTGACTCACCGTGTCATAGACCGGCACCTTGTGGCTGCCGTGGTCAAACGTCACTCCACCCTTGCCTGGGGTGACACCAGCCACGAGCTGCGTGCCGTAGTCGAGGGAGGCTTTGGCGTGGCGGGAGCCGAAATCGCCCGTGATGCCTTGGACGAGGATGCGTGTGTCAATATCAACGAGGATGGCCATGATGCGTATGCGCTTGGGGGGAGGTAAGAAACAAAGATCGCCCGGAGGAAGGGCTCGCCATCATAGGAGAGCGCTCCCGAGCGTCAAGGAACGGAGCCAATCATTTCACTCAGATGCAGCCGTCCGTTCTGGATGACGTCATCAGAGGGTCGTGGAATTTATTGTTGACTGATCGTCTAGTACCACTACTTCTTCGCCGCATGGGAAGAACCTCTGACGCCAAAGAACGCCTGATCGAAGCCATGGTCGAACTGATCTGGACCGGCAGCTATGGCACCACGTCGGTGGATCACATCTGTGAAAAGGCCGGCGTGAAGAAGGGCAGCTTCTACCACTTCTTTGAATCGAAAACGGCCTGTGCCCTCACGGCGATCGAGTATAGCTGGGCAGAGCACCGGAAGCAGCTCGATCAGACCTTTTCGCCGGTCAATGCACCGCTGGATCGCATTTGGAAATGCTTCGCCGACTTCCAGCAGGAGCAGCGGGAAATGCAGGAAAAACATGGCCGCGTGCTCGGTTGTCCCATTCATTCCCTGGGGGCCGAGGTCAGCACCATCGACGACAAACTGCGCGACAAGCTCCAGGAGATCCTCTCCCAGTTCATCCGCTACTACGAGAGCGCTATTCGGGACGCCCACTACCAGGGCATCATTGAGGCACCTGACGCCCCCGCCTTGGCACGAATCCTGTTTGCCTATGGTGAAGGCCTCCTCCTCCACGCCCGCATGTGGAATGATCTCAGCCATCTCAATGAAATGGAAGCCGGAGCCCGACGCATCCTTGGCGTCGCAGACTCCCAACCCTGAGCTATTTGCCCCGTTTTAACTTCTGATTCGACCTCAAATTAACCAACCGGTCAACTTCGACCACCATCCCCACATTCACCATGCCCCCCCCGCGCATCCTCCTCCCACTCGCCCTGTTCCTCGCCGCCTGCGGAAAGCCCGCTGATGGTGGTGGCCACGGTGGCGGTGCCATGCCGCCCGCACCTGTGACCCTCGCTCCTGTGGAGTCGAAGGAACTCGTCGAGTGGGAGGAATTCACCGGTCGTGTCGAGGCCCAGGAGATGGTCGATCTCCGCCCGCGCGTGGCCGGTTACATCACCCAGGTGCATTTCCAGGCCGGCAGCCTCGTGAAAAAGGGAGACATCCTCTTCACCATCGACCAGCGCCCCTTTGAGACCAAACTCCGTGCCGCCAAGGCCGAGGTGCAGCGTGCCGAAGCCAACATGGAGGCGGCCAAGCGCGAGTTTGACCGCGTCAGTTCTCTGCTCGCCGCCAAAGCCATCGCTCCAGAGCAGGCTGAAACTCGCGAGTCCATGTATAAGCAAGGCCAGGCATCGCTCGAATCCGCCCGCGCCGCCGAGCACAGCGCCAGCATCGAGATGGAGCACACCGAGGTCAAAGCGCCCATCGCAGGCCGCATCAGCCGCGCCATCACTACCACGGGGAACTTTGTCACCGCCGGGACCACGCTGCTCACGACCATCGTCACCGTCGATCCCGTTTATGTGTATGCGGACATCGACGAAAACAGCCTGCTAAAGCTCCAGGCGCTACAACGCGACAAAACCACCTTCACCAATGGCGACGGACGCATGCCGGTGGAACTCCAGCTCTCCAACGAGAAGGATTTCCCGCACAAAGGCCACGTCGAGTCCTTCGACAACCGCCTCGACGCCGGCACCGGCAGCATGGTCCTCCGCGCTGAGTTCTCTAACACCGATGGTTCGCTCACGCCCGGCCTCTTCGCCCGCATCCGCCTGCCGATGACGGCGAAATACAAGGCGCTGCTTGTCGATGAAAAAAGCATCCTCACCGATCAGGCCAACAAATACGTCCTCGGCATCGACGAGTCGAAACAGCCCGCAGTTTCCGTCTATAAACCCGTCACCATCGGCCCCGCCATCGACGGCAAACGCATCGTCCGCACCGGCCTCACTGCTGGCGACAAGATCATCATCAACGGCCAGGCCCGCCTGCCGATGCCTGGAATGCCGGTCGCGCCGGTCGAAGGCGATGCGGCGAAACAAGCGTCAGCCTCCGGCGCGAAATGACGAAACCAGAATGGCGAATGACGAACCTCAGCTTCGTCATTCGGCCTTCGCTCATTCATTCGTCATTCTGAATTCCTCATTCGTCATTTCTCGTGAACTTCTCTTCCTTCTTCATCACCCGCCCCATCTTCGCGGGCGTCTTGTCGCTGCTGACCTTCATCCTCGGCGCGATCTCGCTCTTCCAGCTTCCAATCTCAGAATACCCGGAGGTCGTGCCGCCGACAGTGATCGTCACGGCGACGTATCCGGGTGCCAATCCGAAGACCATCGCCGAAACCGTTGCCTCTCCGCTCGAGCAGACGGTCAACGGGTTGGAAAACATGCTCTACATGTCTTCCCAGAGCACGGCGAACGGCGTCATGATTCTCACCGTGACCTTCAAGATCGGCACGGACCTCGATCTGGCGCAGGTGCAGGTGCAAAACCGCGTCTCGCAAGTGCTGCCGAAGCTGCCGGAGGAAGTGCGCCGCTATGGTGTGACCACCGTGAAGTCCTCGCCGGACATGACTCTCGTGGTGCACCTGCTTTCGCCCAATGACCGTTACGATGAGATCTACCTCCGCAACTACGCCACGCTAAATGTGAAGGACGAACTCTCCCGCCTCACGGGCGTGGGTCAGGTGCAGATCTTTGGCGGTGGCGAATATGCCATGCGCATCTGGATCGACCCCGACAAAGCCGCCGCGCGCGGATTGACCGCCAGCGACATCGTGAACGCCATCCGCGAGCAAAACATCCAGGTCGCTGCGGGTGCCATAGGTCAGCAACCAGTCAAGGGTGCGCCGTTTGAACTCACCGTGAATGCGAAAGGCCGACTCATCACTGAGGAGGAGTTTGAGCAGATCATCGTCAAAACCGGCCCGCATGGCGAAAAGTTGCGTCTGCGTGATGTCGCCCGCGCCGAGATGGGCAGCGGCGAGTATGCTCTGCGCAGTCTCCTGAATAACAAAAAAGCCGTCGGCATGGGCGTCTTCCAGCTTCCAGGCTCGAATGCGCTTGCCGTCTCGCAGGCCGTGCGAGCACGCATGGCCGAGTTGAAGACCAAAATGCCCGAAGGCGTCGATTACGCCATCGCCTATGACCCCACGGTTTTCGTGGATAAATCCATCGACGCCGTCATTCACACGCTCGTCGAGGCCATCCTGCTCGTGGTGCTCGTGGTGGTCATTTTCCTGCAAACCTGGCGTGCTTCCATCATTCCGCTCGCAGCGGTGCCGGTGTCGCTCGTCGGCACGTTTGCCGTGATGCATGCGTTGGGCTTCTCGATCAACAATTTGAGCCTGTTCGGCCTCGTTCTAGCCATCGGCATCGTCGTGGATGACGCCATCGTCGTTGTCGAAAACGTCGAGCGAAACATCCGCAACGGCTTGAAGCCCGTCGAGGCGACGCGACAAGCCATGAAGGAGGTCACAGGCCCAATCATTGCCACCGCGCTTGTGCTTTGCGCCGTCTTCATCCCCACCGCCTTCATCAGCGGCCTCAGCGGGCAGTTTTATAAACAGTTCGCCGTCACCATCGCCATCTCGACGGTCATCTCGGCGATCAATTCGCTCACGCTTTCACCCGCTCTTTCCGCCTTGCTCCTCAAAGGCCATCACGACAAGAAAGACATTCTCACGAAGCTCATCGACCTGCTGCTCGGGTGGTTCTTTAGGCCCTTCAATCGATTCTTTGAGTGGTCGTCGAATGTCTATGTCGGCATCGTGAAGCGCACCATCCGCTTCAGCATCATCGCTCTCCTGATTTATGGCGGACTCGTGTGGGCAACGATGAAGGGCTTCCAAATCGTGCCGGAAGGTTTCGTGCCCGCGCAGGACAAAGCCTACCTCATCGGCTTTGCTCAGCTTCCCGAAGGCTCGTCGCTTGATCGAACGGACGCAGTGATGCGCCGCATGTCCGAGATCGCGATGAAACAGCCCGGCGTGAAGGACGCCATCGCTTTCCCTGGCCTGAGCATCCACGGATTCAGCGCCAGCCCGAACAGCGGCATCGTTTTCGTCGGCTTGAAGGACTTTGAAGAACGCAAGACGCCCGATCTCAACAGCGCGGCTATCGCTGGCGCACTCAACGGGCAGTTCATGGGCATTCAGGATGCCTTCGTGCTCGTGTTACCACCGCCTCCCGTGAATGGCATCGGCACAGCCGGTGGCTTCAAAATGATGATCGAAGACCGTGGTGATCGCGGCTACGAGGAACTTTATAAAACCACACAGGGGCTTATCGGCGCGGCGATGGGTTCCGGCAAATTTGGCCTTACCTACACCGGCTACACCGTGAACGTCCCGCAGCTCGAAGCCGATGTGGATCGCGAAAAAGCCAAGTCGCAGGGCGTGCCGCTCGCGAATCTTTACGAGACACTGCAAATCAACCTCGGCAGCCTCTATGTGAACGACTTCAACCGCTTTGGCCGCACCTATCAAGTCGTCGCCCAGGCCGAGCAGCAGTTCCGCGATGAGGTGGGCGACATCACACGTCTCAAAACACGCAACACATCCGGCGAGATGGTGCCCATCGGCTCGCTTGTGAAAGTGAACGAGAGCTTTGGCCCCGACCGCGTCTTCCATTACAATGGCTACCTCGCCGCCGATATCAGCGGCTCGCCGCTGCCGCCGCTCAGCTCCGGCCAGGGAGAGGATTTGATCGCTGGCATCGTCAAAGGGGCGTTGCCCGGTGGTTTCGAGTTCGAGTGGACCGATCTCACCTTCCAAAAGATCATCGCTGGCAACACCGCCATCTACATTTACCCGCTTTGCATCCTGCTCGTCTTCATGGTGCTCGCCGCGCAATACGAAAGCCTGCGCCTTCCGCTCGCCATCATCCTCATCGTGCCGCTGTGCCTGCTCTTCGCCCTCATCGGCGTGCATTACACCGGCGGTGATAACAACATTTTCACCCAGATCGGCTTCATCGTTCTGATCGGCCTCGCCTGCAAAAACGCCATCCTCATTGTCGAGTTCGCCAAAGAGAACTACGACCATGGCAAAACCCCGCTCGAATCCGCCCTCGATGCCTGCCGTCTGCGTCTCCGCCCCATTTTGATGACCTCCATCGCCTTCATTGCCGGTGTGTATCCCCTCGTCGTCTCTACCGGTGCCGGTGCCGAAATGCGCCGCGCCATGGGCACCGCCGTCTTCAGCGGAATGATCGGCGTGACCTTCCTCGGCTTGTTTCTGACGCCTGTCTTTTATGTGCTAGTCATGATCGGTCACAAACGGAAGAAGGACGCGACCCTTGCTGCTGCTGCTGAGCCTCCTGTCGCCGCCCTTGCCAACTCTCATTAATCACCGCCATGCGCTTTCTTTTCCTCTTCCTCGCCTCCAGCGCCATCGCCCAAGTCGGGCCGAACTATGAGCGTCCTGACACGGTCTCTCCGCCGAAGTTCAAAGGCGTCACCTGGCGAGCGGCGAACCCATCCTCCCATCTGCCGAAGGGCGAGTGGTGGAAGGTCTTTCGCGACTCGAAGCTCAATGAACTCGAAGCGAAGGCCACCGCGAACAATCAACAGCTCAAAGTCGCCATCGCTCGCTTCGATCAGGCTCGCGCCACCGCCCGCATCACACGCGGAGACTTCTTCCCGACGCTCGGCGCACCCTTGAGCGGCGAGCGTCAGCGCACCTCTGGGAACATGCCCTCCGCCTTCCCGCTCAATGGCCTGCGCTACGATGGCCCCGCCTACAATGCCCTCCTCGACTTCTCCTGGGAGATTGACCTCTGGGGCAAGATCCGTCGCGGCGTCGAAGCTGACAAAGCCACCGCCGCCGCCGCTGCGGATGCCGTTCACAATGTGCTGCTCGGCATCCAGGCCGAAGTCGCCTCCACCTACTTCCAGCTTCGTGCGCTCGATGCCGAAATGCGTGTCGTTCGTGAAGCTGTGAGCTGGCGTGGTGAAGCTCTCAAGATCGCTAAAGCCCGTGTGCTCGCGGGTGCAGGCAGCGAACTCGAAGAAGCCCAGTCCGAAACCGAAGTCGCCAGTGCTGAAGCCGAGATCTCCGCGCTGCAAGCCCGCCGCGATCAGCTCGAAAACACGCTCGCCATCCTCATCGGAGCCAATGCAGCCAGTTTTCATCTCGCCGTGAATGCCAGTGAACTTCGCGGCCCGCCGAGCCTGCCCGCCGGAGTCCCCACCGACCTCTTGGAGCGTCGCCCGGATCTTTCCCAAGCCGAGCGTCAACTCGCCGCTGCCACGGCAAAGATCGGCGTCGCCAAAGCACAGTTCTTCCCGAGCCTGAAGCTTGCTGGCAATGGCGGCTTCCAGAGCGGCGACATCGACATTCTCTTCGAGCCCGCCTCCTTGCTCTGGAGCTACGGGCCGAAGATCAGCATCCCACTTTTCTCGGGGAACAAAAACCGCTTCAACCTCTCCCGCTCCAAATCCATCCACGACGAAGCCCTCGCAGGCTATCGCCAAGCCTTCCTCGCCGCCGTGGCCGATGTCGAAACCAGCCTCTCCCAGATCCGCAACTACGCCACGCAGTCCAGCGCCCAGCAGCGAGCCCGCAGCAGCGCCGAGCGAGCCTCCCAACTTGCCAAAACCCGCTACGAAGCTGGCACCAGCCCTTACCTGGATGTCATCGAAGCCAACCGAACCGTGCTCACCATCCAGCGCGGAACCATCCAAACCGCCGGTCAGCGCCTCGCCGCCACCGTCAGCCTCGTGAAAGCCATCGGCGGCGGCTGGGAGCAGAGTCAGCCCATCCTCATGCCCGAAGTCACTCCAGACCCCGCCGCACGCGCGAATGGCGATCTCGAAAAGCCGGGCTTCTTCTCGAAGATGAAGGGCATTTTCAAGAACTAGTGCCCACTGTAATCAGTCCCCTCTTGGCCTGCCCTCGTTGGCTCAGAGCAGGAATACCCCGAGCAGACGCCACCCCCATCATGGCAGGGCAAACGCATGAAATGATGGGTTGGATTCCGGCTTGCACAAAGTGTCCGACACGCCTATCTCGACATTGTCAGGGGCCGCGGATGTCCAGCTCGCGAACCCCGCCAGGTCCGGAAGGAAGCAACGGCAGCATGCCTGTCCATGCTGCGGTTCCCTGACACTTCTCTTTTTTAAAAAGGCGCACGCGCCCGGCGCAACATCAGCATTTGCAGCCCGTGGCAGCCTCGACAGCATGGCGGGCGTTTTATTTCCTCCTTCCCGCATGGCCTCCCCCACCGCTCCCGCTCTCTCCAAAGGCATCTGTTACCTCGTCGGCTCCGGCCCCGGTGATCCCGGCCTGCTCACCATCAAAGGCAAGGAGTGCATCGAGGCCGCCGATGTCCTCGTCTATGACTACCTCTGCAATCCCGAGTTCCTCCGCTATGCCAAAGAGGGCACGGAGAAGATCTACGTCGGGAAAAAAGCCGGCGACCACGCCCTGCCGCAGGACCAGATCAATGCCCTCATCGTCAAACTGACCCGCGAGGGCAAGACCGTCACTCGACTCAAAGGCGGCGACCCTGTGCTCTTCGGTCGTGGCGCTGAGGAGGCCGCCGAACTCGCCGAAGCTGGCGTCCGCTTCGAGATCGTCCCCGGCATCACCAGCGCCATCGCGGCTCCGGCTTATGCGGGAATCCCTGTCACCCATCGTGACCACGCCTCCCAGCTCACCATTTTCACCGGTCACGAAGACCCCACCAAGGCCGAGACCAGCCTCGACTACGCGAAGCTCGCTGCCGCCGATGGCACGAAAGTCTTCCTCATGGGCGTCGAGCGCATGGCGGAGATCACGGGCGAGTTCCTGAAGCATGGCGCGAACCCCGACACCCCCATGGCCCTCGTCCGCTGGGGCACGCATGGGAAGCAGCAAACCCTCGTCGCCACGCTCAGCACCATGGCGCAGCGGGTGAAGGAGACTGGGTTCAAAGCACCCGCCGTGGCCGTCCTCGGCGATGTCGTCACCGAGCGCTCGAAGATCAACTGGTTCGAAAACCGCCCGCTCTTCGGCAAAAAGATCGTCGTCACCCGCACCCGCCAGCAGGTCGGCGTCCTCAGCCGCAAGCTGCGCGACCTTGGCGCTGATGTCATCGAGCTGCCTACCATCCGCATTGAAGAGCCGCTGGACATGCTCGGCTTCGGCGAGCTCGTCCAGGACTGCCACAAATACGAGTGGATCGTCTTCACCAGCCCCAATGGCGTCGATGCCTTCTTCAAGATGTTCGACAAGCTCTTCAACGACGCCCGCTGCATCGGCGGCGTCCGCATCGCCTGCATCGGACCCGGCACGGCTGAGAAAGTCCGCGCCCGCCACCTCGCCGTCGATCTCATGCCCGAGAAGGACTTCGTGGCCGAAGGCCTGGTCAAAGCCCTGGGCGACCAGCAGAGCATGGAGCACGTCTCCGTCCTCTGGGTCAAAGCCGAAGAAACGCGTGATGTCATCACGAAGGAACTCATGAAAATGGGAGCCATCGTCGATGAAGCCATCGCCTACCGCACCGTTCCTGAAAAGGACGACAACCTCGAAGCCCTCGCCCGACTGAAGGAAGAAGGCGCAGACATGATCACCTTCACCAGCGCCAGCACCGTGGATCACTTCATGGCACTCGGCGTCCCCCTGCCAGAGGGGTGCAAAGTCGCTTCCATCGGCCCCGTCACCAGCACCGCCGTGAAAAAGCACGGCCTCAAGATCGACATCGCCGCCGAAGTCCACAGCATCCCCGGCTTGGTTGATGCCATCGAGCGCTATTGGAAGTGAGGTACCACGACTTTCGAAGTCGTAAGTTGGCACCCCGAATTTCTAAGGAGACGCTGAATGAATCATCGAGGTAAAAAATTCGAGCAACTCCACATTGGCAAAGCGTACGGTGAGCAAGGAACGCCACCTGAGCTTTGCCCAAGCAGAGTATGCCGGGAAAATGAAGCCCCCGGCACGCCTTCATTCAAAGGCGCGATGGACCGGCTTGATCAATGGCAGTGGGTCGTGTGCAGAACAGGCCAGGCAAAGACGTGACTCGCTGCTGCAAAGCATCGCCAATAACGAATTGTCGCCACGACTTGGCCGAAAAGATCCGCACGTGAGCAAAGACAAGCAGAGCAAAGACACTTTCGCCATCTGCCACAAACTCCGGTTAGAAGACCAGCATCAGGCCGTTTCACGCGCCACCATGCGCTTCCTCGTCTGTATCCTCGCCCTCTGCCCTTTGCTCTCTGCTTTCGCGAAGCCCAATGTCTTGCTCATCATGGCGGACGATCTGCGGGACTTTGGCGGGGCGTTCACGAAGGAGGTCGTGAAGACGCCGAACCTCGACCGTTTGCGGGCTCGTGGCACGACGTTTGAGCGGGCATATGTGCAGTATCCGGTGTGCAATCCGAGCCGCAGCAGCATGATGGCTGGCCTGCGGGCGGAGCAGACGGGCATCGTGGGCAATGACATTCCTTTGCGGCAAAAGATGCCGGAGGTCGTGACGCTGCCGCAGCTCTGCAAAGACGCTGGATGGCAGTCGCACGCGTATGGGAAGCTCTACCACCTCGGTGGCGGCAAGAATGCGGAAGCGAAGCAGCGCTGGATGGACGCTGGCAGTTCCTGGCAAACGGCGCAGGCGTTTGAAGCGACGAAAGCAGGCCGCAAAATGCTCGAGGGACGTGATGTGACCGGCGGGGCGCTGAAGTGGTGCCAGTGGGGCGCGGCGGATGGCACGGATGATGATCAACCGGATGGCCAGATCGCCGCGGCGACGGTGGCAATGATCGAGAAGCTCGGCGACACGCCGTGGTTTATCGGCTGCGGCTTCATGAAGCCGCATGATCCCTTCATCGCGCCGAAGAAATACTTCGATCTGTATCCCGCCGACTCGCTGAAGCCCTGGAGCGATCCCGCAGGCATGACAGCGGTGCGCAAGGAGAGCGTCGGCTTCGGCGACTACGGCACCGCTTTTGGCAAATTCACCGAGCAGGAGTGGCGCGAGCTTTTCCGCGCCTACTGCGCCGGCACCAGCTTCATGGATGCGCAACTCGGTCGTGTGCTCGATGCGCTCGACAAGCATCAGCTTTGGGAAAAGACGATCGTCATCTTCGTCGGTGATCACGGCTACCACACAGGCGAGCGGCAGTGGTGGAACAAAAACACGCTGTTCGAGCGCAGTTGCCGTGCGCCGCTCATCATCGCCGCTCCGGGCATGCGCGGCGGCAAGACCACGCGTTCACTAGTCGAGTTCGTCGATGTGTATCCGACGGTCGCCGACTTCTGCGGCCTGAAAATGCCTCACACGGCAGCGGGAGCCAGTTTGCGGCCCATTTTGACCGATCCCACCACGAGCATCAAAGACGCCGCCTTCACGCTCGTCACGCGTGGCGACAAACTTTACGGTCAAAGCATCCGCACCGCCCGCTGGCGCTTCACCCGCTGGAGCGATGGTCCAACCGAGCTCTATGACCACGAAACCGATCCGGAGGAGCTCCACGATGTCTCCGCGCAGCACGCTGATGTCATCGCGGAACTCACGGCTCGGATTCAAAGCCTGCCCAAGGTCTCAAAGTAGCGTTGGGGATCGATTCGGACTCATTCGCACCTTTTTTTTGGCAAATGAAACGGTGACCGGCAACGAGTAGGTTGAAGTCACCATGTCGCAGCCGTCAGACCATCCTCAGCATGACCAGTTCCTCCGCCTTTATGCGGAGAATGAGGTGGCATTGCACACGTTTGTCCGCTCGCTGTTGCCCACCCGGCAGGAGGCTTCAGAGGTGATGCAGGAGGTGATCGTGGCCCTTTGGCAGGGCTTTGCCTCGGCGGAAGAGTTCCGGCCCTGGGCCTTCGGAGTGGCGCGGAATCAGGTGCGGATGCATCTGCGCCGCCGAGTGCGTGACCGTCATGTTTTCGACGACGAATTGGTGAACCGGCTTGCGGACTTGGCGGTGCATCAGGAGCCGCAGCATCTCACCGAGCGCGAGGCTTTGGAGGGCTGCCTGCAAAAGCTGCCGCAATCCCAAAAAGAGCTGGTGCTCGCCGCTTACACCAAGGGCACGCGAATGGACAATCTCGCCACACGGCGCGGACAGACGCCGATGTCACTCTACAAACTGCTTCACCGCATCCGGCAGGCGCTGCTGGACTGCGTGGAGCACACACTTGCTCAGGAGGAAAGCGTATGAACACAGACTGGCATGACCTCATTCAGCGCTACATCGCTGGACTCACCACGGAGGAAGAAGCCACACTTCTTCACAGCTCGCTCAAACGGGATGACGCTGTGGCCAGATTGTATCTCCGATACATGAATTTGGATGTGGCCTTGGAGGCCCATGCTGGGTCGCAGGCAGCGGTCACAGAAATGCTGGTGTCACCGTCTCAGATTGAATCGAAACGCAGGAGTGTCTGGCTCTCCTGGCGGCCGCTCACCGCTGCGGCGGCGGGGATTGTGTTTGGGATGTTTTGCTCGTCGGTGGTGTTCGGGTATGTGGCCCAGCGGGCGGCGGTGAAGAAGATGCCGCTTCTCGTTTTCGATGCGGGCCTGGAAGATGCAAAGCAACAGCTCAAAGACGGGCTGCCAGATCATGTCGGGCAATGGGGCGTGGATTCCGCCAAGATCCTGGCGGCAGAGGCGAAGGTGAAGCCTCTGCAAGGCTCACACATGCTGCGGCTGGAGCCCATTCCGCGTGAGAAAAACGTGAAGAATCACACCTCGCGAGCTTACCAGGCGCTTGATCTTCGTGCACAGCCCTTGCCACTGCTGGGCGAAGATTCCGAGGTGGAGGTCACCGCTTCGTTTTGCGCCATGAACAGCGACTTCAGCTCACGTTACCTCATCCGTGCCATCGCGCTGGATGAGGTGCCGGAGGTCGCCATGAAGGGTTTCTGGTCAAAGGTGGATAGCGATGGCGTCGTGTCCCAATCGCAGCGGTTTGATACAGCGCCCGGAGAATCGGGCTGGCATACGTTCTCCATGAAACTGCGCCTGCCGCCTGAATCGAAGACACTGGTGCTGATCTTCGGTGCCGTGCCTCCTGTGGACGCCGCGCAGCCGCCATCCGTGCACTACCTTGATGACGTGCAGGTATCGCTGGTCACCTCCCAACCTCTTCCATGAGCAAAAATCACCTCGCCACACCCAACCGCCGTTTCTTCCTGCGTGCCACGGGCATAAGCCTCGCGCTTCCCTTGCTGGAATCGATCGGAGGCCGTGTCTTCGCACAAAACGCCGCCGTCGGCTCGCTTGCGGGGAAAGCAGTGAATGCCGCGAGACCAATGCGCCTGGTGTGCATCGGCAATTTGCTCGGTTTTTATCCGCTGGCCTTCTTTCCGACAAAAACAGGCGCGGATTACGAACTGCCGGAATCCATCGAAGCTCTCAAGCCGCATCAAAAGGAATTCACGCTCTACTCAGGACTCGATCATGGCGTCAAAGGCGGGCATTTTGCCATGAGCTCCTTCCTCAGCGGCGTGCGCACATCCGATGCGAAAGGCATGCCGGAGGGCAACATCACCGTCGATCAACGTGCGGCGGAGACGATGGGCGGCGCGGCGCGGTTTCCATCGCTCACGTTGGGATCAGAGAGCGGCATTCATGGCGGCTGTCTCCTGTCGTGGACACGCAGCGGCACACGGGTGCCGCCGATCAGCACGCCGCGTGAGTTGTTCCAGAAACTCTTCATCAATGAAGATGCCAAAAGTCTCGCCGCATCCATGGACCGGCTCGATTTGAAAGGCTCCATTCTCGATGCCGTGAATGGCGATGCAAAGTCGCTCCAGCGCCAGCTCGGCCAGCGCGACAAGGAAAAGCTCGACGAGTATTTCACCTCCGTCCGCGATGTGGAGAAGCAGATCGAGCTGCGCCGCCAATGGGCCAGCGTGCCGAAGCCGGACCCGAAGATGCAGGAGCCGAAGAACACCGATTTCGTCGCTGACCTACCCGTGATGTATGACCTCATCGCCCTCGCCTTGCAGACGGATTCCACGCGCATCGCCACGCTCGAGATCGGTGGCGATTTCGAGGCCGCCGCCTTCGGCTTGAGCGGCGGCTACCACGGCCTCTCCCATCACGGCCAACGTCCCGAGGCCATCAAAGGCCTCATCAAAATGGAGCGCTATCAAGTGGAGCAGTTCGCTAGGTTCTTGGAGAAGCTCAAGAGCATCCAAGATGGCTCCGGCACGCTGCTGGATCACTCCATGGTCCTTTTCGGCAGCGGCATGGGCAATGCGAACGCCCACACGAACAGCAATCTCCCCGTCATACTCGCCGGTGGCGGCTTCAAACACGGCGAGCACAAAGCCTATCCCGCCAAAGGTCTTGGCCGACAGATGCTCTGCAATCTGTATCTCTCCATGCTGCATCGCTTCGGGGCCGAGGTGGAGGCATTTGGGACGAGCACGGGAACCTTGACAGGGCTCGTGTGATTCATGGCAGGCACTTCATTTATCCGTTCAAGCACCATGCTTCGCTTCTCGATTTCTCTCGCGGCCACGCTTCTCACCCTTGTCAGCATTTCGTTGCATGCCGAGCCAGGCATAGAGCCAGCCCGACACTTCCTCGCCACTTACTGCAACGACTGCCACGGAGCCGAAAAACAGAAGGGCGACCGCCGCTTTGACCAGCTGGTGCTGCCTGTCGGCAAAGTGGACACGCTGGTCGAACTCAAAGACATCCTCGATCAGATCAATCTCGGCGAAATGCCGCCGAAGAAGTCGAAGCAGCCCCCGGCGGAGGAGGCCAAAGCCTTTGTCGATCAAATGACTCGTGCGCTGTCCGAGGGGCGTGAAAAGCTCGCCAGCACCGGTGGCAGCACCGTTTTGCGTCGGCTGAATCGCACGGAATATCTCCACACCATCAGCGATCTCTTCTCGCTGAACATGGCAGCCTTTGACCCGACGACGAAGTTCCCGCGCGATCAATCCGCCGAGCACATGGAAAACCTCGGCGATGTGCTGCAAACCTCCGGTTACCTCCTCGACCAGTATCTCGATGCGGCGGATGCGGTGGTGGAAAAGGCCTTCGCTCAGCAACGGCAGGTAAAGGAGCAAGCGTGGCACTTCACCAAGAACTTCAGGTCCAACCTGAAAAGAAAGGAGAAGGACTACAACAACGCACACCTGCTCGTGGAGGAGTGCATGGACTCCGACAAGCACACCGCCGGATTTGGCGTGATCGAGGACTTCGTCGATGGCGTGCCAGTGGACGGCTTTTACGAGGTCCAGGTTCTCGCCAAAGCCATGAACCGGGAGCATCCGTATGACCCCAAATGGTTCGGCATTGATCCACGCGAACCTTTCCGCCTCGGCATCGTGCCTGGCGATGCCAAAATCGGCCCTCTCGACCTGCCTCAGCCGCAGCAGCCGATGCTCGCCGAGGTGGCGCTGGACGATGGCGAGGCCAAGTGGATCACGATGAAAATGTGGTTCGATGCCGGACACACGCCCCGCTTCGTCTTCCCAAACGGCCCCGATGATGCCCGCGGCACGTGGTTCCGAATCGCGGAGCAGCACAAAGACTTGTGGGATCAATTCATGGACGAGGATGATAAGCAAAAGGGCAAGCTCGGCATTGTCGCCGCACGACAGATCACGCTGCACGTTCACAAACACCCGCACATCCGCATCGACGAAGTGAAGGTTCGCGGCCCACTCGCTGAAACATGGCCTCCAGCATCGCAAAAGGCCGTTTTGGGCACCGAAACCTTCCAAGCGGAGAAAACCCGCTCCTTGCTCCAAACCTTCGCCGACCGCGCTTACCGCCGAAAAGCCACGGAGGACGAAATGAACCGCCTCATGGCCGTCGCGGAAAAACGCATTCAGCAAGGCCATTCTCCGCTGGAAGGCTTCAAGGCAGCCCTGAAGGCCGCGCTTTGCTCACCGGGCTTTGTTTACCTCTCCCACGAAACTCAAAACGACTCGAAGAAGCTCACCAGCCTCGCGCACGCCTCGCGACTGTCCTACTTTCTCTGGTCCACGATGCCCGATGCCGAGCTGTTGAGCGAGGACCTTACCAAGCCGGAGGTATTGCTGGCGCAAACACGCCGGATGCTCAAAGACAAGCGTTCCGATGCCTTCGTCGCCGGGTTCCTCGATAGCTGGCTGAATCTTCGCAACCTTGGTGGCATGCCGCCGGATCGCGGAGAGTTCGAGGAGTATTATTCTAAGGGTTTCCAAGACGCCTTCAAGACCGAGACGCGGATGTTCATGCGCGACCTGATCGACCGCGATGCCAGCCTCGTGAACTTCCTCGACAGCGATTACAGCTTCCTCAATCAAGCACTCGCCTCGCATTACGAACTCGGCGACATCGGCGAACCCGCCAAGGCGCACGAATTCCGAAAAGTCAGCTTCAAGACCGACAAACGCGGCGGCCTGCTCGGCATGGGATCCGTGCTCACCATCACCGCGAATGGCATCGAGACTTCGCCCGTGACTCGCGGCGTGTTTTTGCTCGAAAACATCCTCGGCACCCCGCCACCGCCGCCGCCCGATGATGTGCCCGCCATTGATCCCGACGTGCGTGGAGCCAAATCCATCCGCGAGCTGCTCAGCAAGCATCGCGAGTCGCCGAACTGCTACGGCTGCCATCAAAAGATCGACCCGCTCGGCTTTGCGCTCGAAAACTTCGACGCCATCGGCGACTGGCGTCCTCGAATCGGCAAAACCAAAATCGATTCCAGCGGCAAACTGCCCAGCGGCGAGAAGTTCGATGACGTGTCCGGCCTGAAAAAGATCCTCGTGCAGCGCAAAGACCTCTTCGCCAAAATGCTCACGGACCGCCTCCTCACCTACGCCTGCGGCCGCCGCATGGAAGCGCTCGACGAGGCCATCGTGGAGCGGATCGTCGATGAACTCCCGAAAAGGGAATACGGCCTGCGCTCTCTGATTGAGGCGGTCGTGCTCAGCGAAGCTTTCCGGAACCTCTGATGAACAAGCGAAACGATCTCACCCCAATGAAACTCATTACCATCCTCTTCATCGCGCTCTGCGGTGTTCTTTGCGCAGCGGAGACTCCTGCGAGCAAACTCAATGTGCTCTTCATCGAGATCGATGACCTGAACGACTGGGTCGGCGTCTTTGGCGGGCATCCGCAGGCGAAGACGCCGAACATGGACCGGCTGGCGAATCAAGCGGGCGGCACGGTGTTCTTGCAGGCGTATTGTCCGGGCTCGGTGTGCTGTGCGTCGCGCTCGGCGATGCTCACGGGGCTGCGTCCGTCCACCTCCGGCGTGTATGGCAATGGCAACAACCTGAAGTCATCGCCCATCGCGGCGAAGGCGGTCACCTTGCCGCAGTATTTCTCGCAGAACGGCTACCACTCGCTTTCGAGAGGCAAAATCTTCCACAAGCATCCGAGCTGGATCGGCATGGATGAAGGCCAGTGGGCCTTTGACGAGTGGGAGCCGAACGCCGGCGGCGATGGCCTCGACAAAGCCGACCTGCCTCTGAACAAGTTGCCGATGCTCGATGGTCAGAAGTCGAACGCCGAGGCCAAGGAGTTCGATTGGGGGCCGACGGTCACCACGACGAAGGAAACGAGCGACTACCTCACCTGCGAATGGGCCGCGCAGCAGTTGGATCGCGATTTCAAAGGCAAGCCCTTCTTCATGGCCGTGGGCATCTCGAAGCCGCATCTGCCGTTTCATGTGCCGCAGGAGTTCTTTGACATGCATCCGCTCGATCTGGTGCAGGTGGCGGAGATCGTGGCCGATGACCTCGACGACATCCTCACGCCGCGCGGGAAGAAGAAGTTTGGCCCGACGGAGGATTTCCTGCGGGTGCAGCAAGCGAACCAGTTCAAGCAAATCACGCAGGCCTATCTTGCCGCGTGCTCGTATGCGGATCACTGTGTCGGTGTGGTGCTCGACAAGCTGGCGAAGAGTCGCTACGCGGAAAACACCCTCGTGGTCGTGTGCGGTGATCACGGATGGTTCCTGGGTGAAAAGCTCCGCTATCGCAAAACCGATCTCTGGCAGGAATCCACACGCGTGCCGCTGATCATCCGCGTGCCCGGCATCTCGGAGAAGGGAATCAAATCGAACCGCATTGTGAACCTTCTCGATCTCTACCCGACGCTGGTGGAGCTGTGCGGCTTGCCCACCAAGGAAGGCCTGGATGGTCGCAGCTTTGCCGGATGGCAAAAAGCACCTTCGGAGTATGGCCCGCCCACGCTCACGACGATGGGATTTCAGAATCACTCCGTGCGCTCGGCCACGCATCGCTACACGCGTTATGCGGACGGCACGGAGGAGTTCTACGATCATCAGAGCGACCCGATGGAGCGTCGCAATCTGATCACGGATGCCAAGCTGAAGCCCATCGTGGATGAACTGCGCGCTTACCTGCCGAAACACGACGAACCCGAAGCCCAGGAGAACGAGATCGACAAGAAACGCCTCCGCAAGGCCATGGCCCAGATCAAGCAGATGGGAAAAGAATACCGCGAGAAGGCCGAACGCGGCCAGATCGATCCCGAGATGATCCGCAAGGTCTACGACAGCCTCAAGTAGCCATGAAGCGCACCCGTCGATGGTTGATGAAGTTGTCCTTGAGCATTTCGACTCGCGTGGAGAACTCCAGAACCGTGTTCGCCGCTAAAACCGCACCTCATTGAGTCCGAACCCAAACCCATGAAACTATCCCGACGTCGTCTCCTGCAAGCGGCTCCGCTGCTGCTTGTCTCTCATTCCAGCCAGGCAGCCGATGAGGCGATGCCTTTTGGCGATGCTTTTCCGACTCTCGAATCGCTCACGACGGGTGAGTGGTGGACGAAGGCGGCTCAAGCCTCTGCGAATCCGAAGAAGGGCAAAGGCAAGGGCGGGCCACCTCCTGCTCCGTCGATGAACGTGCCGCGTGATGAGGTGGTGTGCTTCGCGCAATACACGCAGCAGAATGGTGTGCTGAAAATGAGTGCGCAGCTTTTCCCGCTGATGCCGGGCGAGGAGCGCATGGCTCGGCTCGAAGTAAATCACGAGGGTGAGGACTGGAAAGAGATCGCGAAAAGCGAAGTGCTCTATCCAGGCTGGGATGCGCATTTCCGCGTCGAGGGTTGGGATGGCTCGAAGAATGTGCCCTACCGCGTGCGTCATGGTGAGAAGGCCATGTTTGAAGGACTCATCCGTCGCGATCCCGTGGACAAAGAGGTGATCGTGGTGGCCAACATGAGCTGCAACTCCAGCCGCACCATCGGGCCGCGCACGGAGATCATCGACAATCTCCGCGCTCAAGATCCCGACGTGCTTTTCTTTGGCGGCGACCAGACTTATCGCCACACCGAGCACACGGCGGGCTGGATCGAGTTTGGCCTCCAGTTCCGCGACATCATGCGCGACCGGCCCACGGTCTGCATCCCGGATGACCACGATGTCGGCCATGGCAATCTCTGGGGCGAGAGCGGCAAGCAATCCAGCATCGAGGGCGATGCGGATGGCGGCTTCCGCTATCCGGTGGCGTATGTGAACCAGGTGCAGCGTCAGCAGAGCTGGCATCTGCCGGATGCGTATGACCCCGAGCCAGTGACTCGCGATGTGCGCGTCTATTTCACGCGGATGCTGGTGGGCGGCATCGACTTCGCGATTCTCGAAGACAGGAAGTTCAAAAGCGGCCCGGCTGGCAAAATCCCGCAGATGGGGCCGCGACCCGATCACATCAATGATCCTGCTTACGACCCCAAAAGCATCGATTTGCCCGGACTGGAGCTTTTGGGCAAGCGGCAGGAAAAATTCCTCCACGAGTGGGGCCAGGACTACAGCAAGGGCGCGGAGATGAAGTGCGTGCTCTCCGCCACCGCATTCTGCGGTGCCGTCCACATGCACGGCGGCGTGGACAAGCGCCTTCTCGCCGACCTCGATTGCAATGGCTGGCCCCAGGCAGGCCGCAATCGCGCCCTCGTGGAAATTCGACGTGCCTGGGCACCGCATCTGTGCGGCGATCAGCACCTCGCGGTCGTCGTGCGTCATGGCATCGAGCAGTTTGGTGACGGCCCTTACAGCTTCACCAGCCCCGCGCTGGTCAATACGATCTATGGGCGCTGGTGGCATCCGCTGGATGAGAAAGCAGGCCCGAATCCCGTGCCCGGCAGTCCCTTGCCCTGGACCGGTGACTTCAAAGACGGCCTCGGCAATCGCATCAGCATGCTCGCCTATGCGAACCCGGAAGACATGCAGGACGAAAAGCAGCGCGCCGATGGATACGGCCTCATCCGTTTCAATAAAACGACCCGCCAGACCACCTTCGAGTGCTGGCCCCGCTTCGCCAAAGTTGCTGAGGGTGACAAGGCGCAGTTCCCCGGCTGGCCCATCACCATCTCTCAAGATGCCAACGATGGTCGCCACGTGGCCGGCTGGCTGCCTGAGCTCGTCATCGAAGGCGCTGAGAACCCCGTCGTGCAAGTCATTGAAGAATCCACCGGCGACATCCTCTACACCGTGCGTGTTCGCGGCCACCGCTTCCAGCCCCGTGTCTATGCCCAAGGCAAGCACACCATCAAAGTGAACCCCGGAGAACCGACTTCCCAAGAAGACAAAGGCTTGGAGCCGAAGACCAAAGAAGCCGCTGGAACCCTGGTGATGAAGATTTGATCCGCCACAGGACTCGATCTCGACATGCAAAACCACGCCAGTGCTCTCGAAGACCCGAAAGCTGCGGGAGCGCTGTGGGCTCGGCATGTCAGGGTCGGCTCGTGAGAGCAGCATCAGCCGCGAACGCATTGGCAAATGACATCGCAGCCTCTCCATTCTCTTGAAGTTTCGCTGAAGACTGACGTTTCAGCGCGACCATGAGACTCCTTGTTTTTCTCTTCGCCCTCAGCGCTTCGCTTTACGCGACTGACAAACCCAACATCGTCGTGATCGTCGCCGATGACCTCGGGTATGCGGATTTGACGTTTAACCCGCAGCATCCGAAAGAGATCGTGACGCCGAATCTCGATTCGCTGGCGAAGCAGGGCGTGATTTGTCGGCAGGGTTATGTGACGGGGCATGTGTGCTCGCCGACGCGGGCGGGGCTGATGCTGGGGCTCTACACCGGCGGTGAGGCAGGCAGCGGGGTGCCGATGAGCGAAAAGCTCTTCCCGCAGTATTTGAAGCCCGCCGGCTATGCGACGGGGCAGTTTGGCAAATGGCATTTGGGGCCGGATTTGGCCTGGAGTCCGGCCCTGCGCGGATTTGATGAGGTGTTCGGCTTTCTCGGCCGCGGGGCGCATGACTACTTCAAACTCGATGACCCGAATGATCCGATATATCGCGGCACGGAGGTGGTGAAGGAGACAGGTTACCTTACCGATCGACTCGGCGAGGAGACGGCGGCTTTCATCACGAAGCACAAGGCGGGGCCGTTTTTCGCTTACCTAGCCTTCAACGCGGTTCATGCACCGTTGCAGGCACCGGAGGACGAAATCGCGAAGTTCAACACCGGTAACAAAGACCGCGATGCACGCCTCGCGATGGGCAAGCGCATGGACGATGCGATTGGCCGTGTGATGACCTCGCTGATGTGCCGCCCGAGGCGGTCGAGATGGCCAAACCGGGCGAGTTTGCCAAAACGCGATCACCAAAAGCATCGCGAATACGTGCAGGCCTATCTGGCGTGCATCGCCTTCACCGATGCGCAGATCGGGCGCGTGCTCGTTGCCTTGGATAAGTCACCATACAAGGACAACACTCTCGTCGTGCTATGGAGTGATCACGGCTGGCATCACGGAGAGAAGGAGCACTGGCGCAAATCCACGCTCTGGGAGGAGGCCACGCGGGCACCGATGATCTGGCGTGTGCCGGGTGTGACAAAGGCTGGCGGTGTGTGCGCCCGACCGGTCGATTTCCTCGGCATCTATCCCACGCTGTGTGATCTGAGCGGCGTGCCGCTACCGCCACATCTCGAAGGTGTGAGCCTGAAGCCGCTGCTGGCCGATCCGCAGGCCGCATGGGATCGTCCGGCCATCAGCACCATGCACGATGGCAATCACGCCGTGCACACGGACCGCTGGCGCTACATCCGCTACGCCGGCGGTGGCGAGGAACTCTACGACGACCAGGCCAATCCGCATGAGTGGAGCAATCTCGCCAACCAGTCCGAGCACGCTGCGGTGAAGGCCGAGCTATCCAAGTGGCTGCCAACCACAACGGCGACCGGGAAGAAGAAAAAGAAGAAGGACAAAAAGGCCGAGTAGCCCTAGCATTTGTGCCCACGCACCATGGCTGCCAGGGATTGCACTCGCCATTTGATGGCGCTCTGGAGTGGCGGGGCGTTGACTGGCCGATGATCAAACTGCCGGGCTGAGCGCGTTCAAGTCATCTCATTCCCATGTCTTATATTCATTGCCTCCACAGTCTTCTTTTCCTCGCCTTAGCCAGTGCCTCCTTCGCGCAAAAAGCGCCGGATGTTTCGAAGCTCGATCCTGCGATGGGGGTGAACAAGGCGGCGGCTGAAAACCTCGACTGGCATGATGTGACGCAATGGGGAATCGAGGGGCGCATCCTGCCGGATCAGGAGCGGAAGCGCTGGTTTGATCGTCTGCCAGCCAGTGCCGAGGGCAAAGTGACGCCAGCCGTGTGGAGCCTGAGCCGTGACAGCGCGGGCATGATGGTTCGCTTCAAGACAGACGCCCCGGCCATCCATGTGCATTACAAGGTGATGAAGTCCAATCTTGGGATGCCGCACATGCCTCCCACGGGGGTGAGCGGCGTGGATCTCTATGCTCGGGACAAGGATGGGAAATGGAAGTGGGTGCAGGTGACTCGGCCCGCCACGCAGGAAGTGAAGGCGGAGGTCATCAAAGGTCTGGCCCCTGGCGAGCGTGAATACGCGGCCTATCTGCCGCTCTACAATGGGGCCGAGTTCCTGAAGATCGGTGTGGCGAAGGGCAGCAAGTTCGAAGGTCTGGCTCCGCGTGCGAAGCCGGTCGTCTTTTACGGCACCAGCATCACGCATGGCGCCTGCGCCAGTCGTCCGGGCATGGTTCACACGGGGATCTTGGGTCGCAGGCTGGACATGCCGGTGGTGAATCTCGGTTTCTCCGGCAATGGCCGCATGGACAAGGCCGTCGGCGAGTATCTCATCCAGATCGATGCCGCCGCTTATGTCATCGACTGCCTGCCCAACATGCAGCCTGCGGATGTGAGCGCGAAGTGTGTGCCACTCGTGAAGCAGCTCCGCGCCGCGAAGCCGGAGACCCCGATCGTGCTCGTCGAGGATCGTCGTTTCACGAATGACTGGATCACCCCTGCCAAGCATCAGTTCCACACCGACAATCACGCCGCTCTGAAGGCCGCCTATGACACGCTGATCAAAGAAGGCGTCAAAGGCCTGTCCTACATCCCCGGCGATAGTCTCTACGGCGACGACACCGAAGGTGCCACCGATGCCTCCCACGCGAGCGATCTCGGCTTCATGCGTCAGGCCGACATCTTCGAGCCCGTGCTGCGCAAGGTGCTGGGCAAGTAAGGCGCGGAGGCCAAAAAGCAGCGAGGGGGAGAGTAGAACGAGTTTCCAATTCGGGGGAAGAAACGGGCGAGATGCAATCTCGCCGCACCAGTGTACGACTTGAAAAGTCGTTCTACTCAAGCCCGCGGATGCGCGGCCTCATAAACTTCCTTCATGCGCTGGGTGGAGACGTGGGTGTAGATCTGCGTGGTGCTGAGGCTGGCGTGGCCGAGCAGCTCCTGCACGCTGCGGAGGTCGGCGCCGTTGTTCAGCAGATGGGTGGCGAAGCTGTGGCGAAGTTTGTGCGGGGTGACGTGGATGGGCATGCCGCTGGCTTTCCAGTATTTGTCCACGACATCGGCGATGGCCTGGTTGGTGATGCGTTTGCGCAGTTTGCTGAGGAAGAGGGGGCCGCTGTGGACGCTGGCTTTTTGTCGGTAGCGCTGGATGGCCACCATGGCGGGGCTGCCCACGGGGAGGAGCCGCTCTTTGCGCCCTTTGCCGATGACGCGGATGGTGTCGCTGTAGGCATCGACGTCTTCGACATTGATGGATGCCAGCTCGGCCAACCTCATGCCGGTGGAGTAAAAGAGTTCCAGGATGGCGGCATCGCGCTCGGGTCCCCAGGCAGGGGAGCGCGGGCTCTTGGGCAGCTTCATCGGCAGGGAGAGCATGTCATCCACCTGAGTGAGGGTGAGCACGACGGGGAGTTTTTTCTCCTGCTTTGGGAGCTGCACATCGAGCAGTGGATTCGTCTTCCAGCCCTGGCGGCGGGTGAGCCATTTGAAAAAGGAGCGCAGGGCGGCGAAGTGCAGCCGGATGGTCGCCCGGCCGAGGTCGCGCTTCATTTGCTCGAAGAGATACTGGCGGAAGTCATCGGCGGTGAGGTCCTGCCAGGTGGTGAAGCCTTTGTGACGTCGGCGGAACTCGCTGAGCGCGTGGTCGTAGTTCTCCAGCGTGCGGGGTGAGGAGCGCCGCTCCACTTCCATGAACTCAAGGAAGGCCGCCGAGAGCGGGTCATCGGGCAGTGGCGGAGGTTTGGCGGCGGGGGCTGGGCGTTTCACCGTTGGCGATGAGAAAGGGGAAAAGTGGGTCGGCCTTCATAAGCCGGATTTTGTGCCCTCGGCCTTTCGGCCTCCGGCGTGGTCATTTATCTGGCGACTCCTCGCGGAGCCGTCTCCTGCTTGCGCAGGATGCGACTATTACCCGGAGCTATCCATCCCCTTGCGGGGACTTGCGGCCAGGCGGGCCGTTTCTCCTGTTCTGTCTTGCACCGCGTGGGGTTTGTCATGCCTCCTTCATTACTGTCGGAGCGGTGGGCTCTTACCCCGCCTTTTCACCCTTACCCTTCTTCGCTCTTACGAGCTACGAAGGGCGGTTTGTTTTCTGTGACACTTTCCATTGCCCTGGGTTGCCCCAGAACCTCCAACGCTTGCGCGCGGCACGCTGCCTTGCGGTGTCCGGACTTTCCTCTCGTCCGCGCCCAGCCGAAGCTGGACCGACGAGCGACCACTCCGGCCGACCCGCTGCCAGACTAGGCGAGGCATTGGCTTTTCCAAACGAGAATTTTCACCCAATCGAACCCTGGCTGATGCCCTGTAACATGTGCTGGCAGGGAGCGTTTTGTCTGGCCCACCGCACTCATGAAACGACTCTCCCTCTGTCTTGCCGCCATCGCCCTTGGTTCCATCGCCCATCAGCCGCTTCGTGCGGCAGCCCAGGATGATCAGTATGTGCTCGGGCCGGACTCCCAGGAAAAGGCAGACGTGCCCAAGGGTGAGGTGATCCAAATGCCAGTCTGGAAGGACTCCAAGATCTTCCCCGGCACGACGCGTGACTGGTGGATCTATGTGCCAGCGCAGTACAAGAAGGACAAACCCGCCGCCGTGATGGTCTTCTGCGATGGCGCAGGCTTTGTGAAGCGCGACGGGCAGTTCCGCGCGCCGGTCGTCTTCGACAATCTCATCGCCAAAGGCGAGATGCCGGTGACCATCGGCATCTTCATCCAGCCGGGTGTCTTCCCGACGAGTGAACCGAAGGACAAGCCGCGCAGCAATCGCAGCTTCGAGTATGACTCGCTGGGCGATCTCTACGCGCGCTTCCTGATGGAGGAAATCCTGCCAGCCGTGGCGAAGGACTACAATCTCACGACGAATCCCGATGAACGCGCCATCTGTGGCAACAGCAGCGGCGGCATTTGTGCTTTCACCGTGGCTTGGGAGCGTCCGAATGAGTTCCGCAAAGTCGTGAGCCACATCGGCAGCTTCACAAACATCCGCGGCGGGCATGTGTATGCAGCTCTGGTGCGTAAGACGGACAAGAAACCGCTCAAGGTCTTTCTTCAGGATGGTCGGAACGATCTCGACAATCAATTCGGCAACTGGCCGCTGGCGAATCAGGACATGGCGGCTGCGCTGAAGTTCGCAGGTTACGATTACCAGTTCGTGCTCGGTGAAGGCACCCACAACGGCAAACACGGCGCAGCCCTGTTGCCGGACACGCTGCGCTGGCTCTGGAAGAAGTGAATCCATCGGACTTCGAGCACATCTTTGACAGGATTGACAAGATGATAGGATTCACAGGATTGGATTCATGATGAGCTGAATAAACTGGCAACTGATCCTGTGAATCCTATCATCTTGTTAATCCTGTCATCCTAGCCACTGCCACCCCAAAACTTACTTTCGATCATGAAGCACCTCCTCCTATCCCTCGCCCTACTGACAACGGTGTCCGCCCAGGACACCTCCTTGCACGAGTATCTCATCGACTCCGAACCGTGGAAGGAGGCGGCCTCTGGTTATGCCTTCACCGACGGGCTCTGTGTCGATGCCGCTGGCAACTTGTTCTTCACGGACGTGAAGGCGGGCAAGGGCATCTACAAGTGGGATGCCGCGACGGGGAAGGTGGACCTTTTCTTGGACAACCTCCCTGGCATCAGCGGTCTGCAAATCGGGCCGGATGGCCGCTTCTACGCCTGTCACAACAAGGAGCAGCGCATCATCGCCATCACCATGAAGGGGGAGGTGGAGGTGCTGCTCACGGGCGTGAAGTGCAATGACCTCGTGGTGAGCAAGAAGGGGAACCTTTACTTCACCGAGACACCCACGCAGATGATCCATCTCATCACGAAGGACAAGAAGCACGTCGTGGTGGATCAGGGCCGCGTGGTGAAGCCAAACGGCATCACGATCTCTCCCGATGAACGCACGCTCTTCGCCTCCGAATACGGTGGGAAGCACGTCTGGGCCTGGCGGATCGAGGACGATGGCACGCTGACCGGCGGTGCGCCCTTCATGACGATGTGGCTGCCTGTGGGCAAAGAGTCTGCCGCAGGTGATGGAGCGACGACGGAGTCCATGGGGCGAGTCTTTGTCACCACGGAACTCGGCATCCAGATCTTCGATCCCGCCGGGCGTCTGGCGGGCACGATCTCGAAGCCTGTGGCTGATGGCAAGGTGGTGAGCTGCGAGTTTGCCGGCAAAGATCACGACCTCCTTTTCGTGGCCGCTGGAGACAAGCTCTTCAGCCGGAAGCTGAAGGTGACGGGATATTTCCGCTGAGTGTTCTGGAGCCAGATTTGAGCCCAAGAAAAAAGCCCTAGGCTGATTATCAGCAGAGGGCTTTTGATTGAAGAGTACTTCCCAAGCTTACTTCACCTTCACGGGAGGCTGATTGCTGGGATACGCGGCGATGGCAGGCACCGGGACGGTTCTTCCAAAAACCTTGCCGCTCAAGACTTGGGTGTAAAACAGTGAGACATGGCTGGGGAGTCCGGTGACTTGGCTGATAGTCACTGTGACGGTTACGTTGTCTTTGATGGAGCTATAGACGTTGCTGTAGATCAGGTGGAGCGGGCGGCCATCAGCGATCAGTGGCAGAGTCTTGCCATTGAATGTCAGGCTCCCGAGGTTGGGCGTGATCGAGAAGGTGGAATTGGAGCCCGCCGCTGGAAGGTTCTTCATGAAAGTGGTGAAGACCACCCCACCAGAGCCATCAGCGTCACGCGATGCATCGGTGGGTTCGGCGTCGAGGACCATGGTGTAGCTTCCGGGGATGCCGGGGAAGATGGCATTGGGGTCTGGAGCGCCGAGACCCAAGATTTCGAGAACGTCTCCAAGTTCGATGTCACCAGCGAGGATGGTTTCGAGTTTGGCATTCAGAGGTGGGAGGAGGAAATTACCGGCGGCCAAGGGCTTGAGGGCATCCAGAGTGTTGAAGAGTACGCCTTGGAAGGTGACTTTGCGTTTGATGACGGCGGCTGGTTTGTTGCCAGCGCCATCGAGATCGAGGAGATCTTCAAGCGTCAGCGTGCCAGTGTAGATGCCTGTGAGTGGGTCCACCTTCCCAGTCCAGATCTTGGCCCAAAGGGCTGCTGTCGTTGGGGAAAAGCCGTCTCCATAAACAGGAACAAGCAGGTTTTTCGCATCAAGCGTGAGCTTCTTGGGAAGCAACCCGGCGTATTTGGCGAGATCCAGACCAGCGCCTGAGAAATCGAAGTCGAACTGGAAGGTATTATCGGGAGTCAGGATGCCCAGCAGATTGGCAAGCGTCTGACCTTTGGCTGGCAGCACCCAGGGCTCCATGGTCAGCAGCAGTTTCAGCGGACCGAAGCCGAGTGGGTAAGCTTTGTCCTTCGTGGCTCCCAGCGCGGGTTTGTTCCAGAAGAAGTCAGCCGCTGGTGCTGTGGCCGTGACGACGTGGAATCCGGGTTCACCGACGCGGGCGACGAGGTTGATCTTGCCTGCAAAGTAGCTGCCGGGGCGTTTTAGCACATTGAGGTAGGTGCGGTAGCCGCGGTTGGCATCGGGGAGCAGCGTGCCCGTGAGGGTGGTGCCGTCCGCCAGCTTGCCAGCGATCTTCAGAGTGCCAGCAGCATCCACCACGCCACCTGCGTAGCTGGAGCCCTCAGGACCGCTGGTGACCGTTCCAGAAGGGGTGAAGGCGAGGGTGTATTTGCCTGCCCAGTCTGCCGGGGCGAGCTTGGTTTTGGGGGAGAGTTTCACCCCGGTGGTGGCGACTCGATTTGGAACACCGGCGGCGGTGACGGTTGCCTCCAGAGTCTGACCGTTATTTTTCAGTGCCAGAGACAAACTCAGGGCTGGCAGTGTGCCACGAGCGATGGTGATGAGAGCTGGTGTCGTGGTGGCCGTGTCTGAACCTGCGTCGTAGTCGAAAGTGCCCGTGAAAGGATACGTCTTGTTTTCGTCCGTCGTCAGCTTGCCGGTCAGTTTACCCGTGGTGGCGACGGTGAGGGAGATAAACCCAGCCGGAGTGCCGGTGGCTTCGTCCGTTTGATACAGCAGGGCTTCGTAACCACCGATGTGGGAGGAGGGTGGCACCACAGCCAATGCGGCGGATGTGATGACCAGGAGACAGAGGATGGAGTGGAGCAATATCTTCATGGGGGCGTTGAGTGTTGGGCGCGCCTTTTATAGGCCACCCACTCGATTTAACAATCAGCCATCTTTGAAAAAAGGTAACGGGTCTTCAGGTGAGCTGGCACAATGACTTGACCCGAAATGCTGTGCTTGTTATCAGCAGCAGAGACATCCACCCCCTACCAACCATGATCAAACTCACCGGCATTTCCGACGAAGCAGGCGCACCTCTTGATGTGCAAATCCAGGCCCACCAGGAACTTGGTTGGGACAGCATCGAATCCCGTGGCGTGGAGTTCGACGGCGTGAAGGGGAACCTGCATGAGATCCCCGACGCGGCTTTCGACAAGGTCGTGGCACGCCTCGAAGAGAAAGGCATGAAGGTCAGCGGCTTCGGCTCGCTCATTGGCAACTGGGCCAAGAAGATCGCGGATGATTTCAGCATCACCGAAGCCGAAATCAGCCGTGCCATCCCGCGCATGCAGCGGCTGGGTGCCAAGCTCATCCGCGTCATGAGCTACGCAGTGTGCAAGGACGCCGATGGCAAAGACCTGGAGGAGCAGTTCGCCCCCGAGCGCATCCGCCGCATGAACGAAATCAACAAGCGCTTCGCCGACGCCGGCCTCACCGTCGTCCATGAAAACTGCATGAACTGGGGCGGCATGAGCCCCACGTACGTGAAGCGCATGACCGAGGCCGTGCCCGGCATGAAGTGGGTCTTCGACACCGGCAACCCCGTCTTCATCGATGACCGCGACCGCCCCGGCCAGAAGCAGGACGCCTGGGAAATGTATCAGGCCGTGAAGCCCTTCATGGCTCACGTTCACGTCAAAGACGGCATCTGGGACAAGACCAAGAACGATGCCGTCTATACCTTCCCCGGTGAAGGCGAAGGCCAGACCGAGCGCATCATGAAGGACCTCGTGGACACTGGTTACGAGGGCTACATCAGCATCGAGCCGCATGTGGCCGTCGTCTTCCACGGTGCTGGCGCTGCCGACGATCTCTCCCCCGAACAAAAAGCCAAGGAGCAGTACGACAGCTACATCAAGTATGGTCAGATGCTCGAAGCCATGCTGAAGCGCCTCGGCGCGAAGCTGGGCTGAGGAGACTCCTGAATCTGCATCCCGGCGTGCCCCATGTCTGAAGTCACCGCCATCTCGAAGTTCGCCTGCCCGGGCTGCGGAGGCGAGGCGGTGTGGACCCCATCCAAACACGCACTCGTTTGCCCCTACTGCGGCACCGAGTCGCCCGCCGAGCTGAAGGCCGACGGCTCCTTGATCGAGGAAAATGACCTCGTCGCCGCGCTGCGATCCCTTCCCGAAGATCAGCGCGGCTGGGCGGCGGTGAGGAAAACCGTGCGCTGCCAGAGCTGCCAGGCCATCTCTGTCTTCAATGAGGCGCGTGTGGCCCAGCGCTGTGACTTCTGCGGCTCGCCATCGCTCATCAATGTGGATGACATCCAGGCACCCATCCGTCCCGGCAGCGTCCTGCCATTCAAGGTGGCCGAGTCCAAAGTCCGCGAAGACATCCGCCGCTGGTATGGCAGCCACTTCTGGGCCCGCAGTGATGTCGGAGACAAGGCGCTCACCGACACCCTGCACGGCCTCTACCTGCCCTACTGGACCTTTGATGCCCACGCCGAGTGCCCCTGGGAAGCCGAGGCCGGGCACCACTACTACACCACGGACAGCCAGGGCAGACGCCAGCAGCACACACGCTGGGAATACGCCAGCGGTCATGTCAGCATGGCCTTCGATGACGTGCTCGTCCCCGCCTCCAAGGGCGTGCATCCGAAGCTGCTGGAGGAACTCCAGCCCTACCCCACCACCACGGATCTCGTCCCCTATGATCCCGGCTACCTCAGCGGCTGGGTCGTGGAGCAGTATCAGATCGACCTCATCCATGCGGCTCAGGACTCTCGTGATCGGATGGACTCCCGCCTGCGTGATGAATGCGCGCGTCAGGTGCCGGGGGACACGCATCGGAATCTCCAGATCAGTCCCAAGTTCAGCGCGCAGACCTTCAAGCACACGCTGCTTCCCGTCTGGCTTCTAACTTACAATTACGGCAGCAAGACCTATCAGGTGGCTGTGAACGGCTCCACCGGCAAGATCACCGGTGAATACCCTCTGAGCTGGATCAAGATCGCCATCGCCATCATCATCGGCCTGATCATCCTCTTTTTCCTGATCAACAACGGCAGCCACTGAGCCGCCCGGTGCCTCCGTCGTAGCACCACTTTACTTGGGCACGCCCTTACTCTGTCGAGGTTGTCCGCCTGCCCCGTTCTTGTGGCTCAGCACTTCACCACATGCGTGCCTGCGATGAGATCGTGGATGCAGCGGCGGTCTTCACGGAAGATGAAACAGATGTCGGTGATCGAGTAAATGAAGCCCAGGAGTGGGATGGCTCCGATGATGCCATTCACTAACCCGCGCAGAAGCACCGCCTTCACAAAGCCGGGATTGGAGTCGTCCTCGATGGAGGAGATGCGGATACCCATCCACTTCTTGCCAATGGACTGGCCGTGGGTGCTGAGGCGGACCAGATTGTAAATGACCAAAGCAAGGAGGTAGAGCCCCCCAACGCCTGCCAAGATGCCTCCTGTAGAAGACAGATTGCCGGTTTCTTCATCCATGGAAGCCATGCCCATCCCGAGCAAAATCCCGCCAGGGATGGCGGCAAGACCTTCGAGCATGGCCGCAGCGAGGCGCTGCCCCAGGGAGGCGAGTTCAGCCGAGCCACTCTTGCTGATCGGCTGGATGTGCGAAAGCGGGGCCGCGTAGGGATTCACGGCGACGGGGATCGCGGGGGCACCACCCGAGGTGAGGCCGCTGATCGAACTGAGTGGCTGCCATTCGGCCATGCCCTCTGCCCAGGCGAGATCTGCTCCGCTGAGTTCGCCCGTGGCGAGTTTTTGACTGATGTCATGATCGGCGAAGACGCCGAGTTGCTGTCCGTTGCGGGCGATGTGGTAATTCATTGGAAAGGTGATCGGTGTATCTGATGGGCGTCTCAGGAATCAACACTAAAATCCATCGCGTCCGTTATTCATCTCCTCCGCCCAGATGTAAGCCGATCTCAAATGGGCCTTAAGTCTGCACCATGCACGTCTGCCCTTTCGTCTTCGTCGCTGGCGATCTAGATTATGCGTGCATGAAACAGTCTTTTCAAAGTCGCTTCCGTGGCTCCTTCGTGGGCGCGGAGGGCGGCGTGACCGGATTCGCCGAGGCGCTGGCATTTGACGGTGTCGGTGAGGAGTGTGGCGAGTTCTTTTTCCAAAGCGGCCACGTCAGGCACCTGCACGGCACCGCCTTGCTTCAAAAGCAGGTCCACGAGCGACTCGAAGTTCTCCATGTGCGGGCCGAAGAGGACGGGCTTTTTTGCCATGACGGCTTCGGCGGGGTTTTGGCCGCCGGTGGCGAGGAAGCTTTTGCCGACGATGACGAGGCTGGCGAGGCATTGCCAGGCACGCAGTTCGCCGGTGGTGTCGATCAAGAGAGTTCTCAGTTCTCGGTTCTCCGTTTCCAGTTGTTTGACCTGGGAGCGGCGCTGGGCATGGAGGCCGAGCGTGCCGAGATCTGAGAGGATGGAGTCGGCGCGCTCGACGTGACGTGGGACGATGAGCAGGGCGAGATCGTGATGTTTGGCTGCGAGCTGCTGCACGACTCGGGCGAGCAGGGCTTCCTCGCCAGGGTGGGTGCTGGCCAGCAGGATGACGCGATGCGCATCGGTGATGCCCGCCTGATGCATGACGGCGCGGAGCTGGGTGATTTGGGCTTCATCGGCAGCGGCTCCCTGGGGATCAAACTTGATGCTGCCGGTGTGGTGGAGCTTCTCTTTGGCGACACCAAGGGCAGTGAAGCGCGCGACATCGCCGGGCTCCTGCACGAGCACCTGATCCAGCATGGCAAACACAGGCCGCATGAGGAATCCGAGCTGGTGGAAGCGGCGCTCCGATTTGGCGGAGAGACGGGCATTGACCATCGTCACGCGGATGCCCTGACGACGCGCGGCGGAGACGAGATTGGGCCAGACTTCGGCCTCGACGAGAATGATCTGCGAAGGACGAAGGAGATCGAGGAAGCGCTCGCCGACGAAGGGGAGATCGACCGGCGAATAGAGGACCACGACGCGACCGCTTTGCTTCACCGCGAACTCTTCCGCCATCGCATGACCGGTGGGAGTGGTGGTGGTGAGGACGATGCCGGTCTGCGGCGCGTCTTTGAGCCAACGGGTGATCAGCTTGATGGCGATGCCGACCTCACCGACGCTGACGGCGTGAATCCAAAGCCGATCCCGCCCACAGGGCAGAGCGGCGATGGCGGTGCGTTTTACCAGCGGCAGTGCACCGAATCTCCCCGCCATGTCCGACCACTGGCCTCCACGTGCCCGCATTTTCCGCAGTGCTCCGGGCAGCATGAGGAGCAGGCCGAGCGGAAGGAGGAGATTATAAATGAGCAGGGTGAAAACGAGAGACATCGGCAGGTGCGGACAAGTCTTCGGTATAAACCCACCGGCTTACCAAAGATCAATCGGCTGATGGGTGTCTGGCAGGATGATCTCGGTGCCGCTGAGGGTCTCGGCGAAGCGGGTGGTGAACCAGGCCTGGGACTCGACTTCGCCATGGACGAGGAGGAGTTTCTTGGGCTTCACTTTCTCGACGTACTCCGCGATCTGCTCGCGTGTGGCGTGGGCGCTGAGGTCGAAGCTTTCGATGCGGGCATGGGCCTCCACGGGGGGGAGATCGGCGGAGAGCTTGATCTTCTCGCCGGACTTGGCGTTGCGGACTTTGTAGCCGGGAGACTCGGGGTCGGTGTAGCCGACGAAGGCGATGGCGTTGCGCGGATTGTCGAGGAAGCGCCAGGCGAACTGGTTCGAGGTGGTGCCCTCGGTCATCATGCCGCTGGAGAGGCAGTAGATGGTGCGCGGCTGGTAGCTGAACTGCCTCGGTCCGCTACGGCGGCCGCGCTTCTCGGGCTGCACGAGCATTTTGACATCTTCAAGCAGGCGGAAGCCAGAGTAGTTCCGGCGTGCGCGGTCGGTGTAGTGATCGTAGAGGACGGTGACCTTGGTGCCGAGGCCGCCGATTTGCAGGGGCATCTCGGGGATGAGCCCTTCTTCGTGGAGCTCATGCAGCATGAGCATGACTTCCTGGGTCTTGCCGAGGGCGAAGACGGGGATGAGCACGGAGCCATTGGCATCAAAGGTGTCGCGGATCAGCGCGGCGAGGCGTTCTTTCTCGGCCTTGCGGGTGTAGTCGGCCGGGCGTGCGTAGGTGCCGCGGGTGGTCTCGATGGCGAGTACGTCGATGCCTTCTGTGGGGAAGTCTGCGGCCATGCAGATGGTCTGAGCCTCGAAGTTCACATCGCCAGTGTAGAAGAAGGTACTGCCCGCCTCTTTCACCATGACACCAGTGGAGCCGAGGATGTGTCCGGCATCATGAAAGGTCACAGCCCAGTCGGTGTCGGGGATCTCAAAGGGACGCTCAAGGTCGCGGTAAATGTACTGGGCGCGATTTTCATCCAGCTCCTTGTGGGTGAAGAGGGGGTATTCGTTGATGCCCTTTTCCATGCGCTGGGAGGTCATGACGTTGACCGAGTTGTGCAACATGCCGCTCATGATCTCGCCGGTCTGCTCCGTCATGAAAACGGGGGAGGTGGGCTGCTTGGTCATGAGCACGGGCAGTGCGCCGATGTGATCATGGTGGGCATGAGTGATGATCAGGGCATTGGCGGAGTCATGCGGCAGAGGCCCGAAGTCAGGCAAAGCATCGAAACCAACCTGCTTGGGGTGCATCCCCGCATCCAGCACGACACGGTCTTCACCGCGTTCGAGGAGATAGGAATTGGCACCGATCTCGCGGCGGCGGGTGAGGTTACGGAATCGCATGTGAAAAGGTTCTGGGGAAAAGGGAGTGCGAGACTAGGCCGTGATTGAGGATAGGCAAGCGCTCAGAACCATTGACACCGAGGCCTCAGCGCGGAGTCTCCGCCTGTGTCTTGTCTGCGCGATCAGCTACGTTTCCTTCTTCCCGCCATCCTCGGGATGTGTGTTCTGGGCGCCGCTGCGGATGTGCAGGCGCAGATCACGAAGCGTGATGATGCGGTGGGGAATCTCCTCAATGAATGGTATCGCGATGGCACGGCAGCGGGGCTGGCGAGCATCACCTACGAGAACCGGGATGGTCAGCACTCGCCACTGAACGTGAGCCTGTATCCGCAGCTCCAGACCTTCGAGCACAGCGGCTCCAGCGGGCCTGCCACGGGCCCTGCGGCTCATTTGCGTCTGGGGCCGACGGTGGGGAATTGCTCCATGGCATCCTCCGCCACTTCCGGCGGCAGCCTGCCGCGCCTGTACATGATGGACCCTGGAGGTGGGAAGTTCCTGATGTTGCAGTATCTGGCGAACAACCTTTTCGTCTATCCTGAGCATCAGGATCACGACATCGGTGCCAATGGCATCGGCGGCTATGGTGATCTGTATCCGGTGAACACGCCCTGCTGTCTCATTTCGCAAGGATCATCGGGGAGTGATCAGCCCTTCGTGCAGGCGGTGTTGTCCACCATCGCTGCGTTTCCGCGTGAGACACAGCGGGCGCTGATCCAAAAGCGCCTGCTCATGCCCACGGTGCAGGCCATCCTCCGCCAGAGTAGTCGTGCGGTGACGAAGCCTGCGGATTACCTGACCAGTGCAGCCCACCCGGTGGTGTTTGATGCCGCGCTGCTCAATGAGGAGGCGATGGTGCGGATGGCGCAGGGCATGACGCCAGACCTCATCCCGCCACTCGTGCAGCTCGAAGTGGTGGAGGAAAGTGACCCGCAGGCTGGGAAGCAGGTCTTTGAAGCAGCGAATCCGGTGTCCCACAAGCTGATGGATGCGCGTGTCTCAATCGCCCGAGTCTTCCGTGGTGCGGTGGACGAGTACGGGATGGTCATCGACCTGAGCAAGTGTGCAGACCTCATGGGGAGGCCGGTGAAGACCACGGTGCAGGTGCTTCAAGGTGATCCCCGGTTGGTGCGGATCGACCGCAGTGGAAACGGCCCCTACATGCGGCTACGTGTGCGCTGGCAGCCACCGATCATCACACGCACGGGCATACGCAGCCATCGCGTGGACATCGGCGTCTTCGCCACGAGTGGCACGGGCATCAGCGCGCCTGCCATCATCAGCTTCTACATGCTGCCGAACGAACGGCGCTTTTACAATGAACGCGGGAGGCTGGCGGAGATCGACTATCACAAGCCGAATCCCGACATCGGACTGCCTGCGAGTGATCGTGATCTCCGCTGGCTGAAGGTGATGCTGGCCGCCACGCTGTCTGGAGATGGCCTGCGCAGCCGAATCATGGAGAAGCTGCTCAACGAGGAGCAGCGCAAAGCCATTCAGACCGCATGGATGCCGCTGGATCAGCGCTGGCAAACTCTCACAGCACCTGGGGTACAGCTTGATGAATCAGCGAAGGCAGCATTGGAAAAGGATCTTGCTTCAGCGCTCGCGAAGCCGCTTTCCAGCAAGGATCAGATCAGCCTGAAGATGGCGCTGGAGATCGTCTTCAACCGCGCGGCGGACTTCACCGATCTCTATCTGGCCTTCCGTCAGGAGATCGACAGACTCGCAGCAGCTTCGCCGAAGAAAACAGCTGCGGAGGATCTCCGCCGTGAAGTGCAAAGGCTGATCGATCTGGGGGTGCTCATCGAACAGGCGAGTGGCACGCTGTCCACCGTTTCAGCGCCTGAGAAGCTCACGGCTGCGGATCAGCATTACCTGCGAAGTCTGAATCTGACGGTGATGAGTCAAGCGCTGTTCCCTGAGGCTCTTGAGCGTGCTGTCGCTCCTGCCTGGGTGGACCCGAGACTCACGACGCCGAAGCCCTGGCGCGATGTTTTCCGCTACGATGACACCAGTGGTGCTCTGCTCGGCTGGGTGCGACATCAGGCGGGGCGCACGCACTTCTTTGATGCCTCTGGCAAGCTGCTTCCCGATGGACCGAAGCATCCTGAGAAAGCGGTGGAGGTGAAGTATGGCCGCAACGGGCAAGGCATGCTGGAATGGAAATGATCCGATGACTCACTTCCAGCTCATGCAGCGGAAGGGATGATCGTCGATCAAGTTTGCCTGCACGCCGCTGAGCCGCTCCTGATGGTAGAACTGCACGCCGACATAGTGATACACCGGAATGACCGCGGCTTCCGTGCTGATGAGCAGCGTCTCCGCCTGCTGGAAGATGCTGTTGCGGCGTGGAATGTCAGCTTCAGCCGAAGCAGCGGCGATGTGGGCATCGTAGGTTGGGCTTTTGAAGCCGGTGCGGTTCTGGCCGTTCGTGCTGGTGAAGAGATCCATGAAGGTGCTCGGGTCATTGTAGTCGCCGACCCAGCTTGAGCGGCAGAGGTGGTAGTCGAGCTCGCGCATGGACTTCAGCCAGACTTTCTGCTCCTGCTTCGTGAGGTTCACGGTCACGCCGAGCGCCTGCTGCCACATGCTTTGCAGCTCGATGGCGATGCTGCGCTCGATGGGCAGCGGGATGTAGAGATACTCGATGCGCGGGAAACCTTTGCCGCCGGGAAAACCTGCCTGGGCGAGGAGTTCGCGGGCACGCTGCACATTCACATCGAGGCCTGGAGGCGGCTGGTAATCCGCGCCTGTTCCCGGCGGCACGATGCCGCTGGCGATGGGTTCGCCGAGCTGGGTGATCTTTTCGACAATGCGCTTCTTATTCACGGCGAGTGCGAAGGCCTGACGAACTCTCGCATCATTGAAGGGTGGGCGGGTGACATTGATGCGGATGAACCAGGTGCCCAAAAATGGGCCGGTGTGGAACCAGGGCTCCTGCTTCAGCCTTTGAGTGAGCGATGGCGGCACCATACCCTTGTCCATCATGAGGTCGCACTGACCAGTGTGGAAGTAGCTCAGCGCGGTGTTGGCATCCTGCACGGGCTTCACCTCGACAGTGCTGAGCTTCACGTTCGCCGCGTCCCAGTACTGCGGGTTCTTTTTCAAACGGATGTGATCATCGAGCCGCCAGTCTTCGAGCAGGTAGGCTCCGTTGGTGACGATGTTCTGCGGCTTGATCCAGGCGGTGTCGTGCGTGCGGATGGTGTCCACCGGCACGGGAGCCAGCGTGACAAAGGAGCAGAGGTCGATGAAGTAGGGCGTGGGGTTTTCCAGCTCGATTTGCAGCGTGCGATCATCCAGCGCCCTCACACCGACATGGGAGAAGTCTTTGTCTGTCTCCTCGGAAAACGCGCGGGCACCTCGGATGATGAACATGAGGTTGGCATAGTCAGAGCCTGTCTCCGGCAGCAAAGCTCGCTGCCAGGATCTGACGAAGTCCTGGGCGGTGACAGGTGCTCCATTTGTCCAGGTGCTGCCTGCGCGGAGATGAAAGGTGTAGGTCTTTTTGTCCTCGGAGGTGTCCCAGCGCTCGGCCATGCCGGGCTCGGGTCTGCCAGTGGAGTTCACACGACAAAGTCCCTCGAACAGCGAAGTGGCGATACGCATGGATACCTGATCGGAAGCCAGCGCGGGATCGATGGTCTCCGGCTCCGCGCTTTGGATGAAGACGAGATCAGCGCGGGGTCGGTCAGGTGAACATGCGGCGATGCCGAACGAACAAAGGACAGACGCGATGTCGCGGAGACGCAGAGACACGGAGTGAAGAGAGTCAGCGTTCCGTGACGAGTTTACCGGCAGCACCTGCGGGCCATTCGGCACCTTGGGCGATCCATCGGCGAATCAAGGCGGCTTCCTCTGGCGTCAGTGTCTCGCCAACAGGAGGCATGGCCTTCACAGAGGAATGGGCGCTGCCAAGATGCGTGATGAAGCGGCTTTTGTCCGGCTGTCCTGGGATGATGAAGGCACCCAGAGTGCCGGTTTGTACGGCCTCCGCCTGACTGGCGAGGCTCAGTCGTCCTGGCTGCGCCGACTTGTTGTGGCACATGGCGCATTTGGCTTCGAGCACGGGCTTCACGTGGGCGGTGAAGCTGACTTTACCGGTCTGGGCGGCCTTCAGCGTGCTGGCATCGAGGATGTTGCGACCCGGAAGCCGTGTCTCGCTTTCGGATTCAGAGGAGGAACAGCCGATCAGCGCAGAGGCGAGTGTGAGGAGGAAGAGGGAGCGGATCATGAATGCAGTGTGATTGCCAAGATGCTACCGCGACTTTCCTCCGCGACAATCACGGTCTTGCGCCAATCCGGTCCCGCATTGGCAAATCACTGGCCGGGTGGTGGCTGGTTCTGCTCTCTCTGACGAGCGGCCTCTTCGGCGCGGCGGGCTGCCTCCTCCTGAGCGCGACGCGCTGCTTCCTCGGCCTGACGGCGGGCTTCCTCCTGCTGCTGGCGCATGGCTTCGCGCTGGCGCTCGGCGGCTTCCTGCTGAGCCTGCATGGCGGCTTCGCGCTGGCGCTCGGCAGCTTCCTGGGCAGCTTTCATGGCGGCCTGTTGTTCGAGCTGCTGGCGCATGGCCTCTTGTTGGGCTTTGGCAGCGGTCTCCTGTTGGGCACGCATGGTGGCTTCCTGTTGCTGGCGTTCCATGAGGGCGGCGCGCTGCTTCTCGGCGGCTTCGACCTGGGCCTTCATGGCTTCCTGCTGCTCACGCTGCTGCATGAGTTCCTGCTGGCGGCGGACGAGTTCTTCTTTGGCTGCCTGCTGCTGAGCCATGGCGGCTTCGCGGGCTTGGATGGCCTCCACCTGAGCTTGTTTGCGGTCCTCCGCTTTTTGCAACGTGGACTGCATCTCACGTTGTTTTTCAGCTTCAGCCTGAGCCTGCTGGGCAGCCATGGCGGCTTCTTTGGCCTGCTGGGCTTCGGCTTCGCGCTGCTTCATGAGGGCAGTCTGCTCTTCGCGCATGGTCTGGGCTTTCTTTTCCTGGGCGGCGAGCTGTTCCTGCATGGCGGCTGCCTCGGCTTGTTTGCGGGCGAGTTCCTGCTGCTGGGCGGCCATCTCGGCATCCTGCTTTTCTTTCAAGGCGGCGGCTTCTTTGGCGCTCATCTCGGAGGCCTGCTTTTCACGCGTGGCCTTTGCCTCCCTGGCCTGCTCGGCCATCCGCTGCTGCATGGCGGCTGCTTCGGCCTGCCTGCGGGCGAGTTCCTCCTGGCGGGATGCCATGGCTTCTTTTTGTTCGGCTATCTGCCTTTCACGATCTGCCTGGGCTTCCTGCATCCGGGCTTCAGCGGCACGGCGGGCGAGTTCGGCTTTGTTCGCCGCATCCTGGGTGATTTCGAGCTTGGGCATTTCAGGCCGTTGGCCGTTGCCGCGATCACGGCCTGGCTGAGGGATGGCGGGGCGATCTCCAGGCTGTCGTGGCTGCTCGGCGATGGGTTCGGGTGTGCGAGGTGACTCGGCAAGCACTGGCTTGGGCTGCGGACGCTTCGATTGCTGGAGGATGGCATCGCGGAGTTCGCTGCGCTTGTTGTCGGGCACGTCCGTCCAGGCATTAAGCATGACGGGTTTCTGGATGCGCTCGGCGTTGCGTGGCAGGACGGGTTTGCGGTCGGTGCGGCCGGAGGGAAGCGGCGCGGCGACGAAGCTGGGCTGGCTGCGGTCACGGCGGAACTCGATGGGGCGCTCCAGTGTGCGAACGACCTGCACTGGCGCACGGACGACACGCGCTCCGATGCGCTTCTCCACCCAGTCGAGGGCGGGGCCGCCGCGCTGGATGCAGGTGTTGTTCTGCTGCACGACAACGATGTTGGTGACATTGATGGTCTGATTGAAGAAGCTGGCGATGTTGGAGATGGAGAGGCTCACATTGACATAGCTGCTGCGACCAAAGTTTGACGCACTGATGAAGGTGTAGCTGCTCGGGGACAGGCCGTAACGCGCATCACAATCATGTCCGATGCTGCCGAAACCGGCGCTCGGAGGCAGGGGTGCCCATCCGACGTAGTCGCTGCCATGACGCCATGACACCCAGGCGGGAGCCCACTGGCGGCCAGGAATCCAGAGCCAGCCGTGACGTGAGACTTTGATCCAGCGTCCGTAGTGATAGGTGGCCCAACCAAATGGCTCGTTCGAGTCCCAGGCCCAGCCTTGATCTGTGGAAACCCAGCGCCCGTCCACATAGGGCCGCCACGAGGAGCGTTCAGCATTGTCCGGGCGGAAGGCGTAGCCATAGCCGTCCACATCCATCCAGCGGCCATACGGATTCAGGGAATCGTAGAACATGGAGTAATCCGCATTGGGATCATTCCACGGCTGGGACCCGGGCACCTGTGGTGGCACGTAAGGCGTGGTAACCACCGGAGTTCTCGCGAGTTCATCGCGCAGTTCTTCACTCTTTCTGCGGGCGGCCTCGGCATCGGCCATGAGCTTTTGATTCTCCTGCTGGATGGCATCGAGCTTTCCCTTCAGCTCGGCGTTCTCTTTGTCCTGCAGGGCGCGTTGCATTTCGGCGAGCTGCTTTTGCAGATCCTCGCTGCGCTGCTTCATGTCGGCAGCTTCCTGGGCGTAGGCAGCTTGAGTTTGCTCGAGCTGGCGTCTGGCTTCTTCGGCGGCGGTGTTGTCAGGTGGTTTGCACCCGGTGAGGGAGATGAGGAAAAGACTGCCGAGGGTGAGGAGCGAAGTTTGTTTCATGGCGGAAGCGGACCGTGGTTCAGACGAGAGTCTCACGGGGCTTGTTCATTGGGAAGTTTCTTGAGGGGAAGTTTCTTGTCCTTCCCGACAGATAATCCTGCCGCCATTTTTTCCTACTGTGCGGATGGCTTCAAGGCATCGACGATGGACTTGACGTTGTGCGCGAGCATCGTCTCGAAGGTGTGGGCTTCTTTCGAGGTGCCATCGGCGACGAGTGAGGCACCTAATTTGACACCAGTGCTGCGGACAATTTCGGAGAGGACTTTGGGGTTGGCCTGATCTTCGGCGAAGACGGCGCGGATCTTGTGCTCACGGATGACCTGGATGGCGAGGGCGATGTATTGCGGCGAGGCGTCATCGCTGCGGCCAATGCCAAGCACGGGCACGCTTTTGAAGCCATACTCTTTGCAGAAGTAGCCAAAGGCGGCGTGGGCGGTGACGAGCTTCCGATCTCCGCGAGGAATGGCGCTGATCTGCTGCTGAGCCCATTTTTTCAGTTCGTCGAAGCGTTTGCCTGCGGCCTTGGCGCCTTCGGAATAGGCGGCTTCGTTGGCGGGATCGACGCTGCTTAGCTCATCTGCGATGATCCGTGCTGCGCGCTTCATGTTCTCGGCGCTGTGCCACCAGTGGGGATCAATGCTGCTTTTCGCATGTTCGGGACAGCAGACGAAGATTTCCTGGCTGGGGTCGAGCTTCACGGAGGGGATGAGTTTGCCGACTTCGATGACTTTGACGCCCGTGCCCACGCTGTCGCGCAGCTTGTCGAGATAGGTTTCGAGGTGCTTGCCCATGGCGAGCAGAAGCACGGAGCCGCGCATGGCGGCGATGTCACGCGCGGCGGGCTCGAAGTGGTGGATGTCTCCCCCGGCTTTGAGGATCTCCACGACTTCGACATTGGCTCCGCCGACCTGCTGGGTGAGATCGGCGAGGATGGGATGGAGCGTGGCGACTTTCACTGCCGCGCTAGCAAGAGCTGGAGTCAGGAGAAGAGCAACGAGGATAGATTTCATGATGAGGAGGAAACGAAGGTTTGAAGGATAAGCTAGCGGACTTCAGGGCCGCCCCAGGAAAGACTGACCTGCGCCCAGATGGCGTGGTCGGTGCCGCGTGTGTTGGAGTTGTCGTAGTTGTATTGGAGTCGGAAACGGAGAGTGCGGGCATCATTGGCATACCAGGTGACACCTGGGCTGACACGGAAGCGGGAGTCCTGGCCAGTGTCGCTATTGCCAGAAACGAATTCACCGCGCAGGCCGAGTTCGAGGTGGTTTGAAAGGCCGTAAAGGGCGCTGAGGTAGGCTCCGAAGTCCTGCTGAGTTTCGGGGGAACGGCCTTCGACGATTTCATCTTCGACTCGGTAGCGGTTCGTCATCGCCTCCGAACGAACTCGGAAGTAGCGGCCGCCGGGATCGAAGCCATTTTCCCGCCACTGGTATTCAAAATGAGCGCCATAGATGCTGGTGCGGTAGCCACTGGCGTTGTCGCCCCAGGCTCCGGAAGCGCCGAATCGGAACTGATGGAAGTCATTGTAATAGGCGACGTTCGTCCAGTTCACGACAGAGGTGAGACTGTCTTCGGAGAAGTAGGATTCATCGGCGACGTAGCGCGTCGCCTCCTCATCCTCGTGGTGCGCGTGTCCATCGTGGCTGGGCGGCTCTCCGATGGCGAAGTCAAACTGGGAAAGCCACGGCAAGGGAGCGATCCAAGTGAGCTCGGCTCCGAGGGTGGTGAGCGAGTCGTCTCCAAGCATCCGCGTGCTCATGAGATATTGGTCGATCCAGTCGAAGCCGTGCGGATGGTAGGTGTTCTGGATGCCGAAGCGGTTGTACACACGTCCGAGACGCAGTTCGAAGCCGCCAGGAAGGTTTTTGAATTTCCAAAAAGCTTCTTCAAAGATGGGCTCGAGGTGATGATCTGCCCCGATGGCACCGGCATAGGTGATGAAAAACTCGTTGTGGTCATCTAGTCTCCCGGAGAGGGAGAACTCGATGTTCTGAACGGTCACTCCGTCGCGACGGATGGGATCATGGTGGCCTGTGGCGAGTTCTTCCTGATCAAGAGTGCTGGTTCCAAAAGCTGTATCGATATGGACGTGGGGGAAGATTTTGTCGGAAAGGCTGACATCCAGGCCCGTGAGCCAGTCGGCTTCGTCCACCTTCCCGTCCATCGGCAGGACGACGGGGGAGGACATGGCGCTGAAGGTCGAATATTGGTATTGCTGCTGACGCTGGGCGGAGAATTGAGCGGATGTCTGAGCTTGAGAGGTCGTCACCTGAAAGGTCAGGATTGCATAGGCGGCCAGAGAAAGAGAGGCGGGATAGGCTGTCATAAGAGGCATGAACGCTGCATTTAAAGCAATAAAGTTGCACTATAGTCAAGAGTTATAGCAAAATAATTGCGTTTAATACGAGTGAACGCTGATGCCTTTGAGTGGCAATATTCCAAGGACTTCACCACTTCGATGATGCGCATTCCCTCTGGGCCTGAGGTGTTCTCGCTGATTTGACCGGATGTTTTGCCGAGGCTGTCCGCGTGGGAGGTCCTTCCCGAATGGCGAGCGAAGGCATGATTTCGCAAATTTTGCCATTGGCGATAATTAATATGGATTGTATGATAATTATGATTTAATCTAAATAATCCATGCTCTCTCAAATCAAACCAAGAAGTCGATCATCGTCGGCCTTCACCTTTGTGGAGGCAGTTTTTACTATTGCCATCATTGGGATCATGTCTGCTCTGGCGCTGAGTGCTGTTTCCAATGGGGCTCGTGATGCGAATCGTGTCGTCGCCCGTCAGCAACAGACTGTACTGAACGAGGCATTGGTGAATTGGGTGATGGCCAATACGCGCGTCCGTGACAGCAGTGGGAATGAGACAGCCCAGGTTCGGAGTCTTGCCAGTCTGCGCACTCTTTACAATTCACTCGCGACCACGTCTGCACGTTTCAATCTGCTGGTGCCCAATCCTGCCTCCAGTGATCTGAGTGCGAAGAATGGATTCATCGACAAGACCACGGCGGATCATTTTCTGGAATACACCACGGGAACAGACCGGCTTTACAGCAAGGCGCTGAAGGGCAGCAGCCAGTACCTCAATCTACCCACCTGGCAGGATGGGGGCTTCCCGATGGTAGACATGGTCAATGAGTAAACAACCCCTGCGATGAACTTCACGATGAATCCAATCTCGATTGTTTCCGGTTCCCGAGGTCGCCGGCGCTTCGGTTTTTCCATGGTGGAGATGATCGCGTGTGTGTCGATTATCGGCATCATCGCTTTCCTGGCCATCCCATCCATCACGCGAATGCGCGGAGACAGTGAGAGGAATCTGGCCATCGCGCGTGCGGAGTCGCTGAATCTCTCGATGTCCACCTACATGCAGGTGCTGGGCAGAACACAGGCCAGCGTGAACTGGGGCAATGCCACCACGTCCACCGCCAAGTACAACCTCCTCCGGCCCTATCTGGCCTATTCAGAAACCACTCTGACAGCATTTCTGCCCTCGGATTACAGCATCGTCTTCCCAGATTCCATAACGAGCATGACGAAGGCCCGACTGACTGGTCCCAGCGGTGTCATTGCCTACTGAAGAACAATCCCGCCCACCCCGACATGCGTTTCGGCTGCCAATCCAGGACACCGCTTCCACAGCATCCTCTTCAAGGGGATGCTGAGGCGTTTTCGCTCACGGAGATGATCACGACCATTTCCATCCTGGGGATTCTCGCATCCATCGTCGTCCTGCAGATGAGTGACAACTATTCCACCGCACGGGGCGTTCTGGCGGTGGACCGACTGGAGATGCTGAACCGAGGGATGTCTGAACGTGCCGCGAGCGTGAAGGAATATGTGTTCACCCGTGTGGATGCCAACACCACGGACGAGCAGCTCGTGCTCATGGACATGCAGTACCGGAACCCCGATCCTGATAAGGCGGAAGTCAACAGCCCCTTCATCGAGCCACGCTACCGCCCGACGACTTCATCCTCGGTCAATGACTTCCGGCTGCGCTGGACGGGGCGCCGATTTGAACTGCTTCGCCCCGGCACGACGGGCTCTGGTTTAAAGGTTGTCTTCGATGGTTCAGACATCGGAGAGCCGCGGGAGTACCCGCCGAACTACAACTCCAACGGTCGCTGATTCAAGTCCTCAGCCTGCCCTTTTTCATGTCTTCCTTCAAGCTTCCAGACACCGCAGCACCGCCACCCGATTCTTTCGGGGAAGCAGGTAATACGGCTGCCACGACTATCGACACGAAGCAGGCGGCAATCCTTTCCATCGAAGGGCTGGCCATGCAGTACCGCATCCTGCCTGTGACGCTCATGCGCGAGAGCTGCTCACCGGAAGCGGAGCGCATCGTGCGCAAGCTGGGCCGTGTACCGTATGTCGCCGATCCCTGGCTTCCGCTGATGATGTTTGGTCCGCTCGTCGTCATGGCGCATCATAACCCACGCGCGGGCGACACCTGGGGAGTGCCGGCGTTTCTCACGCTCCGGGTGCTCATCACCCCGGACCAATATCAAAAGACGAGAAAAGATCTCGTGCAGCGCTTCGGGCAGCTTCCCATCGCCCAACAGAATGCCTTTGAGGGCATGGAGCCGCCTCGTTTTGATGAGATGGGTTTGGAAGGCACCTTCGAGTGGCTGATGGAGCACTACCCGTACGAGCAGACGGAGATCACCAAGCTGCGCGGATTTTACGAAGGCCAGAAGGAGAAGAATCCGAAGCTCGGCATCGGACACTTCAATATCGTGCAGCGCAATCTGGGTGTGGCGCTCAATTTCATGGTCACGCATGGACGGGACTTCTGCTTCTCGGCTGCCGAGGCCCCCAGGCAGACCTTCTTCCCGCTGCCTCTGCTGGAGAGGCACAACGTCTATCCCCTCTACATCGGCAAAAACGCCGTCTTCATGCTCAGTGAGCACGCGGACAGCTACGCTTTCGAGGACGAATGGCTGAGCATGGGGAATCCGGCCGTGAAGATCGTCACGGTCCTCACAGATCCCGCCTCCATCAGGGACGCCATCAACCGCGCAGGAGCCACCTTTGACCCCAGCGGCGTCAAGATGGACAAGTCAACCCTCAGTGCCTCCGCATCTGGCAATGAGAGCGTCATCGACATCATGCCGGAGGACATGGCCCGCATCAATCCGGCCAGCCCCAACCACACGCCCGAGGAACTTGTCCAGTGGGCGCTATTCACCGCCATCCGCTGCCGTGCCTCTGACCTTCATCTGGAGAAATTTTATAATCTCGCCCGTTTCCGCGCCCGCATGGACGGGAACATGAAAACCATCCTCACGGCACCTGAGGCTTTGCTCAATCGCTTCGTGGCATTGATCAAAAACTACGCTGGCATGAATCAGAACCGGCAGGAGGCACAGGATGGCCGCTTCGCCCTCAGTGTAGGCCGCCGTCGTGTGGACGTCCGCGTCGCCGCTGTACCCACGCGCCGCGAATTCCAGAAGATCATCATGCGCTTCCTCGACAAGCAGGACGGCGTGAAGCGGCTCAGTGATTTCAATCTCGGACAGCGTCAGGTGGACATCCTCAACCGCACCATGACGCGTGACCAGGGGCTGATCCTCGTCACCGGCCCCACAGGTTCGGGGAAGACGACCACGCTCTACGCGCTGCTCAACAGCGTGAACGACGAAAGCGTCAACATCCAGACCATCGAAGACCCGATCGAATACGAGATCGAGGGCATCAACCAGACCCAGACGAACCCGCACCACGGGCTCAGCTTTGCCAATGGTCTGCGCGCCCTCCTGCGAGCTGACCCGGACATCATCCTCATCGGTGAATCACGTGATTCTGAGACGGCGAACTCCGCCGTAAATGCCGCCCTCACCGGACATCTCGTGCTGACCACGTTGCACGCCAATGACTCCCTTCGTGCCGTTTCCCGGCTCATGAGCATGGGCGTGGAAAAATATCTGCTCGCCGACTGTCTGGCTCTTTCGCAGGCACAGCGGCTCGTCCGCCGAATGTGCAGTTACTGCAAGCGCCCCATGCAGGTGCCGCAGGACATCCAGGACATGATGGCCAAACAAAACGTCATCTCCCAGCCCCTCACCCAGCCCATTTTTTCTCCGGTCGGATGTCAGGAATGTCATGGCACCGGCTACTCGGGCCGCGTGGCCCTCATGGAACTCTGCGAGGTGAACACTGAACTGCGGGATCTCGTCGAGGAGGCTGCACCCATGTCCGCCATGCGCGCCGCCGCCTTCAAAAACGGCTTCTTTTCACTCTACCAGGAAGGGCTCATGCAAGTCATCGCCGGTCATACCAGCCTCGATGAGATCAAATGCCTCGCCTACACCGCCCTGACCTGAGATCACCCACTCTCTTTACGCCATGAATCCTGACACCCACCCCTACTCTTCTGCCGCGTCCCGGCCTACCGGGCAGATTCTGGTTGTCGATGATGAGCCTCATGTGCTCACCATGGCCTGCACCATGCTGGAATCCCAGGGATTCAAGGTCACTGGCTGTCACTCCGGCGAGACCGCCATCGAACTCATTGAAGCAGCCATGCAGAAGCCGGACCCCTTCAATGTCTTGGTCCTGGATCTCACCCTGCCTGGTGGCATGTCCGGCTTTGATGCGTTGGAGTCCATCCAGAGACTCGATCCAGGCATCTCAGTCATCGCCTGCAGCGGCTACTTCCAGGAGGATGCCCGTGACCTATGTCAGGCCATAGGCTTTGCCGACATCCTGCAAAAGCCCTATTCCATCGAGGCGCTCTGCGCCATCGTCAGGCGCTGTCTGGTGCGTGATAAAACCGCCGCATTCACCCAGGCATGAAACTCCGCCTCTCCATCGCCAAAAGGTTCACCCTTCTCGGTGTCACCGCCATGAGCATCGGAGTCCTGGTGACTTCCGCCGCCTTCATCTGGCAGGAGTTTCTCACCCTCCGCATGGTTCAGCGCTCCTACCTCGGGAGCATCGTCCGCACTGCGCAAAACGAACTTACTTCCCAGGCCCTCAAGCCCGACGAACTCGCCGGCATGAGAAATTTGAATGCCGAGTCCATCGTGCATCTTCAGATGCGGCTCCAGATCGTCGATGTGCCTGCCATGATCCAGGAACTCGGTCTGCGTATCGAGATCGCCGGCCCTCACCGCAGCGAAAAAGAAGCCGTGCTTGATAAGACGCCCTACATCGTCGTCCACGATACCGCAGAGCATCTGCTGCCCCTGGAACCTGAATCAGACAAGGTCGAAGACATCATGTACCGCATCCTCGCAGGCTCCAGCATGGTGGTCGGAGATGCACCCATCTCGCTCAAGGCCAGCCTCATGAGCAAAGGTGAATGGATTGTCGCAGGCGGACCTCTTTTCGATGCTGGCGGGCGTATCGCAGGCGGGGTCATCGTTCGCCAGCCGCTCGTACAGATACCCCATCTGCTCAGCCTGCCACGTCTCATGGTACCCATTCTTGGGGGAGTCGCTGGTCTGTTGCCTGCCGTTCTGGGTTTCTTCTGGCTCGGCCGCACCATCACACGCAAGACCTCGACACTCAGCCAGGGCTTCCAGGCCATCCGCCAGGGAAATCTCAACCACCGCCTCCCAGCTCATGGAAGCGACGATCTCGATGCCCTGCAAGAGGCATTCAACGACGCCCTCTCCCACTTCCAGGAAGAGGAGGGGAAGCGATCCCAGATCCTCTCGGACTTCCACAACGCCCGCAAGCAGGCCGAGCAGGCTACTGCCGCCAAAGGCGACTTCCTCGCCAACATGAGCCATGAGATCCGCACGCCCATGAATGGCATCATCGGCACCACCTCCCTCCTCCTGGAGCTTGGCCTCGCCCCGGAACAGGAAGAACTCGTGCGCATGATCCGCTCCTCGGGTGAATCACTCCTCCACCTCATCAGTGATATTCTCGACTTCTCCAAGATCGAATCCGGCAAAATGGAACTCGAAGTAGCTCCCGTGGACATGGAAAAACTTCTCGCTGAGGTGGCCGACGTCTTCTCCTACCGCGCCGCAGAAAAGGGTGTCGAACTCAACTTCCACGTCGATGCCGCACTCCCCCGCTACTTCATCGGTGACTTCCAGCGTGTGAAGCAGGTGCTCGTTAATCTCACCGGCAATGCGATCAAATTCACCGAGAAAGGAGAGATCCTCATCCTTGCACGCCAGGTCAGTCGCCGAACCAAAGAGGGGGACATCCCACATCTCCACTTCTCTGTGCGTGACACCGGCATTGGCATCCCGGCTGACAACATCGGCCAGCTCTTCCAGGCATTCACTCAGGCCGATGCCAGCACCACGCGTAAATACGGCGGCACCGGACTTGGCCTCGCCATCTGTCGCAGGCTCTGCCGTCTCATGGGCGGTGAAGTCAGCGTCGTCAGCGAAGAAGGGCGCGGCTCTGACTTCTTCTTCGAGATCCCCCTCCGCATCACCCCGGACACCGAAGGTCGTGAAGAGGAGGTCGCCTGGACTGAAACCGTGCGTGACAAACGTGTCGTCTATCACAGCCCCCACACGACCACACAGCAGATCCTCCAGCAGACCCTTCAGCTATGGGGCATCTCCGGCATTCCCCAGGCACGGGTGGACGTCTCTCCTGCCGAACTCGCCAGTGACCTCAGAGATCCCGCCGTCTTCATCCTTGATGCTCGCGACCACTCGCCCGAGTCCGCCCAGCCTGTCCTCCAGACAGCCATGGCACAGGGCGCTGCCATCATCGTCCTCCTCCCCCTCACGCGCTGGAAATTTCGCGACCACTACGCCCCTCCAGGCTGCGTCCGTTTTGCCAAGCTCGCCAAACCTGCCAAGCGTCGTGAACTTCTCCGCTCCCTCGCTGAACTCATCCGCATGCCACGAGTCGCTGGCAATCCCCAGACCACCTCGCTCGATCGCACCACTGCCTTTACACAGACCACCTCAGCACCTCGCTTGCGCCCCGCCATGGCGGCTCCAGCCGTTACCCCCCTGGCCGTCCTCCAGCAGACACTGCATCAGGCCATTCCAATGCCCACCCTTCAGCCTGCATTGCCACCGGTCACGAAAGGTGAGCCGCCCCCTCCTGCAGAGCCATCCACACTTCATGCCTCCAGCCTCGATTGGGCGCCATCCCATGGCAGCAACCGCGCGGCCTCTGCCGGTCACGATGCCCAGATTTCCCAATCGACGAATCGCGCCATCGCTGCTGCTGCTCAAACAGGGGGAGACAGCTTCGCCAAACAGCATCCCGCCCGCATTCTCCTCGTCGAGGATCAGCCATTGAATCAAAAGATCGCCGTCATGCTCCTCCAGCGTCTCGGTTACAGCACCATTGATGTCGCCAACAACGGCCAGGAAGCCATGCACATGTCAGGCAGCGGCAGTTACGATCTCATTTTCATGGATCTCCAAATGCCCGTCATGGGTGGCATTGACGCCACCAAGGGCATCCGCTCCAACTTCAATCTCAAGAACCAGCCCGCCATCATCGCCATGACCGGCCACGCTCTCACCGGCGTGCGTGAGGAATGCAAAGCCGTCGGCATGAACTCCTTCCTCACCAAGCCCGTCAGTCTCGACGACTTCCGCCGCGCCATCCCTCCCTGTCTGGAAAAAGGCGCCGCCATGAAGCCCATGTCGCTGTGAGCGGAGAACTAGGCGGTGTTTGAAAACCCTCAACAACCGTATCTGAGCCAGTCGATGATGGAGGCGAATTGAATGAGGGAGAGGAAGTGAAGGGCA